>NZ_CP117883.1:5713912-6018549 GCF_028736215.1 Mucilaginibacter sp. KACC 22773
AGCAATTACCTCGATACCTGGCCGGTTTAGGATATTTCGCAAAAATATGCGCCCAATACGGCCAAAACCATTTATAGCGATCTTCATCTTCTTTTGTGTTTTTTTTATGGAGAGCGCAAAGTTAATGAAGATGAACGGGTATTTACAACGACACTGATTTAGTGACGTTGTAACTACTTTAGTTGTAAATACTTTACAAAAGATGGCAAAATAAACAAATGTGATTAAGCGAAAAAATTACGGAGAGCAACTCGCTCACGTTCTTTTGAGCGCAGGCTAAATGTAATAATCCAGTTAGTTATTATCGAAATAAACAGGATGAACACGATGAGCAATGAATTACTCAAGCCATCAAACATAAACACCATCCCTATTGATAATAAATTTATTATTGATAAGCACAGGGTTGTTTGCAGGTGATTAAGTCCTAACCTCAAAATACGGTGATGAACATGGTTCCTGTCGGCCTCAAAAGGCGATTTACCGCTTACAATTCTCAAGACAAACACCCTTAAAGTATCAAATACCGGGCCTATCAATATGGCTATAGCCAATGCGGGTGCATGACTGATAGCCGGGATGTTTTTATGCTCAATTTTTGTTACCTCGATAAACTTAACAACCATCACTGCCGATATTAAGCCAATAAGCAACGCGCCTGTATCGCCCATGAATATTTTGGCAGGCGTAATATTGAATTTTAAAAACCCGATAACAGCACCCACCATTGCCAGCGAAATGGCGGCAAGCTCATATTGCCTGATATACATAAATAAAAACGCAAATGCGCCGTTTACAATAATGCCGGTAGTAGCGGCCAAACCATCTATCCCATCTATTAAATTGAAAGAATTTACGATAAGCATAATAAGCAATACAGATAATGCAGCGCTTGGCAGGTAGGGCAACAGCGTAATGCCAAATACACCATACATACTGGTAATACGGATATCGCCCAGCAATACCAATATTAACGCAACTACAAACTGGATTAAAAACTTGGTGCTTGAATTAACGCCGGAAAGATCGTCCTTTAATCCCATTGCAAAAAGTATGATGCACGAAATAAGCACATAACTGAGCGGGAGTGCTTTATCAATTATGCTAAATAACAGTGTAGTAATGGTAAAGCTTACAAAAATGGCCACACCGCCCAAACGCGGAATGCCATGGTCATGTTGTTTCCTGAAATGGCCAACGTCATCATACAAGTGCCTTGAACGCGCAACATGTAATATAGATGGGATACATAGCAGTGTAATTAATGCTGAAAATACTACTATTAAAATATTGTAAATTAAATGAGACGAATGTAAAAGTTCAAGCATTGTGTGGGGGTATTAAGATCAATTCGTTTTATTGTTAAGCCGTTATACGCAAGCGTTTAATAAAAGTTTAATTTCAAATTAAAAATATTGATAAATTTTCCGCAATGGTTTTAATACAAGTGCCAGCACAGGAACCATGATGTTATTTTGGCGCATCGCCTTTAAATCAAAGCTCCAGGCCTTAACCCTGTTTATTAAACTGCTGTTGCTAACTCCGCCACCCTGCATAATTACCATTACTTTATTTAAATAAAAGTTCCTGATTTTATACTGGTGCATAAACCTCAGCATTAGCTCGTAATCGGCGGCAGAACCATATTGAAGACTGTAAAAGCCCAATTTTTGAAACAATTCCCGTTTGCAGTAAAAGGTGGGATGCGGCGGCATAAAGCCCAGGTTAAAGGAATTGACCCCGCATTGCTTAGAATTCCATTTGCGTTTAACCTGGCCGGCAAGGTTTACAATCAGCAAGTTGCCATATACAGCCTCGGCGCTATTTTCAATAAATGCCTTAACTACTGCCGATAAAACATCAGCACCGGCCAAACGATCATCGGCATTCAGCGTCCCTATAATTTGGCCGGTAGCCAACTTAATGCCTTTATTCATGGCATCATATATTCCCTTATCAGGCTCGGAAACCAAATGGCTGATTGATGAACGGTACTGATTGATGATTGGAAGGGTGTTATCTGTTGATCCGCCATCGATGATTATGTGTTCAATATCGGGATGTTTTTGGCTGATAACAGATTCGATACATCTGGCAATTGTATCCTGGGCATTATAAACAACTGTAATTAACGATACCTTCAAACCCTGAAAATTGAAAAAATACACCGCACTAATACCCGCAAATTATGTATTTTTGAAAATATTGCAAAATTATAAACACATTAAGCATAAGTTATCGTCCCTATGCGTATAATAATCTACTTTTTTTCCTTCTTTTTAATAACTCTTGTTTTAACCTCATGTTCGGGTAAACAATACCAAATACTTTTTGAACAAAAAGCAACTAATATTAATCCTGATACATCACAAAGGAGCAATGGTGATTTGACCAGCTACCATATAAAGCCCCAGGATTTACTGCAGATACGAAACCTGCAAAATATCAAATATGTTGTTGATGAAAGTCCGTCGGCTTCGGGCACCGGTGGTGGCGGAGTTGCCGGTACAGGACAGGTTTACCAGGTAGAAGAAGATGGCACCATAGCGCTGCCTGTTATTGGGCATATACCTGTATCGGGACTTACACGTGTACAGGCAGCAAAACTTATTGAGGACCTTTACCGTAAAAACCTACTTAAAGATCCCATAATTGAATTAAAGATTACAAATTTAAAAGTGACGCTACTTGGAGAATTTAAAGGACAGGGAAACTTTCCTTTAGTAAAAGACAGGACTACATTAGTTGAAATGATTGGACAGGCCGGAGGCCTGTCAGATAAGGCAAACGAAACAAACATAAAAATTATACGCGGCGATCAAAAAAACCCGCAGGTAACCTATATTAATCTGAGGGACATACAATCCATAAACGACCCGAGGGCCATACTTCAAAACGGTGATATTGTTTATGCATCGCCCAACAAACGTTCCATACGTAACGATAATTTACAAAACATATCAACTCTTGCACAGCCCATATTACTTTTATTTAATACGGCCTTATTAGTTTTATCGCTTTCACGCCGCTAATGGAAGAGACAGAAAAATTTCAACGAAAACTGCCCAATCAAGAAATTGATTATTTTAAGTTAGGTAAAATATTATTGAGCCGATGGTACTGGATAGCAACATCTGTAGGTATTGCCGTAGTTATTTCATATGCTTATTTGTGGTATACACCAAAAACATATGCAACATCCGGTACGCTTAAAATAGAAGAAAAAAAATCTGAGGTATCTGACCTGATAACTGTTATGGCAGTACCCGAGCGCGGTCCCTCAAAAATACAAAGCATCACATCGGTGCTGCAAAGCCGCAACGTTATACTTAGCGCTATTAAGGATATGGATTACCGGGTAAGTTTTTACCTCTCGGGCCGCGTGCGTACTACAGAAACCTATCCATCAAAACCATTAAACATTCAGTTAATAAAATTTGACAGCTTAAATTTTTTTCATGAACAAATTAGCTATAGGCCAATTGACAGGCAAACGTTTAGCCTAAGCTATAAAGCGGGCGATAAAGAAATAAAAAATAATTACAGGTATAACAGCCCTGTAACCATTGGCAATACCAGTTTCAATATAAAATACCCCGGAGCCATTGATAATAGCACCATTTACCTTTTTAATTTCAACATCCCCGAAGATTATATAGGCAGGGTACAGGGTGGCCTAAGGGCCGGAGAAACAGGAAAAAATACCAATATCATCTCCATCCAGGAAACCGACTCGAACCCACAGTTTGCGGCCGATGTGCTTAACAATATCATGAAAGAATACGTGATATTCGACCGTAACCAAAAAGCACAGTCGGCCTCGCAAATGATCGATTTTATCGATAGTCAGCTATCATTCTTATCAAATGAGGTAAAAGGGTCTGAAAGCTCAATAGAAAAATATAAAAATAAAAACAAGATACTTGATGTAAACTCGGCATCAGCCACATCGGCATCAAAAGCCGCCGAGATTGAATCGAACAGATCGTTGTTAAAAATCCAGCTTATTTCGCTCGATCAGCTCAAAGATCAAATTACCAAAGAAAAAGATAACGTGACATTGAACTTCAGCGCCGGCGGAACTGATTTACCTGCGCTAAACGCCCTGATTAATAAGTTAGACGGGCTGATATCTGAAAGATCGGGTCTATTAAAAACATTTACGCCAAACTCCCAACCTTTACAGGAGGTTAACCAACAAATTTTACAAACCAAGCTTACCGCGTTAAATAACATAAAAGGTATTCGCAGCAGCATCGAAAAAAATATGGCTTATTTAGATAGCCAGCTATCGCAGGTAAACCAAACAATAATGGCCTTACCCGCTGCCCAGCGCGACCTGGTGAGCTTGCAACGCGACTTCGAAATTAACGATAAAGTATACTCTTTCTTGTCCGAAAAAAAGCTGGAGGCGCAAATAAGTCGCGCTGGGATATTGCCGGGCGCTACGGTAATTGAATTTGCCCAACCCAACTTTAACGCGGTATCGCCAAATGAGCATGATATCCACCGGTCGGCAATTATTTTTGGCCTGGCTATTGGCCTGGGGCTTATTATTTTAATACGCGTGCTAAACCCTTATATTTATGATAAGGAGACTATCGAAAGCCTTACGGCCATACCTATCCTGGGTATTATAAGAAAATACCCCGACATAATTGACGAAAACAGCAAGCAGGTTTTGGCGTTGAGCAAACCACGGTCTATTTTCGCCGAGTCCGTACGTTCGGTACGCACAAATCTTAGTTTCCTTGCCTCAGAAAAATTGAGTAAAGTAATTTGTATTACATCCGAAGTTGCCGGTGAAGGCAAATCGTTTGTAGCTGTAAATTTATCGAGCACCTTATCGCTTATTGATAAAAAAGTAGTACTTATAGGCGCAGATTTAAGACGCTCAAAACTACATAAAACCTTCCATGTACCTAATGACCTGGGATTAAGCAATTACCTTGCCCATCAAAACGAGATGGAAGACATTATACTACATTCTGACCAACAGAACCTCGATTTTATAGTTTCGGGACCAGTGCCCCCTAACCCATCTGAATTATTACATAGTGACAGGATGCAGGCTTTGATAAACCAGCTAAAATTAAAATATGATATCGTAATGATTGATACCGCTCCTATAGGCCTGGTATCTGACGCTATTCCCTTGATCAGGGTAAGTGATATTAATGTTTTTGTAATCCGGTCGGGCAAGTCAAAATTTTATGCGGCCAGTGTACCGCAGCGCATTGCCCAGGAATATCATCTTGATAATACTGTAATAGTGCTTAATGCTTTTGAAGAGGACCTTTTGCATTCAAGATATTACACTACCAAATTCAGTGGCGATAGTGCCGGAGCCCGGTATTACTATTATTCAGATTATAGCGGCTATTCAGGATCAGGATATTACCTGGAAGACGACAAAAATAAATGGTGGGACATACGGCGATGGTTTAAATAAAATTTGCATACTTATATAAAGAATGGATTTAAATGCACGCTCAACAAAAAACTGGTATCCGGTTTATACTCAGCCACGTGCCGAAAAAAAAGCATACCAGGCACTAACCGGTAAAGGGTTTGAAGCTTACCTTCCCTTGCACCGCCAGTTAAAACAATGGAGCGACCGCAAAAAATGGGTTGAAGAACCCTTCATTAAATCGTACATATTTGTTAACATTGCCCAACATGAGCAGGCTGATATATTGATGACAAAAGGTATATCAAGATTTTTATATTTCATGGGAAAGCCCGCCTCAATGCCCGACCGCCAGATAACAGAGTTAAAGTTATTAATGGCCAGCCCCTATGAATTAGAGGTAACCGAACAGGACCTGCAACCCGGGGAAAAAATCATGATAAAAGGCGGGCCGTTAAAAGGGATGACTGGTGAAATAATATCACAACGATCACAAAAGCAATTGATATTGAGGCTTGAAAGTATTGGATGCTCCATAATAGTACATGTTGCTGCCTCATACATTGAAAGATTTTAACTGAATTTTACTTTATTTTAAATAAAAGTTAAATTGAACCCATTTCGGGTCGACAACATAATAAACAGCAGCTAAATAAAAACACAACAAGCTGTTTAATAATAAGTTACAAATAATACATGTGACTTACCGGGCGAAGCTATGAACAGACTTAACTAAAAATGTGCCGGATAACAGGTGTAATTAACAATCGCTTACAGCCTCAACTAATCAAAGAACAAGTTAAGGCCATGTGCCAGGCATTGCAGCACGGCGGTCCTGATGATGAGGGCGTGTTCTTCGACGAAAAAAACAGCCTTGCTTTTGGGCACCGCAGGCTATCAATCATTGATTTGAGCATAAACGGGCACCAGCCAATGGCCGATCCCGGGCAAAAAACGTGGATAACTTTTAACGGCGAAATCTATAATTACCTGGAAATCAGAAACGAGCTTTTAACCCTTGGTGCACAATTCACCTCGGTTACCGATACCGAAGTTATCATAGCCGCATACATGCAATGGGGCACCGAAGCCTTCTGCAAGTTTAGGGGCATGTTTGCTTTTGCATTGTTTGATAGCATTAAAAAACTCACCTACCTGGTACGTGATACCGCGGGCGTAAAGCCCTTATATTATTTTGCCCAGGCCGGCCAGTTAAGCTTCGCATCTGAAACAAGGGCTTTTATTGCTGCCGGTATAACTAATAGTAACGATGCTTCATGGCCGATACGTTTTTTGGCTTTTGGACATATACCGGAACCTTATACTACGTTAAAAAACGTATTCAGTCTTGCCAAAGGCCATTACTTATGCTGGGACCATACATCATCTACCTATTTTATAGATGCTTACAAAATAACAGGAGGATACAACAATCAGATAACAGATGCTGATGAAGCGCGGCACCTTATTAAACAAGCTTTGATAAATGGAGTAGGACGCCAGCTAATAGCCGATGCCCCGTTAGGGGTATTTTTAAGCGGCGGTACCGATTCGAGCCTGATTACGTTACTGGCCGATAAGCAAAAAAAAGAACAGCTTAAAACTATATCCATTTTTTTTAATGAAAAAAGCTATGACGAGCAGGCGTATCAGCGCCTGGTACTTGATAAACTAAGTGGCCAAAACTTCTCGCATTTAGTAAGGCAACAGGATTTTGAAACCCACCTGCCGCAAATTATCAGCGCCATGGATATGCCGACCACTGATGGCATCAACAGTTGGTTTATCAGCAAATACGCGCACGAGGATGGCTTAAAAGCAGTATTGTCTGGCATAGGCGCCGATGAATACTTTGGCGGTTACCCCTCATTTACCCGGATCGGATATCTAAAATATTTAAAAAAAATCCCTCCTTTCCTGTTCTCGGCCGTTCAGGAATTATTGCCCGATCCGTACAAAAAGCTTGCTTTTTTGGCAAATGACAACCCGATAGCCGATTATCTTTTATTGCGCGGATTATTTTCAACGGGCGATATTGCGCGGATGCTTGACATTGGCGACAGAGAGGTAAAAGAAGTACTTTTTGACAGTCAGGAAGCGCAAAAAAGATGTGTTTACGACGCAGAACAAGCTTCATGGTTTGAGGCAAACCTTTATATGAAAAATCAGTTATTAAGGGACACCGATGTAATGAGTATGAACCATGGCCTGGAAGTAAGGGTACCATTTTTAGATGAAGATTTCACAACCCTGGCCGAACGCATTTCGCCCGCAATACGTTTTAACCCGCTACAACCCAAAAAAGTACTTATTGACAGTTTTAACGACCTGTTGCCACAGGCTGTCTGGAACAGGCCCAAAATGGGCTTTAGCTTTCCTTTGCAGCGCTGGATGAGCCAGTATAAGCCAATAGGCGATAGTAATTTATATAAAGGCAAGCTGGTAAAAAAAACAATAAAAAAGTTTACGAACAATCAAATCCACTGGTCAAAAGCTTTTGCACTTTACCAGATACAACCCTATGTCTAAAAAAGTGATCCTTTTTACCTTACAGACGTTTAGCAGCACCGGTGGAATTCAAAAAATGACCCGTACATTGGGGCATTCCTTATATCAGCTTTCGCAAAACATTAACTGGCATTTTGAGTTATGGTCGGCCTATGATAAAAACAACGACCTGATGCCACAATACCTGCCATCCGGCGCGTTTAAAGGTTTCGGTGTAAACAAAATAGGCTTTGTTTTAAGGGCCATAAGCAGGTCTGTAAAACCCGATATAGTTATTTTGAGCCACATTAACCTTGCAGTTATTGGTTTATTTATAAAATTAGTTAATCCCAAATGCAAAGTATGGGTTATTGCCCACGGCATAGAAGTTTGGCGGCCACTCTCGCCGGTTAAAACATACATGTTAAAACGTTGCGACAAGGTTATATGTGTAAGCAATTTTACCCGTGGGCAAATGATAATAAGGCACAATCTTAACCCCGCTGTTTGCACCGTACTGAATAATGCAATTGACCCTTTTATGAAATTGCCTGTCAATTTTCAAAAACCGCGGCATTTGTTGGCCCGCTATAAATTAAACCCGGAACAGCCTGTAATTTTCACCCTCACCCGCCTGGCATCTACTGAGCAATACAAGGGTTACGAGCATGTTATACAAGCTGTAAGTAAAATAAAAAGCAGCTATCCCGATATCAAGTATATCCTGGCTGGGAAGTACGATGCCAAAGAAGAGGTCAGAATAAAAAAACTGATAGCACAACACAGCGTAACCGAACAAGTAATTTTGACCGGCTTTATTGAGGAAGATGAGCTATCTGATCACTTTTTACTGGCCGATGTGTTTGTGTTGCCAAGCAAAAAAGAAGGATTTGGCATTGTATTTATTGAGGCGCTGGCCTGCGGCCTGCCTGTTATTTGCGGCAATGCCGATGGTAGCATTGATGCTATAAGGGACGGTGAGTTGGGCAAAGCCATCAATGCCGATGATCCTGCCCAGCTATACAATTGCATTACCGGCTACTTAGACACCCCATTGACACCGGCAAGACGCGAAAATTTACAAAAAAAATGCTTGATGTATTTTAATGAAACAGATTATATGAAAAAATTACAACTGCTACTAAACGAATGAGTATACCTATAGAAGAAGAATGGGATATTGAATTAAGCCCGAATGGCAGCCTGCTCGATTTAAAGCTGAAAGACGTATGGCATTACCGCGATTTGCTGATGCTGCTGGTACGCCGCGATTTTGTTTCTTTTTATAAACAAACCATCCTTGGGCCTTTGTGGTTTTTTATCCAACCTGTATTTACAACCATTATATACACTTTTGTATTTGGAAACCTGGCCAACATATCTGCCGATAATTTAGACAAGCCTTTGTTTTACATGGCCGGCATTACCGCCTGGA
Organism: Mucilaginibacter sp. KACC 22773; assembly: GCF_028736215.1. Taxonomy (NCBI): domain Bacteria; kingdom Pseudomonadati; phylum Bacteroidota; class Sphingobacteriia; order Sphingobacteriales; family Sphingobacteriaceae; genus Mucilaginibacter; species Mucilaginibacter oryzagri. Next base: position 5,723,245 of record NZ_CP117883.1, read on the forward strand.
ATTATTTTGCTGATTGCCTCATCAAAACGTCGGCAGTATTTGTAACAAATGCTGGCTTATTTGGTAAAGTTTATTTCCCAAGGCTAATTGTTCCGTTAAGCATTGTTGTTTCCAATCTCATTCGTTTTGCAGTGCAGATGGCGCTTTTTGTGCTAACTATGATATTTTATTCTATAAAAGGTTCAAATGTTCATCCCAATGCCTACCTTTTGCTGTTTCCGTTTTTGCTTATATTAATGGCTATGCTGGGCTTAGCGCTTGGAATGATCATATCTGCATTAACCACAAAATACCGCGACCTTAGTTTTCTGATCACTTTCGGCATACAGCTTATGATGTATCTGACAACGGTTATATATCCTTTGTCTGCCGTAAAAGAAAAGTATCCCAAATATGCCTGGCTGGTAGAGTACAACCCGATGACGCCCATAATAGAAGCTTTCAGGTATGGTTTTTTAGGCAAGGGAACATTTAGCATGTTATCGCTGGGTATAACAACCCTAATAACTACTGTTATACTTTTAGCTGGAATAATAATTTTTAACCGCGTTGAACGCACCTTTGTTGATACTGTATAAAAAATATGTCACCGGTAATTAAAGTCGAAAACCTTTCAAAAGCTTATCAACTGGGCGAAATAGGCACCGGTACCTTATCCCGCGACCTGGAACGCTATTGGGCCAGGATCCGTGGCAAAGAAGACCCCTTTTTGAAAATAGGCGAGGTTAATGATCGCTCAAAAAAAGGCGATAGTGATGTTGTCTGGAGTTTGAAAGATATAAACTTTGATATTCAACAAGGCGATGCTATTGGTATTATAGGCCGCAATGGTGCTGGCAAAAGTACACTTCTGAAAATATTAAGCCGGGTTACTGCCCCTACAACCGGATCGGTAAAAATAAAGGGGCGTATAGCCAGCCTGCTTGAAGTTGGTACGGGCTTTCATCCCGAACTAAGCGGCCGCGAAAACATTTACCTCAATGGCGCCATCCTGGGAATGCGAAAAGCCGAAATAAAACGGAAGTTTGATGAAATAGTTGATTTTTCGGGCGTTGAACGTTATGTTGATACGCCGGTAAAACGCTACTCGTCTGGAATGTATGTGCGCCTGGCCTTTGCGGTGGCCGCCCACCTGGAATCGGAAATTTTGATAGTTGATGAAGTGTTGGCCGTTGGCGATGCGGAATTTCAGAAAAAATGCCTGGGCAAAATGGGCGATGTAAGCAAAGGTGAAGGACGAACAATACTATTTGTAAGCCACAATATGGCGGCAATACAAAAGCTTTGTAAACATGGCATGTTACTGGAAAACGGGAAGCTGATATGCATCGGAAAAACAGAAAGCGTTATTGACCAGTACTTACAGGATTCGAAGGTAAAAAAAGCCGTGTTCGAAATCCCGTTGCCCCATAACGCCGACGAAATGATTGGCTATACTTCAAAAATACAAATTGAAAATAGTTACGGCAACGTTATCCAGGAGATACCGGTTGGCCAAAATTGGCAAATACGCGTATTTTTTAAAATCAATAAAAAAGCACAACACTTTATTATTGGATTGGGCATCAATAGTTTTATCGATGTTAACATTAGCACCTCCTGGAGCACAAAAACAGATTTGGATGAAGGTTATTATGAAGCCGTTTTTAAAGAAACGCACTTAATACTTGCGCCTGGCAATTATAACTTAACAGTTGGGCTTTCTAACTTTGAACGATCAGTTCATTACCTTGAAAATGTGGCCTCATTTGTCATATCAGAAGCAACAGATACGTTCATAGATAGCTCAATTGTCAGAACGACTAATGTTGGGTTCCTGCTCAATCCCATGCAGGTAGAAATTTCTTCGCTATAATAAATTGCAAAAGGTATCCCGGTTTGACTGCGGCACCAATTTATTAAAAAACAATAATGCTTATTGTTAAACTACAGGGCGGCCTTGGTAACCAAATGTTTCAATATGCTGCCGCCAGGAGCATATGCGGCAACAAACCGGTATATTTTGATCTGAATTTTTTAAGCAGCAATACCACAAGCACAAACACACTTACTGCAAGGCATTTTGAATTAGCAATTTTTAACAATATCCGGTTCAAAACGGCAAACAGGTTTATGAAACCTTTAATAGAAAGCAGGAAAGTTTTTTACAGGTATCTTAAACGTATCCTGACGCCCCGGGCAGTGTTCATCTGTCAAACAGAAAATAATGAGTTTATCAATCTTCAGGCAATAACCTCACCTGCAATTTATTTGGATGGCTATTTTCAAAATGAAGATTATTTTAAACCGATAAGAGAACAACTTTTACACGATTTTAAATTTCCGGCAGGAAACATCGAAAAAAAGGATGCGATACTCGAAGCATTAAACCCGGTAAGCATTCACGTACGCCGCGGAGATTATTTGAGGCCCGAGGTAAACGCATTTCATGGCACGCTACCTCTATCTTACTATCAACAGGCAAAAGATAAATTAGAAATGCAGGTAAGCAGCCCTCATTATTTTGTTTTTTCGGATGACCCGGAATGGTGCAGGTTAAACTTTGATTTCCTGGGTGATAAGGTTACCATTGTTTCAGGGGCCTCGGCCAACACCTGGGAAGACATGTACCTGATGAGCCTGTGCAGCCACAACATTATTGCCAACAGCAGCTACAGCTGGTGGGGCGCATGGTTAAATAACAATCCCGATAAGGTGGTTATTGCACCTGATAACTGGTTTGTATCGGCTAAAACAGACATTGTTCCGTTAAATTGGATAAAGATTTAGTTTCTGTAATAATGCCCGCGTATAACGCGGCAAATTATATTGCCGAAAGTATTGAAAGCGTTATCAACCAATCATATCCTCACTGGGAATTGCTTGTTGTTGATGATGGATCCACAGATGACACAGCCACAATAGTAAAGCGTTTTGGAGCTACCGACCAAAGGATTAAATACCTGTATCAACAAAATGGCAGACAGGGAAAAGCCCGTAACCTGGCCATACAAAACAGTAATGGCAAATACATAGCCTTTTTAGATGCCGACGATAAATGGACAAGCGATAAACTGACCATCCAGACGAAACTGATATCAGAAGATAAAAATACCGACCTACTTTTTTCACAAGGCTATAGCCTTACAAACAGCCAGGTTGAAGATTATAATGTAGAAGTAAAAACGGCTTGGAACAGCGATAATTTCGCCGATTTTGTTCAACAAAACCGTATCCCTATTCTTGCTGTATTGGTAAAAAAAGAAGCTTTGCTACAGGTGGGCGGATTTACAGAGGATGCTGATATCCAAAACGCAGAAGATTACCACCTTTGGTTAAAATTACTTATTGCGGATAAAGTGTTTAAATCAATTCCCGACAGGCTTTTTTATTACCGGGTACATAGCAACCAATCAACCTTTCAAAATACAGGTATCGCTGCGCCTATATTTCACGCTTATAGCAATTTGCTTAAAGAACACGCCCCCGATAAATTCAGACAGGTACTTATAGATAAAGTGAAATGGTACATCTTTAATCAAGACTTCCATTCCCAATGTCTCAATCTTATCATATCCCATCTTAATTACAAAGGGAAGAAGATGGTGACCTTTGTTATTAAAAAACTTTTTGCAAAGCCCGAACCTGTATCGCAAAGGGCAGTATTTAAACTCGTTTCTGTTTTTGGGTGATGTGTATATTCAAACCGGTTATATCCTTATTCGTTAAATCGTGTTTAAATTATCAGTCATAATTTGCGTGTTTAATGAAGAAATGTGCTTAATTGAGGCATTAAGATCCCTATACCACAACGATATTTATAAACAAACTGAGGTAATTATTATTGACGACTGCTCAACAAATCCCGTTACATTAAGGCTTTTACATTTGCTGGCAAAACTTACCAAATACAACGTGATTTATAGCCAACAGAACCTTGGCCTATCCAATTCACGTAACATCGGTTTTGCAAACGCCACCACCCCGTATATATTACCACTTGATGCCGACGATATTTTCCCCGAACATGCCATTGATGATATTTATACGGCCTTTACTCAAAATCCTGGGTTTGACTTTATAGTTGGCAATTATTACCTTAATGACGTACAAACCGGCCAAACCGGGGTTGTAGATTGCAGCGGCATAACAACGGCAGGCACAGTCGACATTAAAAAACTGGGGATAGATTGGAAACTATTGGGTACAAGCCCATGCAAAAAAGCCGCCTGGGAAAAAGTTGGCGGCTATAACCTCAAATACTCCTACTCGGTACAGGATGTTGATTTTTGGATCAGGGTGATAACAAGTGGCAGCCAGGGTTTTTACTTAAGCAAGCCCATTTACGCCTGGAATAAGTCGGCAACGGGCATGAATATGAGCTTTAACCGGCTTGATATGGTTAAGCTTATGGAAGATCACCGGGAGTTTTATTTGTTAAATAATACCGCTGCCTACCTGGACAACAGGATATTTGAGGCCTACTATCCATATAAACAAAAAAATGTTTTACTGCCACTGGGCAAAAAATCCTTCTGGGGGCTAAGGCCCGTTAATAAGCTTCGGCTGATCCGTTTTTACGCCGCAACCATATTTAATGGCGCTTAAACCTGTTAACGATCCCAAAATTTCTATCATAATCCCAACGTACAACGCGGCGGGAACTTTGGCTAAATGCCTGGACAGCATTGTTAACCAAGACTACGCCAATATGGAGGTATGGTTGATGGATGGACTATCTACTGATGATACGTTAAACATTATCAAACAATATCAATTTGCCTTCCCTTATATAAACTTTGTATCCGAAAAAGACAATGGCATTTATGACGCTATGAATAAGGGAATAAACAAATGTAATGGCGATTGGCTATATTTTTTAGGGAGCGACGATACATTATACAATGATAAGGTAATTACGTCGGTGGCAAATGTTTCTAAAACAACCTCCGCCGGTGTTATTTATGGCAACGTAAAAATGCGGGGCCAAAACCAGTGGAACCTGGATAATGTAATTTTCAACGGCGAATACAATCTTGAAAAATTACTCGACCTTACCATAAATCACCAGGCCATGTTTTACAATAAGACGGTGTTTGAAAAGTGCGGTTTTTACAATTTAAAATATAAAACCAATGCCGATTATGATTTTAATTTACGATGCTATACCGCAACGGCATTTCAATATGTAAACATTGTTATAGCAAACTTTTTTGTTGGTGGCCAAAGCACCAATTTTCCTGACAATGAATTTCATAAAGACCGCGGTGCACTGTTTTTGAAATACTTTGGTAAAAAGATTTTTGGCAAGGAATTTATCAACTCGCGGCTTTATTTACAAAGAGCGGCCTTATCGGCCAACTCGCCGCTAAACATTTGGAAACGGGCCATATGTTTAATTGCTTATACCAAATTAAAACTTCAATCCGCCCTCACCTAACGTGTTAAGTACACCTATTTTGTTCCTGATATTTAACCGCCCGGACACCACGGAGAAGGTTTTTGCTGAAATCCGAAAACAACAGCCAAAGTACTTGTTTATTGCTGCCGACGGGCCGCGGGAACATAAACCTACCGACATTGAACTGGGCAATCAGTGCAAGCAAATAGTATCACAAATTGATTGGGACTGCGAGGTAAAAACACTATATCAATCTAAAAACCTGGGCTGTGGGTTCGCGCCGGCTACAGCCATCACCTGGTTTTTTTCGCAGGTGGATGAAGGCATCATACTGGAAGATGACTGTATCCCTAATCAGAGTTTTTTTGAGTTTTGCGAAAATCTGTTAAAAAAATATCATAATGATGCCAGCGTAATGATGATTTGCGGTACCAGCTATCAGCCCAAACCATTAAATGCCGATACATACTATTTTTCACGATATCCGCATGCCTGGGGTTGGGCAACCTGGAAGCGGGCCTGGGCCAATTACAACTTTAAGCTGGATGATGAAACCGAAGCTGTAAGGACCAATGTGATACAAAACACATTTGCCAACAGCAGGGAACGCCGGCTTTGGGAAGGCAGTTTAAAAATGATTATCAACGGGCTTGATGCCTGGGATTATCAATGGATGTATTGGATTTGGAAAAATAACGGTCTATGCGCCGTACCATGGAAAAATATGGTTTCAAATATAGGCTTTGGCCCACACGCCACACATACTTTTGATAGCAACTCGCACCAGAGCCAGATGGAACAACATACAATTATGGCTATTCACCATCCTCAAAAAATCAGCATTAATAAACAAGCCGATAATTATGAGCGATACAATATATTGATAGGCTCAAACGCAGGGTATTACACCAATAAATTAAAATCTGTTATCAGCAGGTTTAGCAAACTTTGGGTACAAAAAAATGGCAAATAAGCTTACCGCGGTAGTTATCCCAATATACAAACAACAGCTTTCTGATAATGAGGTTATTTCGCTAAAACAATGTTTATCTGTCTTAAAAAAACATCCTATCATATTTGTAGGCCCAAACAAGCTAAATCCGGATGCCTATAAAAGCATTTGCGCCGATGCCGGGTTTAACTTGTTAACTTTTGATGATTGTTATTTTGAAAGCATAGCCGGGTATAATCAATTAATGTTATCGCCCAGCTTTTATAAATCATTTTTTGACTATAAGTTTATCCTTATTTATCAGCTGGATGCCTATGTTTTTAAAGATGAATTGACCTACTGGTGCAATAAAAATTACGATTTCATTGGCGCACCGCATATGCCACATGAAAACCGGGACGGGCGGATGCAACTTTTGAAAGGTTATACAAAGTTTATAAATCTTATTAACCACCTTTTTAAAACAAACCATAAAATAAGCAATGTTGGCAACGGCGGCTTTTCTTTACGGAAAACCAAAGCCTGCTACTGGTTACTTAAAATATTAAAGGGAAAAGTTAAAGTCTGGGGAACCCATAATGAAGATGGCTTCTTTAAATATTGGGGAAACGTTTTTTACCCGTTTTTTAAATTACCGGCCGACGGAGTGGCTTTAAGGTTTTCGATAGAGGAATCTCCCCTCCTATCATTAAAAAAACTAAATGGCGAACTGCCCTTTGGCTGCCATGCTTTTGAAAAACATGAATGGGAAACCTGGAAGCCGCTGATCATAAAACATCATCAAACACTAAATTGAACCTCCCGCTTCCTGATCTTGCCGTATACCGGTCGTTATTCCAAAAAAGAGGCGTGATTTACCCTTTACCCGTGGTGGAGTCGGCAAAAGATGGTTTGTTAAAATTGCTGCCGGCCCCGCCTGCAGGTAAAACCGGCTGGCCGTGGACAGAAGAAAGCAGCCCCGCTGCTTACGACGATAACACAACATGGCCTAAGCTAACTATTATTACGCCCTCTTATAACCAGGGCCGGTTTTTAGAGCAAACCATTCGCTCGGTATTGTTACAAAACTACCCTAACCTGGAGTATCTTGTAATTGATGGCGGCAGCACAGATAATTCTAAAGATATCATCGAAAAATATTCGCCCTGGCTCAGTTACAGTCAAAGTGAAAAAGATAAGGGCCAAAGCCATGCCATTAATTTAGGCTTTAGCTTGGCATCCGGCGACTACATGGCCTGGATAAACAGTGATGATTATTATTTGAAGGATGTTTTTAGGTTAGTAGCCCGTGGCTTTATAGCGGGCAAGGTTGATTTTATATATGGCTATGCTTATAATTTTCACGTTAACACAGCGCGATTTGAACTTTTAAAAGTTAATCCGTTATTAGATTATTTTATCCGTATCCCTACGCTGCCGCAGCCCTCGTGCTTCTGGGCTGCCCGCATCCATCAGCCAATTAATGAGGCCTTGCAATGCTCGTTAGATTACGAGCTTTGGCTTCGCATTATTAAAGGCAATACACGGCGGTTAATTAAACAGCCATTATCGGTTGCCAATGTGCATGAAGATGCTAAAACATCGAGCCCCTACCTGGATGCGGCACGAGAAAAAGACCACCAGCTTATTTGCAGCCAGGATGGCCATGGCCCGGTTTATGACTGGGATAAGAAAATGTTACTTTATCGGGCATACAACAGGATCATTAACATTTTAGACAAAATTAGCTTTAAATAAACCCAGTGAAAGTTGTTTTTTGTGCTTACGACGGAAAAGATGTCATTAACGGGATAAATACCTGGCTAATAAGATTACTGCCGGCTTTACTAAAAAATGATATTGAAATAAGCGTGATTTTTATAGCCTGGGCGGCCGAGGGAGATTGTACTACAATTCCCCAGCTGAGGGCAAAAGGTATAAAATGTACAATAATACCCACCGCACATTATACCGGGAAGCAGGTTAACTGGATACTGAAATATTTAAAGGCCGAAAACGCTGATGTATTTGTACCGGGAAACATGGTACCAGCCCTGCACGCCGCCAAATGGGCAAAAGAGGCCGGCTTACCAACTATTGCAGTACTTCACAATGACGATGCTGAATACGCCGCGATAATTGACCAGTTTGTTGCCGAAGGTAACGACACCAATGTCAGTGTAGTTGTAACGGTATCAGAAACATTATACAAAAACGTAAAACAACGCAACCAGCACATCAAGCTATATAAAATACCATGTGGCGCCCCTGTACCTAAACAGAAGGCCTTATTAAAGCCGGGGGAAACATTTAATGTAGTGTACATTGGCAGGATAGTTAAGGACCAAAAAAGGATAGATGATATAACAACTTCTTTTTGCAGATGTGCGCAAAAGTTACCCGATGTTGCCTTTTATATTTATGGATCTGGCCCCGATGCCTTTTTGGTGAATAATATTATTAACGCGCACAACAACCCCGCAAATGTTTTTTTTAAGGGAAGCATCTTACCCGATGATGTTCAGCAGGTGCTGCTTTGCAGTCACGTGTTTGTGCTGATGTCAGATTATGAAGGCATTCCTGTTGCTTTAATGGAAGCGATGGGCTGCGGTGTAGTACCGGTTTGCAAATCCATCAATTCGGGCGTCCCCGAATTGGTACACGATGGCATTACCGGCTTACTTACCAATGGTCCGGAAGGCTTGTTATCGAAAATTGAATACCTAAAGCACAATGCCGGCAAATGGGAAGAGTTCTCTTTAAACTGTCAAAAATTGATAAACGACCAATTCTCTTCGGATAAAAACCTGGCCAGTTGGATTGAGTTGTTTAACGATTTAGCGGGTAGGCAAAAAAAAACAATCGCAATTCCATCCAGGCTCAACCTGCCACCGGCTCACCCCTACTTTGCAGGACTCGACAGAAGAGAGCCGCCAATGCTGGTTAAAGCTTACAAAAAATTAAAACGGATTTTGCACAATTAAACAGTGTATAGCTTATTAGTTCCATGTTATAATTCAGAAAAATTCATTGACGGCTTTTTAGCCAATATCGGTAATTTAAACAAAGCATTCGACGAGGTGTTGTTTTATGACGATGCAAGCACTGATAATACGGTTTCGGTACTGCAGGCAAGGGGCTGCACAGTAATAAAAGGAGAAACCAACCGGGGGCCCGGTTTTGCACGGAATACACTTGCATCGGCGGCAAAAGGCGATTGGTTTCATTTTCATGATATTGATGATTTTTTAGATCCCGATTACCTGGTAAAGACTGTGGCCGTTGCGCAAACCGGCAATTACGATGTTGTACTCTGTAATGTTGACTGGTACAGCACCGATCAAAAAAATATTTTGCTTAACTGGAAATACTCGAACGAGCAAATAAATCAGTCCCCTGTTTCATATACCATCGGCCATCCTATCGGCGGCATTAATGGTTTGTACCGAAAAGAAAAATTTTCAGCGGCAGGCGGCTTTGATACCAGCTTACGTATTTGGGAAGATGCCGATCTTCATGTCAGGCTGGCTGGCGCAGGCGCAAGGTTTTATGTTATTGAGGAGGTACTTTCTATTTCTATCCGATATTCAAACTCTGCAAGCGCAGATCAAACATCTGGCTGGCTAACCAGGCTGACGCTTTTAAAAACATACCAGAAACATTATACTGATAAAAACGTGCTGCGCACGATAGGAAAACAAGCTCAACTGACGGCCAGTAAACTTATTCTTTCGCGCCGATACCCCGCTGCCAAATCTGCCTTAAGGCTAAGTGAGCTATGCGGATTAAAGGTTCCGGATAGCAAAAGCCCGGTTTGGGGTATAATAAACGCTATATTGCCAGCATGGTTAAGGATCAACCTGCGGATGATCCAACTCAAAATTGCATTTAAAAACAGTGCCGATGACTAAACAACAACAATCGGGTTATGACCATAAATTGGAAGGGTTGAGAGGATTATGCGCGTTGGTTGTCGCTATATCCCACTTCCTGACCTTCGATTTTTTTCATTCATTCCAAATTCCGCATTATGATTTTTTTGTGCACCTTGAGTTTGCGCATGAAGCGGTGCTCATATTTTTCGTGCTTTCGGGTTACGTAATCGGATTAAATCATATCCACACGCCCTTTAATAAAATAAATGTTATTGCTTATCTAAAAAAAAGGGCCGTCCGTTTATACCCTATATATATTTTAGCAATCATCATCTCGTTCCTGGTTTATAAAGGCGGAGCTTTTTCGGTACGGCAACTGTTAGGGCATCTTTTTTTTATGCAGGAGTTTTTTGTAAACACCATTTCGTCAAATAGTCCTTTATGGTCTCTTAGCTATGAGGTGACGTTTTATATACTTTTTTTAGGCTTATGGAAGGCTGGCAGATACAACATGCATTGGTGCTTAGCCATTAGTGTTTTATCAGTTGCATTTGTATTGAGAAATCAGGATGCTACAATTTTAAAATCACTGTTGGTGGGCGCAATCTTTTGGATGCTTGGCCTTTACATAGCCCAAACTAAAACTGTAATTATAGCCGCAACCAAAAAAAGGTGGCATTCATTGATCAGCTATTTCGCTCTCCTGCTGGCAATCCATTGTTTTGATACCCGCGATCTTATCCCCCACTTTGTACATTTAAAACTTGACTTTGCTTTTAAAGTTTCTTTTGGGGATTTGGTTTATTTGCCTGTCTGCTTCATTATAATTATGGAACTAACCAACAGGTCAGTAAAATATATGAATTGGATAAAGCTTTTAGCCTACTCCATTCCGGTATTCCACTTATTGTTATTACTTTACTTCAAACACCCTTTATTTTCGCAGATTAATTGGATTTATGGCATATTTTATTTTGCCCTTGCAATTATCACACTGCCCATCAATTTCAAAATTGACTTTTTAGGGCGGTTAAGTAAATTAGGGCGCATCTCATATGCCCTGTATGTTTTCCATTTCCCGGTGCTTTATTTTTTAAATAGCTGCCTTACAAAATATCTTTCGGGCGTTACTTTATTAATAGTTGGCCTATCGGCATCGGTGTTAATCACCGGTGCCCTGTCAACAATTGCCGAACTCGTTATTCAACCCAGGATAAAAAAACAGCTCATTGGTAAAGGTTAACTTTGATGATACAATTAAAAAAAGCCAGCTTATAAAATGATCTCGAAACTTTTAAAAAAAATATGGATCAGATGTTTCACCGGCAACCCATATCAAATTAAAAGTTTTACAGACCTGTACCGCCCCAAAACCGGCGAAGCCATTGACCGTCCCGAATCGCTTACCGGAATTTTACTGCATGAGGAGGGGCAATCGGTGGCTTACAATTTACCGCTTATCACTTACAACCAAACAGTACCACAGCAAACTGTTGGCGGGCAACCAAGGTTTAAAACCAATGGTGTGTTTAAAGAGCCCCACAGGTACTTATATAGTGTATCAGAGGGTACAGTTTGGTGCGCTATCGGATTGGTATACGATAGCCAGCGGAGATGCTTTATTGATGAATCTGCCAAGGAATGGACGGTTGATTTAAGCGATTCTGCTTTAACCAATGTTGTCCATTTCCCGCAAAAAACGTACCTGGATGGCACCACACTCTCCTGCCTGACAAATGGTGCCGACGGTGGTTTTTATCATTTTTTATTTGAATCGATAGTTAAAATCCATTTTGCCATGCCACTAATGAGGCATGTTGACCATATATTGTTTAACGGACCGGCAACCGACTGGAAATTAAAGTGGCTTCAAAGGGCAAACGTCGATACCTCAAAAATAATCTGGGCCACTAACAGTGCGCATTACCAATGTGAGCAGCTGTTATTTACCGGCAGATTGGTTAACGATCAGCAGATAAACCCATGGAGCATTGACGCCTTAAAGGCCCTGTTCAATATCACTCCAACAGAACAACCCGCTCCATGCAAAATAATTTGGATCAGCCGCAAAGGGGCCGCTTCACGGGATATTGTTTGGGAACGCCCATTGCTGGAGCATTTCCCATCAATTGAAACTATCGACCTTTCGGGACTGAGCGCTATCGAAACTATCGAAAAGATGCAGTCGGCCACACACATTATTGCGCCCCATGGCGCAGGTTTAAGTAACATTTATCTATGTAACAAGGGTACACATATTTTGGAGTTATTCCCCGATGGGATGCTTTTTAAACCTTGTTTTTACAGGCTATCGTCAGTATGCCAGCTGAAACATCATGTAGCCTGGCTCAATTTTGAAGATGAACACGATAGTAAGCAGGGCCTTGTCTTTTTGAAAACATTATTGAATGATTTTGTATGTCAAAACTAATAAGTAACCTGTACGCCACGTTTTTTAGGTTATTAGGCATAACTATTCATCAACCTGTTATCATAAAACCAAATACCTTTTTGTCACGGGGTTTTTTGAACGGCAAAAAGGGGGAAATTACAATCGCGCCTCAATGTGAACTATCGCGGGGCGTAATTATCAAGGCTTATGGAGGCACCGTCAACATACAAAAAAACACTTTTTTAGGCGAATACGTGTGTATCTACGGCCATGGCGGGGTCGACATAGGCGAAAATACCTTGATTGCTATGCATACCTGTATTGTAAGTGCTAACCATACCATTCCCGATAAGGGTACGCTAATCCGCTCGCAGGGTGATATTTTGCTGCCGGTTAAAATTGGCAGCGACGTTTGGATAGGCGCCGGGGTTAAAGTTTTAGGCGGCGTTACCATTGGCGATGGCTGCGTTGTTGGCGCCGGTTCGGTGGTTACCAAAAACCTGCCGCCCTATGCTATAGCAATGGGTGTGCCCGCAAAAGTAGTTAGCTACAGAAATGGCTGATATGCTAAGTGTTATCATCCCCACTTACAACCCTGATGCAAACAGGCTTGCTAAAACGTTAACCGGTTTACAAAAGCAAAGCCTTCCATTGCAGGCATGGGAATTAATAATAGTTGATAATAACTCCAACCAACCCATTAATGCAGACCTTGGATGGCAACCTAATCATAAAATTGTTAGGGAAACAGCGCAAGGGCTAACCTACGCCAGGCTAAAAGGCTTTAAAGAAGCCCAAGGGCAAGTTTTGATATTAGTTGATGATGACAACATACTCGAAGATAACTACCTTGAAAACGTATTAAAAGCATTCCAGGATCAACCTAAGCTTGGTGCTATTGGTGGCAAATCGCTCGCTGTATTTGAAGGCACCCCACCGGCATGGCTACCGGAGTTCTATTCAAGCTTAGCTTTGCGCGACCTTGGCGACGAGATTTTAACTGCATCATGGGATCATAAATACCCCGTTTGCGCACCCATTGGTGCAGGGATAGCTATCCGGAAAGTGGCACTGAACACGTATATCAAAAAAATTGAAACACAAAAAAATGTTATTACCGATAGAAAGGGCGATTCCCTAAGTTCGGGTGGTGACAATGATATTGTTTTAGAAATACTGAAAGCGGGTTGGCATGTGGCCTATTTACCAGGCCTGGTATTACACCATATTATCCCGGCCCAAAGACTGGAAACCGGCTACATGGCGCGGTTAATCAATAACAGCAGCAACTCATGGGTAAGGTTGCTGCAAAGCCACGGGATAAACCCCTGGCCGCAAATTGCCGGTTGGACAGTATTTCCACGCAAGATAAAAGCATGGTTTACTTATAAAGCCTGGAAAAATAAGGTAAACTACATCAGGTGGCAGGGTGCCTGCGGCACTTTTGATGGCCTGGCCAAACAATGAAAATTTCTTTTATCTACTTAAATCGGCATTTTATAAGTGTTGCAGTCAGTAATTAATGTTTTATATCGTTACCCTAAGGCCCGGTTAAAACACTTTAACCGTTTTGGTGGATATTTTAATTACCGCAAAATGCTGCACGGCCAAAAACTGATGCAGCAGGCGTCTGCTCATTTGCCTCCTGTTCAATCGGCGGCAGATGGCCTGGAGGTTTACTTTTTAACCGGGAAAAAGTACCTGTACCAAACACTGTTCTGCATACAGTCATTAATAAAGGTCAGCCAAACTCCTTTTAAATTTATATTGGTTGATGATGGCAGCTTTGACGAACAATTAATTAAACAAATAAACACCCAATTGCCCGGGGCAGATATAGTGGACCGGCAAATGATAAATCAAAACCTGAGCAAAGCGTTACCCAAACACCAATACCCGGTTTTACACCATAAACGCCAGGTTTATCCGCATATTAAGAAACTGACAGATGTACATACCATCCCCGGTGAGGATTGGAAATTGGTTTTAGATTCGGATATGATGTTTTGGAACGATCCGTTGGCCCTGGTTAGTTGGCTGAGGGAACCCCAAAAACCTATATATATGCAGGATTGCCAGGAATCATATGGTTACAGCAGGCAATTGATGGAGCAGCTTTGTAAAAACAAGATTCCTACGCTGTTAAATGTAGGCGCTATTGGCCTCAAAAGCAGTGCTGTAAATTGGGCCCATTTAGAAAGCTGGACAACAGGACTGGAGGAAAAGGAAGGCAGCTCGTATTACCTTGAACAGGCTTTAACGGCCATGTTATTAGCCAACGTAGAAGCAGTGGTTTTACCGGCAGACGAATATATTGTGAACCCGGATGTAAACAGGATTGAGCATCATATTGGGACACTTCATCATTATGTAGATTTATCAAAAGAAGGATACTTTAAGAAAGCATGGAAAGCGATATAAATAAACATATCCAATCCTTATGGATAGGCGGCCAGTTATCAAAGGTTGAACAATTATGTATCCAATCGTTTATTGATCATGGGCACAATTTTCATTTATATGCCTATGAAGAAATAACCAACGCACCTAAAGATACCATTATCCATAACGCAAGAAGTATTATTGGCGAAGAGGCTATTTTCAAATACAAAACCGGCTGGGGCGCTGGCTCAGTATCAGGCTTTGCCGATTTGTTCCGTTTGCTGATGGTTCAAAAAAATGGGGGATGGTGGGTTGACATGGATATCATTTGCCTCAAAAAATTCGATTTTGAAGCCGATACCGTTTTTTGTTCGAGCTATGAAGGTGAATATGACCAACTGGTAAACAACTGCGTTTTTAAAGCACCAAAGGATAGCGATTTTGTACAATACTGCCTTGACCAAATTGCCCTGATTGATCTCAAAACCATGTCTTTCGGTTTAGCTGGTCCGTTTTTATTTCAAAAAGCAGTAAAAGAACTGGAGTTAGAAAAACTTGTCCTCCCGTATCGTTACTTTAACCCTATCGCCTGGAAAAATGTAAGTGAACTGATTTTAGGAAAAATGAGCACAAGCAGTAAAGTGAAAGAGGTGTTACGGCCTCTGTTAAAGCCCGATACCGTGCCCGGCAGAAAAATAGGCCCGGAATCGTACACTGTACATTTTTGGAACGAAATATGGAATACCGGCAAACTTGATAAAAATGGCCAATACGATAAGGGTTCATTGTTCGAGAAGCTAAAGCGTAAACACGGTATCAAATAAAATGGCTGTTTCCGCTCCTTTAGTTTCTGTGTGCATCCCGGTTTATAATGGTGAAAACTATATCATTAATACGATTAATGCGGTAGTTAATCAAACCTACAAAAACATCGAGATAATAATAGTTGATGATGGCTCTACAGATAGTACCAAAAGTTTATTAAAAAGCCTGCAGCATCAAAATATCAGCATTTATTATCAGCAAAACCGTGGTGCTGCCGCTGCCCGTAATTTGGCTTACAGCAAATCAAACGGGCAGTATATCAAATTTTTAGATGGCGACGATATCATCAACCCCCAAATGATTGAAAGCCAGGTTAAGCTGGCCGTTGAAAACCCGGATTGTATAATTTCGGCAAAATGGGGCAGGTTCTATGATAACAGCCTGGATACTTTTAAGCTGAGCCCCGAAGATTGCTGGCAAACACTGCCTGCATATGATTGGATCTGCTCATCATGGAAAAACGGCCACTCCATGACACAATCGGGCATTTTTTTATTGCCCAGGCAAATCATTGAAAACGCCGGCCTGTGGGACGACCAGCTTACCTTAATTGACGACCTTGATTTTTTTACCCGGGTTATATTAAAGTGCAAATTGGTAGTGTTCGACCCCAATTCTGTATTATACTACCGGTCGGGCAATAGCGGCAGTTTATCTGACCGTAAACAGCAGGAAGCCATGCAATCGGCATTTACGGCTATTGATAAAGCCACCAAAAATCTGCTGGCAGTAAAAAAAAGTACCGAAGCTAAGCTGGCCTGCGCCAATACCTGGCAGCATTACATATATATCGCTTACCCTAAGCATTCTCAACTGGCCAAAGAAGCGCAAAAACGGGTAAACGAGCTTGGAGGTTCTACATTAAAATTTATGGCAGGCGGTATAACCAAAATAATTACAGCTTTGATAGGCTGGAAAGCTACCAAACGTTTTAAACAGGCATTTAACATCAATTAATTGAAAATCCTCCTTTCATTTTTACAGGATAACGGCGGCCAGCCACATGCCATACCTGCATATCGTTTTTGGACATATTATATCAAAAACGGCATAGAAGAAGCCGGAATGCAATGGGCCGAAATACCAGGCCTTGACTGGGCTGCCGGGCTTGTACCCTATGAAAACGATCCTGCCCTGCAACGATGGCAACAGCAGGCATGGGAAAAAACTATAAACTACATTAAAGCGAACCGCAGGCAAATAGATATTTGTTTGTGCTATTTATATCCCAAACAAATAGATACCGGGGCTATAAAACAAATTAAAGCAATGGGAGTACCGTGCGTTAATTTTTATTGCGATAATGTACGCTCGTTTACTAAACTGCCGCTCCAGTTTAAGGTATTCGACCTGGTGTGGGTGCCTGAATTTGAAGCCCTGCACCTTTATCAAACCGCCCGGGTTCCGCACGTTAATTTGCCCATGCCCATGTGGGTTGATCCTAAATACCGCCATTTTAATGAGCAGGAAACTGACATCATCTCTTTCATCGGATCAAGAGATGATTTACGCGCGCAGCTTTTGGCAGATGCGATTACCAGGGGCCTCCCAATACAAATAAGGGGAAATGGCTGGAATGATACAAACGAGCCTGCAGCACAGCAACTGTCGCCAAAACCTTCATCCAAAATTAAAAATCAATTCAACCTGCTGCGTAATGCAGGGATCAAGGTGTTTGTAGCGTATCATTTTCAACGCAATAAAAAAGTAATGCCTGCGAACATACCTGTTGAAAACATATTTGAAAAACCTGGTTTCGACGAATACATCCGCCTTAGCCGTGAAAGCATGGTAACACTTGGCATCAACCGGGTGCCAACATTCAATACGTTTGGCAAAGATATCATAACCTATAGCCGGCTTCGTGACCTGGAAGCGCCTATGCTGGGTGCCTGTTATCTGACGGAATATACTGCCGGCTTATCCCAGTTATATGAGTTGGGCACCGATATGGAAACCTATACCAATGCCGATGAACTGGTTTACAAATGCCGGGAACTTATTGCTTCAAAAAACAAGCGCAAAGAACTGAGAATGAAAGGGCAGCAACGCGCGCTTAACTCCCATTCCATTCCGCAATCATTACAACTCATAAAAACCCGGCTGTTTAGCTAAACAATTAAAGCATTTGCCAAAAAAAATTTGCATCATCACACAATCGCATCTTTGCCGAAACCCCAGGGTTTTAAAAGAGGCGATCACTTTGGCTACAGCAGGTTATGATGTTCATATTTTAACAGGCATTATCTCAGATGACCTCTACCGGCAAGACCTGTTAGCTATAGGCTCCTTTGCTAACATTAAGTTACAGTTAATCTCAAATCTTTCTGCATCAACCCTTAATTCATTTACTGATAAGCTCCTGGGTAAAATTGGCCGCCTGCTTGTGCGTAACTTTAAAACAGAAAACAGCCTGGCACTTGGTTATGGCGCTATGCGCTATTATAATAAAGCTAAGGCTGCAAAAGCAAATTTATACATCTGCCACCAGGAGCTGGCTACGTACATAGGTACCAGGTTGTTAAATGAAGGTTACAAAGTGGCGTTTGATTTTGAAGACTGGTACTCGGAGGACTTGCTGCCCGAAGCACGCGCCGAAAGGCCCATCAGCTTACTCCAGCGGATAGAGGCTATAGCTTTAAATAAAGGCTCCTATTGCATTACAACCTCAAATGCCCTGGCTAACCAATTATCGAAGGTGTATTTATGCCCGCAACCAAAAGTCATTTATAATGTTTTTCCGTCACCTGGATTTATTCACAATAAAATAAAAGGATTTAGCACGCCACTCAAATTATTCTGGTTTTCACAAACCATTGGCCCAGGCCGGGGGCTTGAACAATTTATGAATGTATTGAGCACGTTGAAAACAGGCATTGAACTACACTTGCTGGGCAATATAACTACAGACTATCGCGAAATACTCACCACACTAATGCCCGCCCAGCACGGACTATATTTTCATCCCCTTGTTGGTGAAAATCAGTTGGCCGCAAAAATAGCCGGTTTTGATATTGGCCTGGCATTGGAACTGGATACCCCCCCAAGCCGTAATTATACCATTACCAATAAATTTTTCCAGTATATCCAATCGGGACTGCCTGTTATCGCCAGCGAAACAGAAGGCCAGGATGAAGCCTTTGATAAATTTAAACCGGGTTTCAAATTAGCGCAACAGCCATCGGCACAGCAAATAAACGAGTTGGATAGGTGGCTTAGCAATGCCGTCGAACTACAATTAGCCCAACAACAAGCCATTGAGGCAGCTGCGTTTTACAATTGGGAAAACGAGTCGAAAAAATTGCTTCAATTAGTAAACAACGCCCTTGGAGAATAAGGTAAGCCTACAAATAAACCTGGCGCCCGGCGATTATCCGCATGCCAGGTATATCCTTAAACATCAGTTAGCTATTTTAAGTACGCAGGTAGATGAGATTATATTAACGGTTGATACCCGGCCAAGCAAAGGCCGCTTTGCCGAGGGATGGGAGAAAAACAAAGAGTTGCTAAACCAATTCCTGTCAACAGAAATTGAAACCAAGTATAACGTTAAAGTTATCCCGGCTGATTATTCTGTAGCAACCAAACAAAAAGTTGCAGGCTACTTCTTCGGTAAAAAGGATATGCCCGAAAAAGACTTCAGGGGGGGGCCTTTTTATGCTTATTTTTTCGGAATTTATTCGGCTGCCAATAACCTCGTTTTCCATTTAGATTCCGATATATTTTTAGGTGGCGGAAATAGCGGATGGGTTGCCGAAGCCGCACATTTTTTTGAAACAGATCCCGCCTGCTTTGTTATGGCACCTTTGCCTGGCCCGCCCAATAGTATGGATACTTTAACCGGGCAACAGGTGATTAATAAAATTGCCCCTTACACCTGGCAACTTGCAGGCATGAGCACCAGGGTTTTCATGATTAATAAAAGCCGGTTTAAAACCGATAAGTTAATACTAGCCAAACCGCCCGTACGAGGGCAGATAAAAGCCATAATTGAAGGTAACTCCAATGCCGATTTGCCCGAACACCTGATATCTGCCTATATCGCCGGCCATCATTTAAAACGGATTGATTTTTTAGGCAGCGGCAAAGGATTATGGTCGTTACATCCCCCCTATCGTACCAAGGCTTTTTATGATGGGCTGCCGCAACTGATTAAAATCATAGCGACAAATAACCTGCCCGAAAAGCAGCAGGGTTTTTACGATATTATTGATGAGGTTTGCGATTGGTCGGCAGCACGCGAAAAAATCAGCAACAATCGATGGTGGAAAAGGCTGATAAAATAATCCTGTGAAGAAACTGCTCATCATATCGCCCTACTTCCCACCCGTAAACGGGGCCGATATGCAGCGCATCCGCATGAGCCTACCCTATTTTGCGGCCAATGGGTGGGATGCCGAAGTAATAATGGTGGATGAACAATATGCCGACCTGCCTGCCGATTACCTGCTATTACAAAGTATTCCCGAGCAGATCAGGATCTATAAAGTTAAAGCGTTAAAAAAAAGCATTACATCCAAACTGGGTTTGGGCAGTATTGCTTTACGCTCACTGTGGTTTTACAGGCAAAAAATAAAGGAGCTTTTAAAAACACAATCCTACGATCTGATATATTTTTCGACCACCCAATTCCCGGTTTGCATTTTAGGTGCCTATTTTAAAAAACGATATGGTATCGCTTACGTAATTGACATGCAGGATCCCTGGTTTTCTGATTATTACGAGGATAAGCCCAAAGCGCAAAGACCACCCAAATACTGGTTCTCTTATCGGCTGAACAAATACCTGGAACCCATTGCTATGAACAGTGTAGATGGCATCATCAGTGTATCTGATAATTACATCAGCGATCTTAAAAACCGTTATCCTTTAATTAAACACATCCCATCAGCAACTATAACCTTCGGGGCATTTAAGCCGGATATGCAGATAGCCGAACAGAACAAGAATGCCTTCCCCAATCTGCTCGACTCAAATTACACCAACGTAGTGTACATAGGCCGTGGCGGTGCCGACATGCACCCGGCGATTACTCCACTGTTTAAAGCCCTTAAAGCAGTGTTGGATAATGGCAACGAGACTTTAAAATCATTGCGATTTTATTTTATAGGTACAAGTTACGCCCCCAACGGGCAAGGCAAGCCAAGCATTTCACCGCTTGCCCGGCAACTGGGCGTTGCTGAAAGCGTAATTGAAATTACCGACAGGATAAGCTACTATCATACATTAATAACCCTGCAACAGGCCGATGCATTATTTATTCCGGGCTCGGATGATCCTAAATACACGGCTTCAAAAATTTATCCGTATTTACTTACCCCCAAGCCACTATTAGCTATATTTAACAAGGCAAGCTCGGTAATAAACATTATGAAGGAATATGGCGTTAAACAGGTATATGATTATGAAACTGTTACCGAGGCCAACATCAGCGCTTTTTTTTCTTCCCTTACCAACGGCAGCCCGGAACCACCCCAATATCATGCCGGGGCCGTAGATAAATATTCGGCAAGGCAAATGACCATAAATCAATGCAAACTTTTTGACAGCGCTACCGGTGGGAAAAATTAAAAGAACATTCGGTTTTATATTAAACCATCCTTTAGGTAAAAGGAATCCGCTTAAAGCCTTTATCCGTTTTTTAACCTGGCAGCTTCAAAGCAGTATGCAGCCGGCTAAGTTTATAGTGAAACCCTATATTGCCGGTATCAATTTTTATGCGCGCAAGGGCCTTACAGGTATTACAGGCAATATTTATACAGGTTTGCATGAGTTTGATGACATGGCGCTTCTGTTGCATTTTTTACAGCCCGGCGATGTTTTTTTTGACATAGGTGCCAACGTTGGGTCGTACACCCTATTGGCTTCAGGAGTATGTAACGCCAAAACTTTTGCCATCGAGGCATCGGCAAATACTGCGGCCATAACTGCAAAAAACATTAGCCTGAATAAACTGGAGAGTAAGGTTACTTTAATAAACGCGGCCGCAGGCGCCGAGGAAGGCATATTAACTTTTTCAAAAAACGAAGACACCACCAACCACATTATCAGTGCCGGTGAAAGCCAGGCAACGGATGTAGAAACGGTAAATGTGATCAGCGTTGATTCTATCAGCCTTACTGATAAACCTGCCCTAATAAAAATTGATGTGGAGGGCTTTGAAACCGAAGTGTTAAAAGGAATGACCAACACCCTAAAGCTGCCTATACTTAAGGCCATTATTATTGAATTGAATGGCAGTGGTTTACGCTATGGTTTTAATGAAGATGATATTCACAAAGCACTTTTGTCGGTAGGTTTTAAGCCATACCAATATGATCCTTTTAAACGGGAACTAAATTTGATGGATTCATTTGGCAGTTATAATACCATTTACTGCCGCGATGTGGAGTTTATAAAAACACGTATAAAAGTGTCGAAAGGATTTAAAATCATGGGCGAGGCTATTTAAAATGCGTTTGGCAATCATTACTACTCATCCCATCCAGTACTACGCCCCGGTATTTAAATTACTGGCAGATAAAATTGATGTTAAAGTATTTTATACCTGGGGTAATGAGGCGCAGGAAAAATTTGATCCAGGCTTTGGCAAAACCATCTCATGGGATATCCCATTGCTTGACGGCTATAGTTACGAGTGGGTAAAAAACACATCTATCCATCCGGGTTCCCATCATTTTAAAGGCATTGTAAATCCCGGTCTTATCAACCAAATAAAATCATGGCAAGCCGATGCGGTTTTGGTTTACGGTTGGGCATATGATAGCCATTTAAAGGTTATGAGGCATTTTAAAAATAAAATACCGGTTTACTTTCGTGGCGACTCAACGCTGCTGGATGTTAAACCGGGCGCTAAACAATTATTGCGGACTATTTTTTTAAGATGGATTTATGGCCACGTTGATCATGCGTTTTATGTGGGCAGCAATAATGGCGCTTACTTTAAAAAATACGGATTGAAAGATAAACAGCTCACTTTTGCGCCGCACGCTATAGATAACGACAGGTTTGCTGCCGAAAAAGGTGAGGAAGCTTCCAAAATAAGGGCGGATTTAGGGATTAAGCCTGCTGATATTTTGATATTGTTTGCCGGTAAATTTGAAGAAAAGAAATCGCCCGATTTATTACTAAATGCTTTTTTAACTTTGGACGTGCCGAACACTCATTTATTATTTGTTGGTAACGGTATTTTGGAAGAGACGTTAAAAACAAATGCCTGCAAAAACAGCAATGTTCATTTTTTAAGTTTTCAAAATCAATTGGCAATGCCGGCTATATACCATGCCTGCAACCTGTTTTGCCTGCCCTCACAAGGCCCGGGCGAAACATGGGGGCTTGCAGTAAATGAGGCCATGGCAGCTGGTAAACCAGTATTAGTATCAAACAAATGCGGTTGCGCTGCCGACCTGGTAAACCCGGGCGTTACCGGCGAAATATTTAAAGCCGGTAACGTATCATCACTAACAAAAAAGCTGCATTCGCTCATCGGGGATAAAAATGGGCTAACAATTTTGGGTAACAATGCCAAAGCTAAAATAGCCGGTTGGACCTTTAGTAAACAGGCCGATGCCATGTTAAACGTAATTAATAACAGCCATGCAAACTAAACAGGCCCCGATGGAACGCATTATTATGTTATATGTCCCCTGGGCATTGGCTGCTTTGTTAAGCAGCGATGCCCAGCTGTCATATATCATAGCCTGGCTTGGATCATTCCTGATATTTTTTTTAACACTAACGGGTTGGGTTAAGCCTATACCTAATGACATGAGCGTAGCCGAACAATTGATGCGCCCGATTTTTTTGGTACAGATCATTTTCGCAGGCTACATGGCATGTACCTCCATATTTTACTTTTTGGATGTATTGGGCTATCAAAACTTTGAAAAAGTGAGCACCACCTTGGTTGATCAGAACCGCTTGCAGTATACCGCGCAATGTCAGCGCTATTATTGTTTAGGGCATGCTGCTTTCGTATCGGGTATTTTGATTTTTATGGATTATAGTACCAAATCAAAATACTACATCGCCAAAGATAAGCTGGCTAATTTACTGATGATGTTTGCCGTTGTCAGTTTCCCTGCATCAATATTTTTCATTCGCATTCCGGGCTTATCGCAATTTGCCAACCAGTTTAGTTCGTTGAGTTTTATAGCCGGCACCCTGGCGCTCGCTTTTGCTATCCCTCAAAAAAAAATCGGCAATACCCTTATTTGCCTGGCCTTTTACTTTTTTAACTTTTACACTGCCTTAACTTCGGGATTTAAAGAGCCTATTATTATCAGCGTACTGGTTTTGGGGGTTTTCCTGTATCCCAATTACAAAAAACTGGTGGCAGGCATATTTATACCTGCGTTGCTTATTTTATTTATGTTTTTGCCTACCTATAACCGAATTTTCAGGCAAAACGCATGGTCGGGCGATGCCTCGGCAGATGAGGCCACCCAATTGGCACTTGATGCCGCGTTGAATAGCGATTCGGGCGATGAAGATGATTCAAACTGGGGCTTTATGGTTTACAGATTAAGCGAAATTGATATGTTCATCAAATTCACCCAGTCAACGCCCAAGACTGTTGATTTTTACCGCACAAAATTGCTTGCCCAATCGGGTATGGCTATCATTCCGCGCATTTTCTGGCCCGGTAAACCAAGCACCGAAGATTTGATTATGGAGCGGGTGTATGATGCCGGAGTAGTTAACAGGGCCTCGTCGGTATCGGCAAAGCCCGCTTTTATAGTAGATGCCTACCTTACACTTGGTGGCTGGGGAGTTTTTGTCATGATGCTTATTTACGGGGCCGTTGCACAAATTATCTCGGTAAAAGCCGAAAAACTTTTTGGTGGATATATTTTAGGAACCGCGCTTGTATTTAGCGGCTTGTTCCAGATTATGTGGCGCGGCCTTAGTTTTGAATTTCTTATCAATACGGTATTCTGGAGCTATATCAGTATGCTGGCCATCCATAAAATACTCACGGCATCTAACATTTTAAAAGAAGTTTGAGGATTTTACAAATTTCGGCATCATACAAACCTGCTTACGTTTATGGCGGGCCAACTATGTCGGTAGCCATGCTAAGCGAACAGTTGGCAAATGCAGGTTGCGCCGTGTGCGTATTTGCAACAACAGCCAACGGCGTTTCCGAACTTGATGTAACCCCTAACCAAACGGTAATGGTTGATGGTGTAAACGTTACTTATTTTAAGCGCATCACTAAAGACCATAGCCATTTATCGCCTGCATTGTTAAAAGCCGTTTGGAAAAACGCTAAAACTTATGATGCCGTACATATCCACGCATGGTGGAATTTGGTTTCGGTACTATCCTGCCTTATAGCGGTAATACGTGGGGTACCGGTGGTGGTATCGGCCAGGGGTACTTTAAGCCCTTACTCTTTTCAAAATAAAAACCGGGCAATCAAATCACTCATTCATAACCTATTGAGCAAACCCGTACTAAAACGCTGCCATATTCATGCCACTTCGCAGCGGGAGAATGAGGCCGTCAACAGTATTATCAGCCCAAAAAGTTCGGTTATCATACCTAATTTTGTAAAACTGCCGGTTTATCATCCATCGGTACAAGTGCAAAACACAACAAAGGCTACAATTAAACTGATATTTTTTTCCAGGATAGAAGAAAAAAAAGGCCTGGATATATTGATCGATGCACTGCCCTTAATCAAGGCCCCCTTCCATCTTACCATTGCAGGCAGTGGCAGCGAAGCCTATGTTGATAGCCTGAAACAGTTAGCTGCCGATATAAGCATTAGCGATAAAATAACCTGGACGGGCTTTATAAATGAGGACAAGTTTGAGTTATTACAAAAACATGATCTTTTTGTACTGCCATCCTATGATGAAAACTTTGGCAACGCCGTAATTGAAAGCTTAAGTGTTGGCACGCCGGTACTAATTAGCCGCGAAGTGGGCCTTGCTGATTATGTTAGTAAAAATAAGCTTGGCTGGCTGTGCGAAACAAGCGCGATATCTGTCGCCGGAATGATTGACCAAATAGTGGCCCAGCCCCATGAACTGGAACGCATCAGGCAACAAGCACCCGATATTATTTATACCGATTTTAACGCGGGTAGCATAGTTGAAAAATATATAGGTTTGTATACTAAAATTAGCACACAGCATTGAACCCGGCATATTCATTTATCATCATTACCCATAATGAAGCGCAGCACCTGCCCCGTTTGCTGGATTCTGTCGGCGGGCTTGATGCGCCTGTTTTTATTTTAGATTCGGGCAGCGATGATGATACTGTAGCCATAGCCAAAAAAGCTGGAGCAACTGTTTTGCAGCACGCCTTTGAAAATCATCCTAAACAATGGGACTTCGCCCTTAAAAACTTCGATATCAAAACTCCCTGGATTATTTGTTTAGATGCCGACCAGGTTGTTACCCCGGAACTGAAAGAAAAACTGGCGAATTTCAGAGACCAGGATTACCAGGGCGTTAGCGGCATTTACTTTAACCGGAAGAATTTTTTTAAAGGCAGCTGGATAAAACATGGCGGCTACTATCCCTTTTTCCTGCTTAAAATGATCCGTTTTGGTGTCGGCTACTCTGATCTGAATGAAAATATGGACCACCGGTTCATCGTACCTGGCAAAACCGAAGTATGGAAAGACGGGCATATCCTGGAAGAAAACCTGAAAGAGAACCACATCAGTTTCTGGATAGCCAAACATAACCGGTACAGTGATTTACTGGCCCAGGAAGAGGTGGAACGCATGCAAAAAATGCGGCAGCAAACCCTTAAGCCATCATTATCTGGCTCGCCGGACGAGCGTACCGCCTGGCTTAAGCAATTGTGGTGGCAATTGCCCCGCTATGTAAGGCCAATGCTTTATTTTACCTATCGTATGATATTCCAATTGGGTGTATTAGATGGACGTACAGGCGTAATTTTTCATTTTTTACAAGGTTTCTGGTTCAGGCTGATTGTAGATGTTAAAATTGATGAAATCCTGAGAAACGGGCAACAAGCCAGGGCAGCAACAACAGGCCATATCTCGCCAGTGAAATTTATCTTCAGGTTTCTTGCGTTGTTTTTGATGTTCTATTACTTTAACATTTTGTTTTTTGGGATAACCAATCCGGGCAAACATTACTACCCGTTTTTGGCTAATCACTTAAATTACATACGGGGCCTCCGTTGGTTATTGCTGAGTATCAGCGCCCAGGTACTTAACTGGTTTGGTTTTTCGGCTATTCATAATGGCACCGAATTGCTGGTGGCAGGCAAAGGGGCTATAGTGCTGGTATACTCCTGCCTCGGGCTTGGGCTGATGAGTTTTTTTGCGGCATTTGTTATTGCCTATCCTACAAAAACAAAGCAAAAAGTTATCTTTTTAGTCACCGGGATTTTAGCCATCCAGTTTTTAAACATTTTGCGTTTTGTGCTGTTGGCATTATTCTGGAATAAAAATTCAAGCCGGATTGTTGACCATCATACGGTATTTAATATCATTTTGTACATCATTATAATGGCAAGCCTGTATTTTTGGGTTAAACAAGGCGACAATCACTTAAACAAACATGCACAAAACCAACCTGTCAACTTATAACAACCACCCTTTTCACCCGGGTGGCAATGCGTTAAAAAGGCTATTATGGTTTTATGTGAATGCCGTTTTCTTTAAAACCAGCTTTATACCTTCAAGTGGTTTTAAAGTATTTTTATTGCGGCTATTTGGCGCCAGGATAGGCAAAAAAGTAACTATAAAGCCTTGCGTAAATATCAAATATCCCTGGTTTTTGCAAATTGGCGACCATACCTGGGTTGGCGAAAACGTTTGGATAGATAGCCTGGTAATGATTACCATTGGCGCCAACGTATGCTTATCACAAGGGGCAATACTGCTAACCGGCAGCCACAACTATAAAACAGCATCGTTTAACCTGATAACCAAAAGCGTTGTTTTGGAGGATGGGGTTTGGATAGGCGCCGGCGCTATGGTAAACCTGGGTATAACTGCCGGAAGCCATGCTATGCTTACCGCCGGCTCAATAGCCACAAAAAACATGGAATCTTACAGCATTTACCAGGGTAACCCGGCAGTAAAAATCCGCGACCGCGAAATTAGCCTGTAAAAAACAACCACTATATATGATCGCACAGCAATCTCAAACGCATAAAATTATACTGATAGCATTAAGCTTGTTTGTGCTCATTTTAGGAATAATGATATTTATAGCCCCGGCAGCCATTTTTCCGGATCCGGCCTGGGGTTTACAGGTGATGCATAAAATGCAGGCAGGCGGGGCTTTTAATATTACAAACAAGCCAGACCCTGCTGATATCGGCAAAAACTACAGCGAGTTTTTATCATGGTGGTCGCCGGGGCAATATCTGGCTCCGTACTTTTTTAAATCATTGCCAGGTGTTAACGATGGGCGCGCAGCGGCCATTACTACTGCTGTATGCGGTTTGTTAGGTATAGCCGGGCTGTATGCCTTTTTTAAAAAGGTGGGCTTTACAAAGCTTTTAGCAGCTATAAGCGTGCTGATTATAGTTATTCAGCAGGCTTTTTTTGTACCTTATATATTTTATAATGGTGGCGAGGTTTTACTTTTCGGCTTCCTGGGGTGGTTTTTGTATGGTTGTGTTAGCTTCGACAATGCCAACTGGAAGCTTACCTTATTTTTGCTGCTATCCGCCTGGATAGGGTTCTTCTGTAAGTCATCTTTTTTGTGGATGTACGGCGCTGGGTGTATCTACCTGTGGATCAGCCTTTCTAAAAATAAAACAGCAGTACTTGATTGGATTAAAAATGGCATCTGGATTGGTATTCCCGCCACGCTATCATTTGCTGTAATTTATTTTCAATATATGTCAAAAGGGGCAAACCCGGCCGGCATATCATTTGGGTTTAAATTTAGCTGGGAAGCATTAAGTTTTCCTTTAGCTTCGCCGGTATTGACGGGCTTTTCTTTAGATGATATATTAAACGGCCTCATAACGCATGGCAATACACCCATACTTAATCCGTTGTGGTCGTTAGTGGTTTTGATATTGGCCGCGGTATTAAGCGTAATTTTAGTAATACGTATTGTTAGGGTTGTTCCTGAAAAAAACTATACGCTGCTGCTTGCCGTTTTTTATTCGGTATCAATATTGTTTTTTGGGTATAGCTTTTTAAAGCAGGCCAATATCTCTTACGAGGGAAGGCATTTGCGGATCATAGGCTTGCTGATAACGCCGGGCATTGTTTACCTGGTAAGTTTAAGTAAGCTGCCTGTTAAAATTGGTTTTGGTTTGGTGTGCCTGTTTATTACTGCTTTAAGTATCAGGTATTTTGCCCCCAGCTATTATCAAAATGCAACCAAAAATGCCAGGGGAACATCTGGTATAGCGCAACTGTTCATTGATCAGCAATCGTTAGACCAGATTATGGAACTCGACCGGAAAAATACCGATGCTATTTTTGTATTTATCAGCCCCGACCTGGGCCTGGAGATAAACCATAACCGCTACGTAATATTAGACCCCATTGGCCCCGATGTAAAAATTGCGTTTGATGACTATGTACATTATGGCCATGCCGGTCCCATCTTTATCATGCTCCCGGCAAGTTACATGGGACCAAAATCAAACATCATCCGTAAATGTTTCCCGGGTTATAAGGGTTTTCATATGGATATGCTGAGCGACAAATATGTACTGTATTCAGCTAAATGAGCTGAAAGCCTAAAGTTTTTAGTTTGGTGTACAACTTATTGAGGAAATCAGCTTTCTGATTTGGGCCCTAAACTCTCTGCTTTTAAACGCTCGCTTTATTAATCTCGGCCCAAAGCAAATCTTTCAATCCGGTAAGGTTTTTTTGGGCTACCGACGAGATGAAAATCGAAGGCACTCCTTCCGGCAGCTCCCTCTTCATTTCGGCCTGAAGTTCGTCATCCAGTAAATCCATTTTTGTTACGGCTAAAACGCGGGGCTTGTGCATCAGTTCGGCATTGTATTCCTGCAGCTCGTTTAGTAATATTTCATACTCTTCTTTGATGGTGCGCGGCGTATCAGCGGGTACCATAAACAATAGTACCGAGTTACGCTCGATATGCCTCAGGAACCTAAAGCCTAAACCCTTGCCCTGCGATGCACCCTCAATAATGCCCGGGATATCGGCCATTACAAATGAGCGGTTATCACGATAGGATACGATGCCCAGGTTGGGTACCAGGGTTGTAAAAGCGTAATCGGCAATTTCGGGCTTGGCGGCGGATACTACCGAAAGCAGGGTAGATTTACCGGCATTGGGGAATCCTACCAAACCAACATCAGCCAGGATTTTTAGTTCCAGTATATTCCAGTCTTCTTTACCATCTTCGCCGGGTTGGGCAAAGCGGGGGGTTTGCTGGGTTGGGGTTTTAAAGTGCCAGTTGCCCAGGCCGCCACGGCCGCCAGGGGTTAAAATACGGGTTTCTCCGTCCTGGGTTATCTCGAAGATCACCTCACCGGTTTCGGCATTTTTAACGGTGGTGCCCAGGGGTACTTCCAAAATCTCGTCTCTTCCGGTTTTGCCGCTGCGTAACGAGCTGCCGCCCGAATCGCCATCGCCGGCAATAACATGCTTGCGGTATTTAAGGTGCAGCATGGTCCATAACTGGGCATTACCTTTAACAATAACATGGCCGCCACGACCGCCATCGCCACCATCGGGGCCACCTTTTGAGGTTAATATATCACGGTGTAAATGCGCAGAGCCCGCCCCTCCGTGGCCACTGCGGCAACAGATTTTCACATAATCAACAAAATTGGAACCTTGCGACATAATTTTTTCTCTTTTTGAGACCGAAAGTCCGAAAGTCAGTAAAGTCCGAAAGTTTAAGAGTTTTAACTTCCTAACTTTCGGACTTTACCGATTTCCTATCTTCCCGACTTTATCCTTACTAACTTCCGGACTTTACTGACTTCCCGTCTTCCGGACTTTAAATATTAATCTTTTAACCAGGCTTCAATAATGGCATGTATCTGGCCAAAAATCTCATCTACCGAGCCTATGCCATTAATGCTTTTAAATTTACCCTGGTTTTTATAAAAACCGGCCACAGGCGCCGTTTTATCATTGTATTCATGGATGCGTTTGCTAATCACTTCCGGATTAGCATCATCAGGCCTGCCCGAATCTTTACCACGAAGCAATAGGCGACGCAATAATTCATCATCATCAACCTCAAGCGCTATCATGCCGGTTATAGCCGAATGTTTGCTGGTTAACAAGCTATCCAGCGCTTCTGCCTGTGCAACCGTGCGGGGAAAACCATCAAAAATGAAACCCTTGCCATCTTTATTACTGTCCAGCTTATTGCTGATCATGCCAATTACAACCGCATCTGGAACCAATTTACCATCGTCCATCAGCTTCTTGGCCTCTAACCCAAGTGTTGTTCCTTGCGCAATTTCGCCACGTAAAAGATCGCCGGTTGATAAATGGATCAATCCATATTGTTCAATAAGCTTTTGTGACTGAGTCCCTTTCCCGGCTCCGGGTGGACCAAACAATACCAGGTTTAGCATGCTCGTTATAAATTAAAAGCCTTTCGGTACAACACAGAAAGGCTTAGGATTAACTTTGTACCTGTATGGACAAAACCATTTAAAGGCATATTTTATGTGCACTCGAAGGGAGTCGAACCCCTAACCTTCTGATCCGTAGTCAGACGCTCTATCCAATTGAGCTACGAGTGCTTTTCGAAACGGAATGCAAAGATAGAATTTCTTTTTAATCTCTCACACTTTTTTTCAAAAAACCTATAAACCGCAGTATTGCATGGTCTTACTTTGCTTCATAATTAGTTATTTGTTTTTATATCTTTAATTTTTTAACCGGATAATAACCAACGTGAAGTTTAACAATAGCGCCAGCCTTTTCTCCGAAATAAAATCGGTGCCTGCTATTTTAGATCAAAAAACCTATCCATCGCTGAACGGGTTAAGGGCCGTTTCAATCATCATGGTGCTTATCCATCATTTCATCCTCAACTACAACCCTTATTTTCAAAGCCTTGTATTTATCGGCCCCCTGGGCGTTGATGTATTTTTTGTGATCAGCGGTTTTTTAATCACCACTTTATGCATTAAGGAGAAAATAACAACCGGCGATTTATCGCTCAAAAACTTCTACATCCGCCGTGCATTAAGAATCCTCCCGGTTGCTTACCTGTACATAGTGGTGATTGCCATACTTAATTATTTTTTCAAATTGCAGGTAGGTGCGCTCAGTTTTATATCGTCGGCATTGTTCATCGCCAACCTTTCCTATTTCAGAAGGTTACAGTTCGACTGGAGCCTGGCCCATTACTGGTCGCTATCGGTTGAAGAGCAGTTTTACCTGCTGTTCCCGGTTTTTATCAAAAAGAAGTTTCAGTTATACGTAACTATCCTGTTGGCAATCATTCTGCTGGTACCTGTACTGGTTTACCTTCAAACAATAATCGCTTTTTTAAATAACGGCGTACTGTCTGCCGCTTTACGTTACGTGGTTAAATTCCAGGGCATCGCTGTGGGTTGCCTGTTTTCGGTTTTGTTATTTAAAGGTTATTTAAACTTTGGCAGGTTCGGCCTGGCGGCTACCCTGGTATCCGTTTTTATGATATTTTACCTAAAGTTCGATGCTTTTTTTACGCTGCAATCTTGCTTTATCAATTTGTTCATATCCATTTTTATCGGCATTATCATTGTCAATAACATCAGCCCCAAAACCAATTTGGTATATAAATTTCTGAACTTGACGGCATTGAGTTTCATCGGCGTACTATCGTACAGTATCTACATCTGGCAGCAACTGTTCCTGTCTAATGATACCAGGTTCCCGCTTACCAAATATCCCATCAACCTGCTGTTCCTGGCGCTGGTGCCGGTGTTATCATATTTTTATTACGAGAAGTTTTTCTTAAAGCTGAAGAAACATTTTGCTAAAAACAAAAAGGCATAAAAAAGCCTGCCAGGCATTTCGGCTTAACAGGCTCGGTGTGCTATAGTATACAAAATTATTTTACCACTTCGGCAATGGCCGCAAAGTTTGGCAGGTCGGTAGCAACTTCCAGTACTTCGGCGTAAATGATATTTTGCTCCTCGTCGATAACAAATGCGGCACGTTTTGAAACGCCTTTTAAGCCCATTACAAAATCGGCATAAATGGCTTGGTAAGCGGTAGATACCTCTTTGTTAAAGTCGGATAACAAATCAAACTGATAACCATTTTCTTCTTTAAACTTGGCCAGCGAAAAAGGCGAATCCACCGAGATGCCCAGTATGGTAGCGTTTAACCCATCGTAATAGCCAAAGCTATCGCGCATGGTGCATAGTTGCGTGGTGCAAACGCCGGTAAATGCCAAAGGGAAAAAGTGTAATACCACCTTGCGTCCCTTAAAATCGGACAGTGATACAGTTTTCAACCCTGATGATACTAATGTAAATTGTGGTGCCGCCTGGCCTGGTTGTAATGACATAATGCGTGTTTTTATACTGCAAATGAATGATAATTAAATGAAAACATAGTAAATAAAGGGTCAAAATTTCACTACGATCTTTCTCGAGTGCGCCGCCATAATATCTCTGTTTACTGATATGGCAAAAACAAATCAGATCCATTTTCTTTCAATCCTTGATTAACTAAATATTTAGTTATAGCTTTATCCTATCAACCAATAAAGCTATGATCAGGAATTACATCAAAACCGCGTTCCGTTCCCTGTTAAAAAATAAGGGTTTTACTTTTATCAATATTTTAGGGCTGGCGATGGGCCTGGCAACCTGCCTGCTCATTGTTTTATATGTGGTTGATGAGTTGAGCTACGATAGGTACAATGCAAAATATGAACGCATTTACCGGGTAAACACCGATTTAAAATATGGCGGCGTTATAACCTCATTTGCAATTGCCGCGCCACCCGTGGGCGATGCTTTAAAAAACAATTTCCCGGAAGTAGAAAACGCCGTAAGGATCTCGCCTGCCTTAAATATCCGCTTTAAAAAAGGCAGCCAGGATATTGCCGAAGATAAAGTGGTCTATTGCGACCCATCCCTGTTTTCGATATTTACCTTACCCATGATTGATGGTGACCCGAAAACCGCGCTGAATGACCCGAACGCCATTGTACTTACCGAATCGTCGGCCATCAAATACTTTAACAAAACCGACGTAGTAGGCCAAACACTCACCATTAATACCGATAGCATCCCGCATAAAATAACCGGGGTTGTTAAAGATGTACCCGTGCAATCGCATTTTACGGCCGGTTTCTTCCTGTCAATTTTATCGCAGGAATCATCGCGCGATAAAACGTTTAATCATTTTAGTTTCGGCACCTATATTTTGCTGAAGCCGGGTGCAAGCCCTGAGCGCCTCGAAGGCAAACTGCCTGCCCTGATGCGCCAATGGCTTAACGGCAGTATGAACATGGATAAATTTGAAAAAGGCGGTAATTATATCCGTCTGAATTTAACGCCGCTAAAAAACATCCACCTGCAATCAAATCGCCAGCGCGAACTGAGGCCAAACGGCAACATTCAGTATGTATACATCTTCTCGGCCATTGCATTGTTTATATTGGTGCTGGCCTGTATCAACTTCATGAACCTTTCAACCGCCCGCGCTGCCAACCGCGCCCGCGAAGTTGGGGTGCGCAAAGTACTGGGCTCCTCGCGCTGGTCGCTCATTGTACAGTTCCTGTCCGAATCATTTATTGTTACCCTGGCAGCTACTATCATAGCGGTATTAGTGGCATGGGCGTTGCTACCTGCATTTAACCAGCTGGCCGGAAAACAGATAACGATAAGCAAGCAACTGGTTAGCTGGCTGTTGCCTGCTTTGGCGGTTATCATCATCATTGTTGGCATTGTTTCCGGCTCGTACCCTGCCTTTTTCCTGTCGGCCTTTCACCCTGCTCATGTTTTAAAGGGCAAAATATCAACCGGGTTTAAAGGAGGCATGCTGCGCAGCTTCTTGGTAGTATTCCAGTTTTCGATATCCATTTTCCTGATCATTGGCACCATGGTAGTTTACAACCAACTCAGGTATATCCAAAATAAAGACCTTGGCTTTAACCGCGACCAGCTACTGCTAATAAAAAATGTAAACGCGTTAAATAATCCGCAGTTGTTAAAACAGCAAGTAAAGCAATTACCGGGCGTTGTTAACGCCACACTTAGCGCCTACTACCCTACCAACACAACCCACTTCCCAAACAGCATCAGCAGCGAGCATAAAAGCGGCTTGATGGCCGAATATTGGTCGGTTGACGAAGATTACCTGCATACCATGGGCATGCACTTGTTAACAGGCCGCGGATTTTCGGGCCAGTTCCGTTCCGACTCATCGGGAATGGTCATCAATCAAACAGCTGCCAATATGCTGGGCTTTAATAACAATGCCTTAAATAAAACGCTTACTACCGGGCAGGGGCCAAATGCCAGAACATATCATGTTATAGGTGTGGTAAAAGATTTCAACTTCAGTTCGTTAAGGGATAACATCAGTCCGCTGGTAATGGTCATGAACCAGGATTGGCGGCAGTTGCTTTGCGTTAAAGTGGATACCAAAAACCTGCCGCTTTTTTTAAACCATGCAGAACATGAGTGGAAAAAGCTTGCCCCAAACCAGCAATTTGAATACTCATTTATGGATGCCGATTTTGACGCCCTTTACCGCACCGAGCAGCGCATGGGGAGCCTATTTGTGGTATTTACTACCCTTGCCATTATGATAGCCTGCCTGGGCTTATTTGGCCTTGCGGCCTATGCCGCCAGCCAGCGTAACCGCGAAATAGGTATCCGCAAAATATTGGGTGCCGGGGTGTTCCGTTTAGTAACCATGCTATCAAAAGATTTCATCAAACTGGTACTGGTTGCCATAGCCATTGCCACACCTTTAGCCTGGCTGGCCATGCAAAAATGGCTGCAGGGATATGCTTACCGCCAAAACATCCAATGGTGGGTATTTGTGCTTACCGCACTGGCAGCTGTTGTAATTGCGATGATAACCGTGAGCTTTCAATCTATCAAAACGGCGATGGCCAATCCGGTGGATAGTTTAAAGGAGGAGGGTTAGTTCATTGGTTCGGTTAGTTCACTGGTTCATTAGTTCATTGGTGAAAAGCTGGGATAAATCGTGCGCGGCGGAGACGACTCACCCCGACGAGGCTACGCCCGTCTGCCTCTCCGCTTCGCGCATAGAGGGGCTAAAAGATATAAAAAATGAGCTACACCCTCTTTGCGGCGCAGCCGGAGATAGGGTGGTCGGGCGCAGCCTCGACCGGGTGAGTCGTCGCCAGCGTTCCGCCAAATACTTCATGAAGTCAATCTGCCCTTACGGCCCCACAACTTTAATCCCCTGATTATCTCGTCCGTAGGGTTACCTAAATGGCCTTTTTGGTATCAATAGTAACCAAAAAACAAATTAACATCATGAAAACAAAATTTTTTACTGCCCTTGCGGCGGGAGTATTGCTGCTGGGCGCTTGTAAGGGAGGCAGGTCGGGAAATTACGAAGCTATAAACAACAGCAGCAGCGCCGATTCGGCTAAGTCAGAAAAAGAAACGATGGCCGATACCTCCTTATTTGTACAGCCCAAGCTTGTAAAATCGGCCGATATGCGTTTCAAAGTAAAAAATGTTCAGCAAACGGCCGAGAAAATAACCGCGCTCACGGTGAAAAACAACGGCATGGTAATGCACCACCAAATGGAGTCGTCGGCGCAGGGCAGCCAGGATTACCGCATCAGCGGTGACTCCGTACGCAGGGTATCGGCATTCAATACCAACGAAGACATGACCATTAAAGTCCCCTCGGATAAACTGGAGGATTTTATGTACCAGGTGGCCCATATGGGTACGCATGTTACCCTCAGCAAAATGGATATTGAAGATAAATCGCTCGATTATCTATCCGCAAAACTAAAACTAAACAGCCGCAAAGAACTGGTAGATCAGCAAAAGAAAGGCAAGGTTACCATCAAAAATCCGCTGAATGTATTGTTGTTAAAGGATGATATGGTAGACGGGCAGATTGACAATCTTAAAATAGATGCTGCCGTTAAGTTTAGCGTAATTACCCTTAACTTTTATGAAAGCAATACCATCATCCAGGAAAACATCGCCAACGATGATCCATCGGCCTATCAGCTATCTTTCGGCAAACGTTTTTTCAATTCGGTGGCTTACGGTTGGTTTTTGTTTACCGAATTAATTTTGGCGCTTACCAATCTTTGGGTATTTGTTTTAGCCGCGATAGCCGTATGGATGTTATTCAGATTTTATAAAAGAAAACACCCGGCTTTTTTAGGTGCGATAAAACCCTGAATAGCATTTTCATTCCTTTCGGCAAAGGCGACGAAGGGTGTTGAAAATGGCGTGGGAGCAGATTATGGTTAGAAATACCCATGAGCGGGGTGAATCTTTAACCAACGTCCAGGCGCTCGTCATAACTTACTGATTTTCTAAAAACATAACGGTTACCTAAATACCCTTTTTGGTATCAATAGTAACCAAAAAACAAATTAACATCATGAAAACAAAAATTTTTACTGCCCTTGCGGCGGGGTTCTTGCTGCTGGGCGCCTGTAAGGGTTCTGGCGGAAGTTACGACAACGAAAAAAGTACTAATAGCGCAGATACGGCCAGTGTATCGCCTGCTGCAGTTACGGCCAAAACCGACAAACTTGACGATGCTAAGCTGGTTAAAACGGCCGATATGCGTATTAAAGTAAAAGATGTTGGCAAAGCCACAGAAACGGTTACCGCCTTAACTGCAAAATATGGAGGCATGGTAATTCATCACCAAATGCAAACCACAAACGAAGGCAGCCAGGACCTAAGCGTCGGTAATGATTCTGTGATGCACATATCTTCGTTTAGCAGCGTTGCCGATATGACAGTCAACGTTCCTCCAAATCACCTGGAAGATTTCATGAACCAGGTTGCCCAGATAGGACTATATGTCGAGAACAGGAAAATGAACATCGAAGATAAATCTCTTGATTATTTATCTTCAAAGCTCAAGCGCGAAAACAGGGAAAATGCTGTAAAACAGGAGGCGAACACCGGTGAAAAGACCGACCCGGAAAAACAACTCACGGCTAAAGATGACATTGTCGACAGAAAAATTGCTAACCTTAAAACAGACCAGGATGTAAAGTTTAGTACTGTAATATTAAGTTTTTACCAAAGCAGAACGGTATTAAAAGAGGTACTGCCAAGTAATGATGCATCAGCATATCAGTTGCCTGCTTCTAAACGTTTGGTTAGCGCATTAATTTATGGATGGTCGCTTTTTATCAATCTGGCCGTTGGTTTCGCCAATATCTGGGTATTCGTTTTAGCTGCCATCTGTTTATGGCTATTGTTCAGGTATTATAGGCGAAAACACCCGGCATTTTTCGGCACTATAAAATCATAAAAATTTAGTAGCATTTTCGGTAAACATTTCTATTTTTGCGGTACAAAAAATATCGGTATCATGGAGTCAATGGAAAACGCTAACGCAGAGAAACATTACAAACTATTAGTTGTCGCAATCATCATAGGCATTTTTGGTGTATTTATCCGTTTTGCAGGTGATGAAAACTCAGCTTATTTCTCATGGATAGCCAACGCAGCATTGTTAATTGGTACCCTGATAGCTTTAAAAGCTGTTTTCGCAATTATGAAGTAAAGCCCCCCTGCCCCCTGAAAGGGGGAGTTTGGGAAAATACATATTATAAAGAAGCCCCGTTCATTTTTTGGATGGGGCTTTTTTGGTTTCTGTGCATTTTTAAAAAGTGGTCATATTCAGTTATAAAATTGTCAAAATACCAAAGCGGAAATGACATTCAAAAATAAAAAACTGTCATGCTAAGGGACCCTTTACGGACAAATGCCTCTCCGCGCGAGTCTTCGACAGGCTCAGGATAACAGGCCTTCGCTTGATGCTATTAAACTTTCTTTAACAGTAAATCAAAAACTCCCCTTTCAGGGGGCCGAGGGTCCTAATTCGGCATGTACTTTGATTCGCTCAATATCTTTGAGCATCTTTATAGGCCACCAGGTAGCTTTGTAATTACCAATAACCCCCATCTAATACGGGCGAATTAATCCGATAAGTTTAACCCCACACATCGCCAGGGTTAAAAAAATTAACTACGAGTGGTGTACCACCCCGTACCAGGGTGTTTCACCCTGTACCGGTACACACAGTTTGCGGTTAATTTTATCAGTTTTGAACGCTACTTGCAAATTTTTTTGCCAACACTTTGATTGATTTGTCCCTGTAGGTGCCCGGAAGATTGTTACCGCTGCATTTCTTAACACCATTGCCTTCAGGTTCCGGCTGGCTTCGCTTTACTTTGGCCGGTACTTCGATTCATTCAATATTTTCTGCGCATCCTTATTGGCCATTAACTGTTGCAGGGTAACTTCGGGATGTTTATCCATATAAGCGCGTACAATTTGCCAGCCCGTCCATACGGCCAGTTTTGGGGCCGATTCATTGCGTTCGCCAAGGCCGGGCGTAAAGGGTGCTTCGGTAAGGTATTTTTGAATTTTGGGATAGTCGGTTTCGTACAGCAGGTTTTCTTCTAAAAAGTAAGCCCATATCTTAGGCTCAAAATCGGTGCACCATTTTAGCTGGTCGCGGGTGTAGCTTATTTTCAGGGTATCGCCGGCATCGGGCAAAATTTTGTCCATAAAATACATGATCTTACCATTGTAAATCATTTTTGTCAACAACGATTTATCATCGTCACTTTCGGGGAACATATCTTCGCGGGCAATGCCTTCAACCACCCGCGGCGTAATGTTTTCGGGCGTAAAATGCCTTGATAAATAATGCGGGAACGCGCTGGTGATGGAAGGGTAAAACCGCGAATTGGCACCCAAAAACAAATCTAGCCCGATAGCAAAATACCCATCGCCTATGGATGTTTGCGCCTGGAAGCCCGAAAAATAACTGTAAACCTTAGGAATCCTTTTTTGGGGGTAATAATATTTAATATGCTTAAAGGCATCGGTAAGTTCGGCTTCCTGCTTATCCAGCTTGGGGTAAGTAGCCTCCACATCGTGCCTTAGGTCGTTATATGCTTTGTTGGCAAAAACATTGCGCAGCGTTTTAAAATAAGCGGTATCCCTGATGCTGCCTACCGGTAAAATACGTTCAATAAAATCCTGGTAAAACACCTTGTACTTATTATGCAGGTGAATAGCCTGCTGTGCCATAGGGTGGGTGCGCATGGCGTCGAAATCCTGGTCGAAGCGTTCAATCTTCACCTCAAGGTCAATATTACTTACATCAACCTTTTTGTTGCCGCGGCAGGCCGACAATATCATACCGATAAAAAAAATTAAGTAAATTTGTTTTGCTTTATACCGGGTAGTTATCATATTTATCCTTTGAGCAAAAATAATTTTTATTTGCATTAATACGTTACTATACCATCCATGAAAATTGCATTAGCCCAGCTTAACTATCATATAGGTAACTTCGAATCAAACACAGCCAAAATAATTGACCATATATTAAAAGCCAAACAAAACGGTGCCGACCTGGTGGTTTTTGCCGAGCTATGCGTGTGCGGCTACCCAGCCCGTGATTTCCTGGAATTTGACGAGTTTATTGGCCTGTGCGAAGAATCGGCAAAAAAAATAGCCGAAGTGTGTATTGATATCGCCTGTATTATCGGCCTGCCTACAGTTAACAATAAAACCGAAGGCAAGGACTTAAATAATTCGGCCTATTTTATTGAGGATGGTAAAGTAAAAGCGATTGTAAACAAAGCGCTGCTACCCAACTATGATGTATTTGACGAATACCGCTATTTTGAACCATCAACGGATTTTAACTGTATTGAATTTAAAGGCAAAAAAATAGCGCTTACCATTTGCGAAGACTTGTGGAACACGATTGAAAACCCTTTATACATCACCCGACCTATGGATATCCTGATCCATCAGCGGCCCGATGTAATGATTAATATCGCAGCTTCGCCATTTGCTTATAACCATGATGAAACGCGGATTGCTATTTTAAGCGATAATGCCAGCCGTTACAAGCTGCCTCTTTTATATATCAATAATATAGGCGCACAAACCGAACTGATTTTTGACGGCGGATCGCTGGTGTTTGATAATA
Organism: Mucilaginibacter sp. KACC 22773; assembly: GCF_028736215.1. Lineage (NCBI taxonomy): Bacteria > Pseudomonadati > Bacteroidota > Sphingobacteriia > Sphingobacteriales > Sphingobacteriaceae > Mucilaginibacter > Mucilaginibacter oryzagri. Next base: position 5,764,147 of record NZ_CP117883.1, read on the forward strand.
AAGGGACACTGATAGATGAAATGCCCTATTTTGAAGAAAGTACGGCTTACTATACCCTCAATGAGGATAACAGTATCAGCTTTGAGCATCCGTCAACCATGAAAACAGACCGTCCCGGCGATATTGAGCAAATTCACCAGGGCATCATATTAGGCATCCGCGATTACTTTTATAAATCGGGCTTTAAGCAGGCAATTTTAGGTCTGTCCGGCGGTATCGATTCCGCCGTAGTTTGCGCATTGGCTGCCGAGGCTTTAGGGGCTCAAAATGTAATGGCAGTATTATTGCCGTCCCGTTTTTCAACCGATCATTCGCTGAAAGACGCCGAAGACCTGGTGGCTAATTTGGGTTGCAAGAGCGAGACCATCGCCATAAAAGATATAACCCAGGCTATAGAAACATCGCTGCATCCCCAATTTAAAAACCTTCCGTTTAACATTGCCGAAGAAAATATCCAATCGCGTACCAGGGCGGTATTGTTAATGGCCATGTGTAACAAGTTTGGCTATATATTGCTTAATACCAGTAATAAAAGTGAAGCCGCCGTTGGCTATGGAACTTTATACGGCGATATGTGCGGCGGCATTTCTGTTATAGGCGATGTATACAAAACCCAGGTATTTGCCCTGGCCCGCCATATTAATAAAGACAAAGAGATCATCCCGATAAACTCCATTGTAAAACCGCCATCGGCCGAGTTAAGACCTGATCAAAAGGATACCGACTCGTTGCCCGAATACGATATACTGGATAAGATATTGGAAGAATATATTGAATACCGCCGCTCATCTGCCGAGATCATTAAAATGGGTTACGATGAAGCAACAGTTCGCAGGGTGATCAAACTCACCAACTCCGCCGAACATAAACGTTACCAAACCCCGCCAATATTACGGGTATCTCCCAAAGCATTTGGCATGGGCCGCAGGATGCCAATAGTAGGGAAATATTTGTCGTAAAAAAGTATCAAGTAGTTAGTATCAAGTATCAAGACAGTTGCGGGTTAGTCTAAAAAACCTTTGTTCGAAAGTCAAAAATCTTGATACTTGATACTAACTACTTCATACTAAAAATACCTATATTTCAAGCCTATGAATAAGCGATACGCCGCGGTATGTACTTCTTTTTTTTTGCTGTGTATTGCAGTTCAAACATTTGCTCAGCAACCGCTGGTTAGCGATGCAAAAAAAGCCGAATTAAGCAGTTTTTCTTCGCAATTGAGGAGTACTTTCAATGTAAATAAGCAACAGGCCCTTTCATTGGCGGCGCAAAAAGGCTGGCCGGTTACACGCCGGTCGCGCAACGGTAACCACGTGTTTTTACAGGGCGTAAACAGCCTTGGCTTTCCTATATATCTTACTACGCACAATAATACAACGGCCGCGGCTACAACTGGAACCAACGCCGTACAGCCAGGCGGCTCATTAGGTTTAAATCTTTCAGGATCTGGCAGCAACCTGGTTGGTAAGCTGGCCATTTGGGATGGCGGTTCGGTATATGCCGCGCACCAGGAATTTGCCGGTAAAACCATTACGATAAAAGATGGCGCTTCGGTGCTTGACCATACCACTCATGTGGCCGGCACCATGATTGCCAAAGGCATTTACGCTCCGGCAAAAGGTATGGCTTTTAATGCCGGCAGCCTGTTGTCATGGGATTTTGATAACGACGTATCTGAAATGAGCGGCGCGGCAGCGGGACTGTTGCTATCAAACCATTCTTATGGCGATGTTGCCGGCTGGGATTATAACAGCGATGCCAGCCGCTGGGAGTGGTATGGCCTGCCGGGTGATACTGTTGATTACACTTTTGGATTTTACGATACCCGCGCCCAGTCATGGGATAAAATAGCCTATACGGCCCCCTATTACCTTATTGTGGAATCGGCAGGGAACAGCAGGGCCAGCAACGGGCCGGCCATAGGTGCAACTTACTACGGCTACCGCAGCCGCACCGATCAAACTATGGTAAATAAAGGCGCCCGCCCCTCAACAATAAGCGACAATAGCGGCTATGATATCATCAGCACCACAGGTAACGCCAAAAACACGCTGACGGTTGGCGCAGTAAACCCCTTGCCATCAGGCCCTACCAACAGGAACGATGTGAGCGTTGCCTATTTCAGCGCCTGGGGCCCTACAGACGACGGTCGCGTAAAACCAGACATTATGGGGGATGGGGTAAATGTAACTTCGGTAGGGATAGCTAACAGTTCATCGTACCTTACGCTATCGGGCACATCGATGGCCGCGCCCAATATCACCGGTTCGTTGTATTTATTGCAGGAATACTATGCTCAAAAAAACAGTGGAAATTTCATGAAATCGGCCACACTGAAAGGCCTGGTTTGCCATACCGCCTTTGATGCCGGCAACGTTGGCCCAGATTATATTTATGGCTGGGGATTGCTTGATATGCCCAAGGCGGCACAGGCCATTACCGATAATGGCGTTAAAAGCATGGTAAAGGAAAACTCACTTGCCCAGGGCCAAACGCAAACCTTTAACGTACTGGCATCGGGCGCCAGCGCCTTGATTGCCACCATTGCCTGGACAGACCCCCAGGGAACAGTTTCGCCCGATGGCACTATCAACAGCCGCACACCAAAACTAATTAACGACCTTGATATTAAAGTAAGTGATGGCACCACAACTTACAACGCCTGGGTTTTAGATCCCGATCATCCATCGGCAGCCGCTACAACCGGCAACAACATCAGGGATAATGTGGAGCAGGTATATATTGCCAATACAGTACCGGGTAAAGCTTACACCGTAACTGTATCGCATAAAGGCAATTTAACATCCGGCCCGCAGGCTTACTCGCTTATAGTTACCGGGATAGGCGGCACTGCCTATTGCACGTCTGCCCCTCTAAGCGATGCCGATTCGCGCATTAACAATGTCAAGCTGGCCAATATCGATAACAGCCCGGCAGCAGGCTGCAAAAGCTATTCTGACTACACCAATTTAACCATTCAGCTCGAGCAGGATAAATCATACCCGCTTAGCCTTACACTGGGCACCTGCGCCGCCAACTTCAATAAAGCCGCCAAAGTTTTTATTGACTATAACGAGAACGGCATTTTTGAAGATACGGAACTGGTAGCAACCACCGGCATTATAAATGGCACAGGCACCTATACTACAAACATCAAAATACCGGCAACCGTTGTAGCCGGAACTTATAGCCTGATGCGGGTAGTACTCAGCGAAACCAACAGCGCGGCCAGCATTACAGCCTGCGGCAGCTATGCCAAAGGCGAAACGCAGGACTATCGGGTACAGTTTTTACAAACCAGTATTGATGCCGGCGTGCTATCTATAGTTAATCCGGGTTCAAGCGGGGCATGTTCGGCAAGTACGCCGGTTACTATAGCGGTTAAAAACTTTGGCAGTGCGGCTATCACCAACGTGCCATTAACCGTAAAAATAACCGCCGCCGATAATACGGTAACTACATTTAACGGTACTTACACAGGTACCCTTGCCCCCGGCGATCAGGATAACTTTACCTTCGCCCAAAACTTTAATGCCCTGGCCGGCGCCACTTATACCATAACGGCCATCAGCAATTTAACCGGCGATCCGGTAAAAAATAACGATACGATTACCACAACCATTGTCATCAACAGCCCATCGGCAATAGGCGATTTAAGTGCCTATTATTGTACCGATACCAAACAATACCAACTATTGGGGCAGGGCGATGGCACCATGCTCTGGTATCAAAATGCGAATGATGCTGTGCCAATTGCGGCAGGCAGCCCTGCAAATACTACGGCAACACCCGTTAATAATACTTTTTACGCGGGTGTAAATGATTTTAAGGGAACTGTTGGCCCGGCAACAAAAAATATTTTTACCGGCGGGGGGTATAACCAGTTCACCCCATCGGTAATTGTGAACACCAAAGTCCCGGTGGTTATTCAAAGCGCGCGTTTATATATTGGCAATTCGGGCAAAATAACATTTAACGTAAGCAACAGCAGCGGGCAAATAGTTGCCACTACCACCATTAATGCCCAGGCCACACGTACCACCCCATTACCCGGCGCTCAGGCTGATGACCCTGCCGACCAGGGCAAAGTGTACGACCTTAACCTGGAATTACCTGCAGCCGGCAATTACCTGATATCCATCGCCTATGACAACACAGCCACCATATATCGTAATAATGCAGGCGTAACAAGTTACCCGTTTAGCATCGGCAAAATCTTCAGCATAGTGGGCAATGATGCCACGGGTGATAATGCTGCCGATACTACTTACTACAAAGGCTTTTACTATTACTTTTATGACATGAAGGTACAAAGCCTGGGTTGTGCTTCGGCAGCGCGTAAGGCGGTTACCTTAACTAAACCAGTTATTACACAAAGTAACAATACCTTAAACTCCAGCTTTACAACAGGCAACCAGTGGCTGTTAAACGGCAAATCCATACAGGGTGCAACAGGCGCTACGTTTGACCCTTTGCAAAGCGGAAATTACCAGGTTGTTGATACTCTGGCCAGCGGTTGTGCGGTAATATCGGATGTTTTTGCCTATGCCCGTACAGCAACCAACGTTGATAAATCTACCGATATTGGTTTAACCGTTTTCCCCGTACCGGCAAGTACAAACCTGTATGTGGTTTTTAAAGCAAATGCTGCTGCTGATCTTGACCTATCGCTGGTAAACTCCGTGGGGCAAACTATAGTTTCCGAAAAGCAAAGCATCCCGCAGGGCAATTTCAGCACGGTAATAAATGTAACAGGAGTACAGCCCGGCGTGTATATATTAAGGGCGATGCTGGGGAGTAAAGCTTATGCTAAGAAGGTGATTGTGGTGCATTAGAAGGAAGCCCCACCCAAACCCTCCCCGGAAGGGAGGGCTTAAAAAACAAAAGTCTCCCCTACCGGGGGAGATTTAGAGAGGGCAGGGTGAGGCTCTTTACTGAAAAGTGTACTTCACGCCAACACCCGGCGCAATATCAAAAAACGGGCCGGTAGCTATTTCAAGGCGTGGGTTCAAATCAAGGCTTACAGCTATGGGGCTGTTGGGTATTACCCACTCCAGGCCTGCTACACCATCGGCGCCAAATAAAAGATGCCTGTCTTTATAATATTGGTCATCGCTGCCAAAACGTTTGTAATAGCCGCTGCCTATCGAGCCTAAGTGACCGCCAAAGCCATAAAAAAAGTTCAGTTTATCAACGTTAAAAGCTCGGGTATGAATTTCGTACAAACCGGTAATTACAATGCCATGATCGCGTATGCCCAGGATACCTTCAATAGCAGTTGTTTGGTTTAAAAAGTATTTTCCTGATGGGCCTATCTCATAAGCGCCAAACTTTAAACCGGCCGCAGCTTTGTAATCCTGCGCCTGCGAACGCTGGTTTATCAATAAAAACGAAACCGATAATGACAGGATGTAGATGATTTTTTTCATGTAGTAGTTTTAGTAAATGAATTAAACAGGTAATACAATGACATTTGAATTTAACATAGGCTTAACCAATTTTCGTCCCAAATGTTCAGGTAGATAAACGCTCAAATATGCTTTTTATGCTATTTTAGGTCAAAATCACGCCTGGATTGTGCTCATTCAACTGATTTTCAATCCAAAAATTTGAGCTTTCAATGCGTTTATGCCTTCAAATAAGTTATTTTAGTGAAAATAAATTTTGGTTATAATGATATTACATTGCTTTAAAATAAAAAACAACAAACACTTAACTCTTTTTTTGACGGCACTTTTTTTTATACCTGCCGGATACGCACAGGAACAACCGCGTGCAAACAACAATGGTCAATACAGCAATGGAATGGTGGTTTGCGCCTATCCGGATGCTTCGCAGGTGGGGGTTGATATTTTAAAGAAAGGCGGCAATGCTGTTGATGCTGCCGTAGCGGTACAATTCGCGTTGACCGTAACGCATCCGCAGGCCGGTAATATTGGTGGCGGCGGCTTTATGGTTTTCCGGTCGGGCAAAGGCAAAACCAAAACGCTTGATTTCAGGGAAAAGGGCCCTGGTGCCGCCAGTGCAAATATGTATCTCGATTCAGCGGGGAATGTAATTCCGGATATGAGCCTCTATACCCACCAGGCCTCCGGAGTTCCCGGATCGGTAGATGGGATGGTAACCGCCCACAAAAAATACGGCAAGCTTAAATGGGCCGACCTGGTACAACCATCCATTGATCTGGCCCGCAACGGTTTTAAAATAACCAAACACCTGGCCAGCGACCTGAACCACACCCAGGCGCAATTTATAAAACTGAACCCCGGTAAAAACTATCTTTTAAAACAAGGAGGTTGGAATGAAGGCGATGTGCTGGTACAGGAAGACCTGGCCAAAACATTCGAGTTTATCCGCGATAAAGGCCGCAAAGGTTTTTACGATGGCATAGTAGCCGACCAGATTGTTGCCGAAATGAAAAACGGCAGCGGGCTGATGACCAAAAAAGACCTTAAACGTTATCATTCGGTTTGGCGCAAAGCCATAACTGGCAATTACAAAGGCTATAAAATTATTACCATGCCGCCGCCATCAAGCGGGGGGATTGCTTTATTGCAACTACTTCAATCTGTAGAAAAATATCCCTTAAAACGATGGGGCTATAACCAGGACTCGACCATCAGGTTAATTGTTGAGGCCGAACGCCGTGTGTATGCCGACCGCTCCAAGTATCTCGGCGACCCTGATTTTTATAAAGTCCCTGTTGATAGCCTGCTTAAGCCGGCCTATATTGCATCGCGCATGAGCACATTTAGCTGGGATGCAGCAACACCGAGCACCAGCATACAACCCGGCACTTTTGTTGGGTACGAGAGCGACCAAACCACCCATTACTCGATAGTAGATAAGGACGGCAATGCCGTATCCATCACCACTACACTAAATGATAGTTTTGGGTCTAAGATTTTTGTAAATGGCGCCGGCTTTTTATTAAATAATGAGATGGACGATTTTAGCTCGAAACCCGGCGTGCCCAACATGTATGGCTTGGTTGGCGGTAAAGCCAACAGCATTCAGCCCGGCAAACGCATGCTATCTTCAATGACGCCAACCATCATCGAAAAAGAAGGCAAGCTGTTTATGGTAGTGGGCACCCCAGGCGGATCTACCATTATAACTTCTGTTTTTCAAACGATATTGAATGTGATAGAATTTGACCAGACCATGCAGCAGGCGGTAAGTTCTAAACGCTTCCACTCGCAATGGCTGCCAGACGAGGTTACTATTGAAAAGAATGGGGTTGATGGCGCCACAATTTTAAAACTGCAAGGTAAAGGCTACAAAATAACCAACCGAGGGGCAATCGGCCGGGTAGATGCCATCCTGAAAACCCAATCGGGCTACTACGAAGGCGGCGCTGATCCAAGGGGAGATGATACGACGGTAGGGTATTAGGTTGTACGTGATACGTTTTAAGTTGTACGTTTTATATTCGATAATTTTTTGAGGGTAGAAACTTATAAACCAGCAGGGTAAAAAACATGTAACTTAAAACGTATCACGTAAAACTTACAACGTCCCGCGTCAGCTAAGGTTGAAGAAAATAAAATGTACCTTCGTACCATCGTTTACATCTGCAGCCTATATTTGTTGGGCAAAAACTTATAAACCAGCAGCGTGAAAAAACGTATCACTTAAAACGTATCACTTAAAACGTATCACGTACAACTTATAAAAATGCATAAAAGCGTAAAACACCAGGAAACCATCGATTATTTTTTGAAGATTGTGTGGCAAACTGTGGCTAACAGGTATAACCAGTTGGTTACCGAGTTTGGCATTACGCAATCAATTGGTTACCTGCTGATCAATATTGACGAAAAAGAGGGCACCACCGTATCGCAGGCGGCAGCTTTGTTGGGCCTTAAGTCAACCAGTTTATCGAGGATGCTCAGCCAACTGGAAAAAACAGGGCTTATTTACCGGGAATCAAACCAGGGCGATAAACGCTCGGTAAAAATTTATCTGACCGAACTCGGCAAAGAAAAACGCCACCAGGCCCGCGCCGTAGTAAAACAGTTTAACAACTACCTCAACGAGCACATTAGCGAAGCTGATAAAGAGTACTTAACCGAAATGCTCAAAAAGATCAACAAACTCACCCTTAACTATAAACCTTAATTGGTTCATTGGTTCATTGGAACGCGGGCATGGCGGGCAAGTGGCTTTTTGGCTGAATGCCTCCTATTTGACAATCCCACCAGAAAAGACCAATGAACTAATGAACAAGTGAACCAATGAACTAAAAAAAGCACAGATAATTTTTTTGATTGAAATACGTTTTTTGCTGATACAGATGTTTTTGTATACCGGCTTGGTGCTTTTTTTTATTGATTGTGTTAAAAAATGTTAAGCTGCCGTTTTTCTATTATAAAAGAATAAATTTGCCTTTTGAAAAAATGAACAGGTTACTGGTTTTGTTATTGGTTTTGATGGCTGGCTTGGGCGCATGTAAAAAATCTGTCGACCCGATGGTGCAGTATAATATTCAAAAGGGTATCGACGATAAGATCATAAGCGATTACATAGCAGCACACCCCGGGGACAGTGCCAAACGAATTGATACTACGGGGGTATATTATATCATTAAAACAGGTGAGCAGGGGTCAGGGAACGATTTGTTTACCAGTTCCACAACCATAACTGTAGGATTTACGGGACAGATATTGACTACGGGTTATACATTTGCGCAAACCAATAATTTTCACCCTTCGTACACATTAGGGAGTGTGATAAAGGGATGGCAGTTAGGCGTTCCGCAGATAAAAAAAGGGGGCAAAGTGCGTTTATTGATACCATCGCGCTATGCTTACGGGCCATATGCACAGGATTCGATACATTTGCCGGCAAATTCGGTGCTTGATTTTAATATACAGCTTTTTAACATAACAAACTAAAAGACAATAATGAAGGTAAAGGTTGATAATTACGCGCCGTTTACCGGTAACAAATAATATAAATGAGAAAAATTACTTTTACGCTTTTATTCCTTCTTTCTGTAGGGTTATTATCTTGCCGCAAAACCAGCGACGATCCGAATATCACGCAATACGACGCCACCAATATCCAAAACTACATTAAAGCCAATGGCCTTACCGGAATGGTTCGAGATACGTCAAATGGCGACACCAGCGGCATCTACTACCAGATCTTATCGCAGGGCGCAACTACCACGCCCATTGCCTACTCCGATACCGTAAAGTTTGTATTTACCTTAAAATCGTTTGACGGCAAGTACAACTCACTCGATTCGCTTACCAATAACCACTTTGATGGCTTTGCAGGACACATCAGCCAAAGCGGCTATCCTAAGGGGTTGCAATTGGCTATACATAATATTATCAAATATAAAGGTACAAGGGCACGCATATTGATTCCATCGCGCCTGGCTTATGGTGTAAATGGTTACGGATCGGGCAGCTCAAGCAATGTAAACACCCGTATTGCAGGCAATCAATGCCTTGATTACTATGTAAATGTAGTATCCGATCAAAATCTATATGACGATCAGATCATCAAAAACTATATTGCCACCAATAGTTTAACTGGTTTTGCCAAATCTGCTGGCGGTTATTATTACAAAGTAACTATACCGGGCACAGGCACAGATCCTATTGATCAATACTCTACTTTTACAGCAACGTATAGTGGTAAATTTTTAACGGGCACTGAATTTGATGCCAATACTACCGGAGCGTCTCTTTCCATTGATAGTGTAGTGCCAGGTGTAGCACAAGGCCTGCAAGGACTTACAACTGGTGCAGCAGTTACATTACTGTTGCCTTCAAGGTACGGTTACGGCAGGGCTGGTACCACAGGTATTGCAGGGAACACCAGCCTGCGGTTTGATTTTACAATAGTTACTATTACAAATTAAATTACTTAGCCAAGGCGGCTTTAAATACTTTTAAACAGCGATCACGCGCAAATGTGTGATCGATAATGGGTTTAGGATACTTGCTGAAATCGGCATATTCCGGAACCCATTTTTTTATGTACTTCAGTTCAGGGTCAAACTTTTTGGTTTGCGATTCGGGATTAAAAATTCTGAAGTAAGGCGCAGCATCCGTGCCCGATCCTGCAGCCCATTGCCAGCCGCCAACGTTGCTGGCCATTTCATAATCTAACAGCTTACGGGCAAAGTAATGTTCGCCCCAGCGCCAGTCAATCAACAGGTCTTTAGTTAAAAAGCTGGCTGCTATCATGCGTACCCGGTTGTGCATAAAGCCGGTTGCATTTAACTCCCGCATGCCTGCGTCAATAATCGGGTAGCCGGTTTGCCCCTCGCACCAGGCTTTAAACTGGCCTTCATCATTTACCCATTTTATCCGGTCATATTCGGATCTGAAAGCATGATCCATCGTATGCGGAAAATGGTGCAGTATCATCATATAAAATTCCCGCCATATCAATTCATTCAGCCACGTTTTATTTTGATAGCCATGCGCTGTTTTAGCCAGCTCGCGGATACTTGCTGTGCCAAAACGGAGGTGTAAGCCAATATGCGAGGTACCTTTGATGGCAGGAAAATCCCGCCTTTCTGCATAGTCGCCAATTACCTCTTTATATTCCTGATCGGGAAAGTGGGCTTCACTTTGCACAAAACCCATTTCATTTAATGACGGCAGCGGCAGGTGATGAATTTCCACCAGGTTGCCGAGGTATTTTTCGGTAGGGTAGCTTTTTAAATAAAATGGCTTAAGTGTTGCGTACCATTTGCGCTGATAAGGCGTGTAAACGGTGTAAGGCTTACCGTCATCCTTGATAACCTCGTCCTTTTCGAAAATTACCTGGTCTTTAAAAGTATGGAAGGCGATTCCGTGCTGTTTTAGTTTTTCCCTTACAGCGTCATCGCGTTTCGTCGCGTAGGGTTCATAATCATGGTTGGTATATACTGCGGCAACGGGGTATTCTTTGATGATCTTGTCCCAGGCATTTGTTGCTTTATCATACACCACCAGCAAACTGCTGCCGTGTTTGTGCAATTGGCTGCGTAGGTTTTCGATGGTATTGTAAATGAAAGTTACCCTTGCATCGTTCTTATCTTCCAGGTTGTCCAGTATCTCCTGATCAAAAATAAATACGGGCAAAACCGGGTTGTCACTTTTTAGCGCCCGGTACAAACCGGCATTATCATTTAAACGCAAATCGCGCCGAAACCAGAATATGGTAACGGGTGTATTATTATCCATAAATCTCCTTTAACGCATCGGCTACTTCGGGGTATTTAAAACTAAAGCCCGCATCCGTAATTTTTCGTGCCGATACTTTAGTACTTCCCAAAACCAGCGAACTCATTTCGCCCAACAATAATTTCAATAAAAAAGCCGGAACCCTGGGAGCCCACAGTGGCTTACGCAACTGGCGGGCCACGGCTTGTACCATTTGCGCATTGGTAATCGGGTTTGGCGCCACCATATTGTACACGCCTTTCAGTCCCTTATTTTCGATGCCGAAAAGGTACATATCAATTACATCCTGCCAATGAATCCAGGGGACCCATTGCTTACCACTGCCTATGGGCGAGCCAACGTATAATTTAACTGGTAGGGCCAACATTGGTAATGCCCCTGCATCTTTATCCAAAACCACACCGGTACGGAATTTCAGTATCCGCAGCCCCAGCTTTTCGCCTTCATCAACAGCGGCTTCCCATTCAACACAACATTGGGATATAAAGTCACGGGTAGCTGCGCTGGATTCTGTCAGCAGTTCATCGCCCCTATCGCTATAATAGCCAATACCCGATGCGGATATTATCGTTGTAACCTTATTGGCCCGATTTTTCATCAGGTTATAAATAAGCGCTATTGATTTGGTACGGCTTTCAACTATCTCTTTTTTACGTTCATCCGTCCAGCGTTTATCGGCAATACCGGCACCTGCCAGGTGAATAATAGTATCTACTCCATCAATGCAATGTTCATCAAGGGTACCTTTATTTACATCCCACAAAAAGGTTTTAATAGTGTTGTCGCCACCCGGTGTCCGGCTCAACACGCTTACATGGTAGCCTTTGCCCAGCAAATGCTTACTTAACCGTTTACCTAAGCCTCCCGATCCGCCTGTTATTAATATGTTAGTCATTAGTCATTAGTCATTAGTCATTAGTCATTAGTCATTAGTCATTAGTCATTAGTCATTAGTCATTAGTCATTAGTCATTAGTCATTAGTCATTAGTCATTAGTCATTAGTGGGAATTGGCCGGGGCTTTTATTGTTTTGATTATCTAAAGTATTTTTGCAAACCATCAATGACCAATGACAGCGAAGCGAAATGACCAATGACAAGCGCAGCGACAATGACTAATCAACCTCCCCATAGTGTACAATCTCTTTGGCCATGCCGTTGAAAATAAACAGGTGGAATGGCCACATGGCATACCAGTATAACCTGCCCCAAAGGCCGCTGGGTCTAAAGGTAGCTACCTGGCTCAAATTTTTAGAGCCATTACGTTCTATTATTTTAAATTCAAGCCATGCCTCGCCCGGCAGCTTCATTTCGGCATATAGTAAAAGGCGTTTATTTTCTTTATCGGCTAATAATACTCTCCAAAAATCTATCACATCGCCCGGCGCTATGTTAATGCTGCTGGTACGGCCCCGGCGCGAGCCTACCCCGCCGAATAATTTATCAAGAAAACCGCGCAGGTTCCAAATCCAGTCCCAATAATACCAGCCCCGGTTGCCCCCTACCGACATAAAATTAACAAACACGTCCTGGCTATCACGCTCAAAGGGCACTTTTACTTTATATTCAAGCGTGCCGTTTTGGGGCACCTTTATCTGGTCCATGAAGCTGTTGTTAAGGTAGCCCATATTCAGGGCATCCTTCCAGCTGGATACTATCGAGTTTTGTTCTATTTTAACAAAGGCCAGGTTTAACGCTTCTTCATACGTAAGGCATTTGCGTGGTACAACATCGTCAATGGCATGGTCCTTCATGATGGTTTCGTTCTTCATACTATTTACCAGGCTTTGGGCAAGGGTATAGCTGGTAGAGGTTACAAAGTAAAGCCAGTATGACGATATTTTTGGCGACAGGAACGGCACAATAAATATGTGCCGTTTAAGCTTACGCACCTTGGCATACACCAGCATCATATCTTTAAAAGATAAAATATCCGGGCCGCCAATATCAAATGTTTTGTTAAATGTTTTGGGGTTAAGCATTACGGCTTCCAGGTAGCCTAACACATCGCGAATAGCAATGGGTTGGCAACGGGTATTTACCCAGCGCGGAACAGTCATGACAGGCAGCTTCTCGGTAAGGTCACGGATGATCTCGAACGACGCACTGCCCGAGCCGATGATGATAGCGGCCCTTAATACCGTAAGCGCAGCCTTGCCCTCATTCAATACATCCTCTACATGTCTGCGCGATTCAAGATGCCTACTCAGGTTTTCATCGTTGGTAATACCACTTAAAAATATGGTTTGCCTGCAATTGGTTTTATCAAGGGCCTTTATAAAATTATATGCCGATAGCACTTCCAGGGCAGCAAAATCCTGCGCCTGGGCCATGGAATGAACCAGGTAATAAGCGGCATCAATATCTTCCGGAAAAGCTTCAATATCCGCCTCCTTAAGCAAATCGCCATTAATCAGGGTAACCCTTTTACTGAAATCACTATGTTCATGAAAGCGGCGCTTATCGCGCACCAGGCAAATTACATCGTGACCTTTCTCCAGCAAAACCGGGATAAGCCTTGTTCCTATGTAACCATTGGCACCAGCAAGTAAAACTTTCATATGCTTTTAAACAATAGAAAAGGCAAGGTGTTTTCCAAAGCCTATTTAAAACCAAGCTAGTAATTATTACAGCAAAATCAACGTTAATAAAACCTTTGCTTTATACGCCCGGCATATGTGGTTTAAAACTAACATAAGTTAAAAGATGTTAAAAGCGCGCGCGACGTATAAAAGGAGCACCAAACACGTTATATATTAGCACCTAAATAAATAATTGACTGATTTACATTAATCACCTATCTTTGCAAAATGTTTAAAAAACAACTAACGTTATTCGCCTGTGTTTTAGCCCTGTTGATTATTACATTGGGAAGTTGTAAAAGCAAATACGAAAAGTTAAAAGCAAGTAACGATTACGCCAAAAAATACCAGGAGGCTATTAAATACTATAATAAACAGGAGTACGAAAAAGCGCTTGGTTTATTTGATGTGCTGGTTGAACGCTATCGTGGCCGCAGCGCTGCCGAAGACCTGTTTTATTACTATGCCTTCACCAACTATAAGCTAAAGGATTATACATCTGCAAGGTTTCATTTTAAAACATTTGCTGACACTTATCCATCGAGCCCAAGGGCCGAGGAATGCCGTTTCTTTTCGGCTTATTGCTACTACCTCGATTCGCCTACTTACTCACTTGACCAGGAAAACACGTTAAAGGCTATTGAAACGTTACAATTGTTTATTAACCTTTACCCTAAAAGCGACCGTGTAACAGAGGCCAGCAAGCTGATACAAAACCTGCGCGATAAGCTGGAGCAAAAGGCTTATGAAAACGCCAAATTATATTTAACCATCAGCGATTATCAATCGGCGGTTATTGCCTTTAATAATGTGCTGCGCGATTACCCGGATACCAAATATGGTGAAGAGATTGAGTTCCTGATCATAAAGGCACAATATCAATACGCCAGCCATAGTTTTGAAGCCAGGCAGGAAGAACGTTTTGAACAGGCTGTAACTTATGCCGATCAGTTTACCGACAAGTTTCCTAAAAGTAAATATAACCACGAAGTTGCCGGGCTAAAAAAAGATAGCCAAATAGGTATAGTGGATGCCAAACGCGTAATGGCCGAAGCATTGGCAGATGATAAACTGGCAAAAAAGCTGGCAAAAAAAGATACCATCAAAACGCAGCCACCATCAGAAAAGAATCAGAACCAGAGGATACCATAATTAAAAAAATTAAGATATGACAGCTAACAACACCAACAAACCAGCAGTAGCAAGCAGCACTGTAACCCGCGATTTACGCGAGCTGGACGTTAAAACGGATAATATATATGAGTCGCTTGTGATCATGTCTAAAAGGGCGAACCAGATATCAAATAATATTAAAGAAGAGTTACACCAAAAACTTTCTGAGTTTGCATCATCGAACGATAACCTGGAAGAAGTTTTTGAAAACCGCGAACAAATCGAAATCTCTAAATACTATGAAAAACTGCCAAAACCATCATTGGTTGCCGTTCAGGAGTTTTTAGACGATAAGATTTACTACCGTAACCCGGCTAAAGAAGCGTAAGCTTCGTTAAGTCAAAAGTCAAAAGTCAAAATTCAAAAGTGATCTGTATGGTTACTTTGGGTTTTGGCTTTTGTTTTTTTAGCTATATTCACATGGTTATTTAAATTATCTTTTTTGAATTAGCCATATCGATGTCGTTGACTAAGTCATATTTTTTGACTTTTGAATTTTGAATTTTGAATTTAAAAAGTAAAAACATTATCCTGGGAGTTTGCGGCAGTATAGCTGCATATAAATCGGCATTGCTGGTTAGGCTATTGGTTAAGGCCGGGGCAAGCGTGCAGGTGGTGATGACACCAGATGCTGTTAATTTTATAACACCGCTTACCCTTTCTACCCTATCTAAAAAGCCCGTACTGGTTGATTACTACAAAACCGAAACCGGCGAATGGAATAACCATGTGGAGCTTGGCCTATGGGCCGATATGGTCATTATAGCCCCTGCTACCGCAAATACCCTGGCAAAAATGGCCAACGGGTTTTGCGATAACTTGCTTACAGCCGTTTACCTATCTGCCAAATGCCCGGTGTACTTTGCCCCCGCTATGGACCTGGATATGTGGCTGCACCCGGCAACCCGCCAAAATGTTACCAGGCTGCAATCATTTGGCAACATCATGATAGCCCCCGGCAGCGGCGAGCTGGCCAGCGGACTGTACGGCGAAGGGCGATTAGCCGAACCCGAAGAAATTGTGGATTTTTTGTCGTCGGCAATTAAAAAAAAACTCCTTTTAGCGGGGCATAAAATCATGGTGACCGCCGGTCCAACCTATGAAGCTATTGATCCGGTACGTTTTATAGGCAATCATTCATCTGGCAAAATGGGTTTCGCTATTGCCGATGAGCTGGCTGTAATGGGGGCCGATGTTACTTTAATAAGCGGCCCAACAGCGCAGGTTAGCAAACAAAAATCTGTTAAACGAATAAACGTTACATCGGCAGCCGAAATGCTGGATGCCTGTTTAACCAACTATAAAGATGCAAAAGCCTGCATCATGAGCGCAGCCGTTGCTGATTATACTCCAACCGAGGTAGCATCGCAAAAAATCAAAAAAAAGGATGCCACGCTTAATATCAGCCTGAAAACCACCACAGATATTTTAAAAACACTGGGCGGCCAAAAAGCTCCCGGTCAGGTCCTGGTTGGTTTTGCGCTGGAAACTAACGACGAGGAAACAAATGCAATAACCAAACTGCAAAAGAAGAATTTAGATTTTATTGTATTAAATTCGTTGAATGATGCCGGCGCCGGTTTTAAACAGGATACCAATAAAATTACCATTATTGACCGCAACCTGCAAAAAACAACCTTCGCACTAAAAAGCAAGGAGGCAGTGGCACATGATATTTGCCTTAAACTTGCACAACTTATAACCGGATGAAACAACTGGCCATTTACGCTATCCTGATTTTTTGGGGTTTCAGGTGCACCGCACAGGACCTGAATGCACGTGTATCGGTAGTTTCGCCAAAAATACAGGTGAGCAATAAGCGGGTTTTCCAAACACTGGAAACGGCCATGAAAGATTTTTTAAATGGCCGTAAGTGGAGTGCCGACCCTATTTTGCCACAGGAGCGTATTGATTGTAATTTTGTATTGAACATTACAAACTGGGATGGCGGCAGCAACTTTAGCGGCGAATTGCAGGTACAATCATCAAGGCCTGTTTTCGGGTCGTCATACAGCACAACCCTGATTAATATTAACGACCGCGACGTTGATTTTACCTACAACGAAGGCCAGACAGTTGATTACAGCGATCAGAATTTTCAAAGCAACCTAAGTTCGGTAATGGCATTTTACGCCTACATTATTGTAGGGATGGATTATGATACCTTTTCGCGCTTTGGGGGCAGCCCCTATTTTGCTGCAGCGCAAACAGTGGTAAACAACGCCCAAACCGGATCATACAAAGGCTGGAAAGCGTTTGACGGCAACACCAACCGTTATTGGTTATCCGAAAATTTAAACAACAAACTTTACGCCCAGCTACGCGGTTTTATGTACGATTACCACCGCAACGGCCTCGATTTAATGGCCGACAATGTGAATAAAGGGCGTAAAGCTATCTCTTCCTTTTTACCCACCCTGCAGCAGGTTGACAGGCAGCGCGTGGGCTCTATGTTCCCACTCATATTTTATACCGCCAAAAGCGATGAGCTGGTATCCCTATACAGCAAGGCTGATCCGCAGGAGCGCGTACAGGCCATGAACTTATTTTTACAAGCCGATCCGGCTAATGGGAATAAGTACCAGGCGCTGAAGTAGGAAAAAGAGTCAAAATCTAAGAATCAAGAGTTAAGACAAAAAGTTTTATGACCAATTATTCTTGCGACTCTGTTTTTTTTTGTCTCAAATCTCACATCTAAATAATGGTGTTGCCTGCGGCCGGGCTTTACGCTTATACTGCACGGGCTTTAGCCGCATGGCCGGTATTCGCTGCAATCGCTAACACATTTGCCTGAACCTGAATTTACAGAAATAAAGAATGAACAGAATTTAAAAAGCTAATTCGGGAAATTCTAGTTCAGACATTCACTTAATCCAACCCAATCAACCCAATCCAACTTAATCCAACTCAATCAACCCAATCAACCACTCACCAAAAAAATTTCACAAATCTCTTGCATATACGAAATCTATCGTAGATATTTGTACGAAGAAATTCGTATTAAAATAAAATGGATATAAAAGCAACAGAAAGCGAGCTGGAAATTTTACAGGTGATCTGGAGAATGGGACAATGTACCGTACGCGATGTACACGAAGAATTGGCCAAAACTAAAGATGCAGGCTATACTACTACCCTTAAACTAATGCAGATTATGCATGATAAAGGTATGGTTGAGCGTGATACTACCTCTAAAACACATTTATACAAAGCTTTATTCACACAAGAGCAGGCGCAAAGCAACGCTTTAGATAAAATATTGTCTACTGTGTTTAAAGGCTCCACATCCGATCTGGTGATACAGGCACTTGGCCAGCACCGGGCTTCAAAGGATGAGATAGATGCCATTAAAAACTTTTTAAATCAGTTTGATCAGGACAAAAAATAAAACGTTATGGAAAGTGTGTTCTATAATATAAGCCAGGTTTTGGGTATCACTATTATCCACTCATTATGGCAGGGGTTATTGGTTTGGTTTGCTTTGCGCCTGTTATTAACGTGCGCGCCATCGTTATCAACCATAAAAAAGCACAACACCGCTATGGTTGCCATGTTGGCTATAAGCGTGTGGTTTGTTTATACCTTTGTAAACCAGCTACAGGCGCATGCGTGGGTAAATTTGGCTGCAACAAATGCCCCTGCCCTGTTACCTGCACTTAACCTGCCCTTGGTTAACATCCATTATACAGCACAACATAATTATTACTATTACGCTATTGAGGGTTATTTGCCCTACATATCGGCCATCTACTTTATCGGGCTCACTTTTAATATTTTAAAAATGGGGCTCAACTGGCAAAAAATCAATCACATAAAGCACACCATGATGCCATCTGATGCCGTACAGGTTTACGTGGATACGCTTTGCCGGCAAATGAACATTAAAAAGTATGTGAGCGTAAACATCAGTCGTTTTGTGGATGTGCCCTGCATGATTGGCTTTTTTAGCCCGATAATATTGCTGCCTATTTCGCTCACTACTTACTTATCTGCCGACGAGATAAAATCTATTTTATTACATGAGCTATCGCACATCAAACGTAACGATTACCTGCTCAACCTGTTGCAGCAGTTTATGAGCATATTGCTTTTCTTTAACCCCTTTGCCCAATTAATTAATAGGATAATAAACCAGGAACGCGAAAACCGGTGCGATGACCTGGTAGTACAAACCACTGCCCAGCCCTTAGTGTATGCGCATGCACTATTAAAACTGGAGCAAAAAAGGCAGGTAAACCTGCAAATGGCCCTTGCCGCCACCGGGAAAAAATATCATTTATTAAACAGAATTGAACGGATCATGAAAACCCAAAAACCAATAGGCAACATACGCCACCTTTTAGTGGCTGTTGCAATACTTACAGCAGGCATCAGCAGTATTGCCTGGCTTAACCCAACCATAGCCGATGGTAAAATAGCTATCAAAAAAGTAAAAATTACCTACCCAGCCGCATTAAAAGAACTACTAACCGATACTACCCGAAAAAAGGTTGTTAAAGCAAAAAAGGTTGTTGCCAATAAAACCGCCATCAGGAACAAAAGGCTTGCCGAAGAGCGTTACAATAACTTTGATGACAAAGAGTTGAACAGGCTAACTGCCGAAGTTGATAAGTACGCAAAACAGATTGATAAGTACTACAACAGCGCCGATTTTCAAAAGCTGCAAAAGCTGATGGAAGAGAAAGGCGAAGCTATGGAGAAGTTTTACAACAACCCGGAGTTAAAGAAGATACAGGAAGAACAGGAAAAAATGGCCGAAGATTTTCAGAAAAACTGGGCCGAAACCGGTGAAACCACCAAGATGAGCGAGCAGATGGGCAAGCTGGGCGAAAAGGTTGGCGCCTACTACAACAGCGCCGAGTTTAAACGGATGAATGCCGAGCTCAGGAAAAAGTACGGCATAAAAGGCGAGTACCATGACGACCGGAAAGATGAGAACTACCGCAAATACCAGGATGAACTGCAAAGCAAAATATCGCCCGAGGTAAAAGAGCAAACCGAACAACTGAAAAAAATGGGCGAGGAAATGCGCGGTCATTATGACTCACCAGAATTTCGCAAAAAAAGCGAGGAGCTTAGGGTAATGAGCGATAGTTTGAGAAAAGCCTTCCGCAACCCGCAAATGGAAGAGCAAAAGCAGGAGATGAGAAAACTTGGCGAACAAATGCGTGGCTACCAGGATAATGCCGAAATGAAACAGGCAAAAGCACAATTACGTGAAGCCAGCAAAAAACTGCGCGAATATACCAACAGCCCCGAATTTAAAAAGCGCATAGCCGAAGCCAAAAAAGAGGCTTACCTGATGGACAGCGACAAAGAATAATTGAAGTCGGAAAGTCCGAAAGTCGGGAAGTCGGAAAGACCTAAGTCTGGATTGCATTTTCTGACTTTCCGACTTCCGGACTTCCGACCAAAGACCAACACTAAATTATTTAGCAATAATTTATTAAATTTTATTTTAAAGAAGCTTAATGCTTAATTTAGTATCCTTAATAAAATAAGGATACTTTTTTTATGCTTCAAAAGCTAACCATCAATAATTACGCGCTGATTGATAACCTGGAGATAAGTTTTGGCGAAGGTTTAAATATACTCACCGGCGAAACCGGCGCAGGTAAATCGATCATTTTGGGTGCACTGTCGCTTATTTTGGGGCAGCGTGCCGAAAGCCGTTACTTTTTTAACCAGCAAAAAAAGTGCGTTATCGAAGGTTCGTTTAAAATCAGCGGCTTTCATTTAAGCTCTTTTTTTGAAGAGAACGACCTGGATTATGAAGCAGAAACCGTTTTACGCCGCGAGATATCTTCCGATGGTAAATCGCGTGCTTTTGTAAATGATACACCGGTGAATCTTACATCGCTTAAACAATTAGGCGAAAAGCTGATTGATATCCATTCGCAACATGCCACATTAGAGATTAATGACCCGGAGTTTCAGCTATTGGTGGTTGATTCGGTAGCCAAACATGACGATTTACTGAACGACTATCGCACTAAATACCGCGCATTTAAAAAAGACACCGGCAAGCTTACCCAATTGATTGCCGAAAGTGATAAGGCCAAAGCCGACCTTGATTATTACCAGTTTCAGTTTGATGAACTTGAAAAAGTTAGCCTGGCTGCCGACGAGCAGGAGCCGCTTGAAAAAGAACTGTACGCCTTAAACAATGCCGAAGAAATAAAACGTAACCTGTACGGAGCCTATTACCTGGTACAGGAAAGCGAAACCGCCGCCCTGGCGCAACTGCGCGAGGCCGGACAGCAATTAGGCGCAATAGAAAAATTTGATGCACAGATTGAGGAATTGCACCAGCGATTGAACAGCACGATTATCGAACTGAAAGACATTGCCGCCGAAGTAGAAGGCATCGAACAAAAAACACATACCAACGATGCCAGGGTTGATGAAATCAATACCCGCTTAAGCCTCATTTACAACCTGCAAAAAAAACACCGGGTAAATAGTAATGCTGAACTGCTACAGATCCAGGATGATCTGTCAGAGAAAATACAACAGGCTTTGTTTGGCGATGAAACCATCGAAAAATTGCAAAAACAACTTGCTGCCGATAAAGCTGAGCTTGAAAAACTGGCAGGCAAATTAACTGCAAACCGCCTGAAAGCCATCCCTGCCATCGAAAAACAGGTAATTGATACCCTTACCGAAATGGGGATGGGAAGCTCGGCGTTGAAGATTGAAAATATAGTCCGGAAGCCGGAAAGTCCGGAAGTCGAAAAGTCAAACCATCTTCCGGACTTGCGGACTTCCGGACTTGCGGACCATCTCACGAAAAACGGTGTCGACCAGGTACGGTTCCTTTTCTCAGCCAATAAAGGGCATGCTTTGGCCGAAATGAGTAAGGTAGCATCCGGTGGCGAGCTATCCAGGCTGATGCTGAGCATCAAATCTATCATTGCTAAATACACTGCGTTGCCAACCATTATTTTCGATGAGATCGATACCGGGGTGTCGGGCGAAGTAGCCAATAAAGTAGGAACTATTATGGAGCGCCTTGCCGATAATTTACAGGTGATAACCATTACCCACCTGCCGCAAATTGCCAGCAAGGGTAAAAACCATTACTTTGTTTATAAGGACGATAGCGCACAAACTACCTATACCCGCATGAAACAACTGGATGCCCGGGAACGCATATTGGAAATTGCCAAAATGCTGAGCGGTGATAAACCGGGCGAAAGCGCGCTGCAGAATGCCAGGGAACTACTTAGTAGTAATTAGCAAGTATCAGGTAGTAAGACCGGAAGTCTGGAAGCCTTTTAGTCCGACAGTCAAAAATTTTGATACTTACTACTTGAAGAAAAAATCTTGATACTTGATACTAACTACTTGATACTAATATTATAACTTTACGCCCAATTGTAAAAAATCAAAACATGGCTTATAATTTATTAAAAGGCAAAAAAGGCATCATATTTGGCGCCCTTAATGAGCAATCCATCGCCTGGAAGGTAGCGCAGCGCGCTGTACAGGAAGGTGCCGAAATTGTATTATCAAACGCGCCTATTGCATTACGCATGGGCGAACTCAATAAACTTGCTGAAGAATGCAATGCGCCCGTTATAGGTGCCGATGTTACCAGTAATGATGACATCAACAACCTGTTTACCAAAACAAAAGAACATTTTGGCGGCGGTGTTGATTTTATCCTGCACTCTATTGGCATGAGCATCAATGTGCGTAAAAACATTCCTTATTACGAAAACAACTACGATTTTACCCATAAAGGTTTTGATATTTCGGCTTTAAGCCTGCACCGCATTTTACAGGCAGCTATGAAACATGATGCCATCAACGATTGGGGATCTGTAGTTGCTTTAAGTTACATAGCCGGCCAGCGCTATTTCCCCGGCTATAATGACATGGCCGATAACAAGGCTGTTTTAGAAAGCATTGCCCGTAACTTTGGTTACGAATACGGCGTAAGCAAAAAAGTACGCGTAAATACCATATCGCAATCGCCAACCCGTACCACTGCAGGATCTGGGGTTAAAGGCTTTGATGGCTTTATTGAATTTGCCGAAAAAATGAGCCCGCTTGGCAATGCCGATGCCGACCAATGTGCCGACTACTGCATCACCCTGTTCAGCGATTTAACAAAAATGGTTACGATGCAAAATCTTTTCCATGACGGCGGCTTCTCCTTTACCGGTGTAACGCAGGCTGTTATAGATCAGATGGCGAAATAATAAACAATAAAAAATATATTATTAGGCGAAGCATTCGGCAAACCCTTATTATTGCACAATAATAGGGGTTTGCTATTTTATAATGCTTTATTCTATATATGACAAAATCTTTAGGATTTGTTTTTATCATCTTAATTTTATTATTTAGTAAAGCGTATTCCCAAAACCTAAATGCTACAGGTAAAGTTCTTGATGAACAAAACCACCTTGCTGTTCATAGTACAATTAAGGTTTACGAAGGAAATAATCTACTGTACCAGACATTAACCGATAGTGTCGGCTTTTTTAAGATTCCTAATCAATATTTCATTCAATCCTCATATTTTAAAATTAGTTCTTTGACTTTCAACGAACTGACTTTTAAAATAGATGTCAAGAAATATAACTTAGACAAAAATATTGATTTAGGTATTTTCCACATTTCATCAAAACAAATTGAATTAAAAGAAGTAAAAATTTCAGCTAAGAGACGATATAGGGATACAACAAAAATAGATCTTTCTAAAGAAAAATTTGAGAGTTCTATTATGATAAACGACCTTCTGTCAAAACGATATGGCTTTTATAGAGATGATCACGGACAATTATATTATAACGGAAAGATAGTTTCTAATCTTGTTGTTAACGGTAGCGATTTTTTTGGAAAAAATAACATAGACATCTACAAACTATTACCGGCACTCACCCTTGATGGAATACAGATTGAAGAGACAAATATCGATAATATTACAAATACCACGACTCTCAGGCCAACCATCACAGTAAATTTGAGGTTAAAACAAAAATATAGCGGTGGCGGATTTGGCAACGCTACAATAGGCGGAGGTACAGAAAATAGGTATATAACCGGTACAGACTTATATAAATATAGAAATAAGGAACAAATATCCCTTTCAATCAATAGTAATAATATAAATGTCACAAATAATCCGATTTATGAACCAGTTATCGCATTCTCTCCTAATAGCAATAGTTTGGAGGCCCAACGTTCCAGATTCACTTACAGTAACCTAATAGGGAAAAAAATAGAAGTAAATTTTTATGCGCAAGGCAAAATTGAAGATAGAAATTACTTTTCAGAATCAACCAGAAAGGAATTTATATTAAACCAGTTTTCTAAAACAGTAAGTACTTTCAAATCAAACTCTAAGGGAATTTCAGACAGCAAATTAGCTTTCTTATATAATATTGATTCATTAAATAAATTGGCTTTTAGTCAAACCGTTAATTACAACAAAACAACTATCAATGACTCATCTTATTATAACATACAGTCAGATTCTTTAAATACAATATCTAATTTGCATAGGACCCAAAACCTGTTTAATACCACAACACTTACTGAAGTCTCTTATAATCATTTGTTTGAATCAAAGAAAGGGAGATCACTAACCATCAAATTGAACCGAATTAATAACAATGTTAAAAATGACGAGACAGACGACATTTACGGTTTAGCAAACACAAGAGAAAAAAAATATTTTATCAATAGCAAAAAAAAATATGCCGAAAGCAGCTATGACGTAAACGCAAATTTTGATGAACCTATAGACGATGATACTTACTTTAACTTATTTTCAAAATACAAATTTGACCAAGCTAATTATGACAATGATATTCTAAGCGATAGTATATTCAAGTTTTCGAAAATGCCTACCAAAATATCAAATCAATATTTCCAATTGGGAATAAAATTTCTGAGGACTTTTCAGAAAATTTCACTTGATGGAACAATAGTGGGACTAATGGATTTAAGAAACAATTCACTAATTGGTCTAAATAGTTTTTTGTCGTTTTATAATTTAAATCTTGATTTAAAGGTAGATTATAAAATTAGTGAAAATAAAAATCTAACGCTCAAATACAAGACCAATACTAACTACCCGATGATCAATCAATTAATAAACATCTACAACACCTTTGATTTAATTTCACAAACCACCGGAAATCTAAAACTAAAACCAGAAATAGACAACAGTCTAAATTTGGATTATACGTTAAAGAAAACAGATGCCGAATCCATCAATATTAATGTTGGTGCGGATTTTTATGCTTCCAAATTCGGGTTAAATATTAACGCGCTACCTAACGCAACTCAAAACAACTATATTGATAATGTTGGAAATGCGACGTCCGTTTTTATAGGAACCTTTATCACCAAGAATATTTTTAAAACATTTTATCTTAATTATAATAGCAGTATTAGCTATCAGGAACAACCGACAATTGTTAATGAAAAATTAAATATTAACAATGTAGTAATGTTTAATCAATCACTATCTACAACTAAAAATATACTTAAAGATATATTATCAATCTCGCCAACAATAACAGCCTCATACGGCCAATATTACTATCAAACAAGTAATTCAAGTATCCTTAATTTAACATATTCAGATAATTTCTCTGCTTCTATAGTCAAGTTCAAACTTGATGTGTACCCTTTAATCAATTATAGCCATAGTATTAATACTCAGGTCGCTTTTTCAATGAATGCGTCGATAAAGCGAAATTTATTTAAAAAATATGGCACTATCTGGTTACAGGGTTACGACTTATTCAACTCTTTTAAGTTTAACAATACTTTCTCAGGTTCCTCTTATACTCAAACAGTTAAATATTCTAATATTAGCAGATATTTTATTATTGGTCTAAGCTTTAAATTTAATAATATTAGCAATAATTAAATTATTACATTTGGCGAAACAACTTAACTCAAAATATAACAAATGAAAAAAATTCTCCTGTTATGTAGTATACTTATCACATACTGCTTTACTACCAATGCTCAAACATTAGGACTAACACCTACACCGACTACAGTAACATCTGGTAATACCATTACCGTAAAAGGTACCGGCGAAACATCGTCTAAATTTTTCACCGGGCTGAATTATTGGTCGCTAAGCGTTGCAAGCCCAAATCAGCAGTACTCCAACAACGTATCCATTCCATCAATTACCACCTCACCCACTTTTTACAACCGGGCACAAGGTACGGCGACCTCTTTCCAATTTGAACCTAAAAGTTCGGCACCGGTTCCTGTTACCGTAACATACACCTTCAGGATGACCCCTTATGACTATAGCAATCAAACCACACTACCAGCCGAAGACCACAGCTTTACTGTGACAATTAATCCGGTACCAGGACAGGAGCAAATATATGCAAGGCTTGAAACGGTAAAACGAATTTCTTTTTCTGGACCTGTACCTGTTACAGGGTACGTTGATCCCGACCCTTATGAAGGGGAATTTGATATTTACGTTAAGTTTTATAGATATTCAAATACAACTGTTCCTTTAACTGTTAGTAGTTTACCTGTTACATTTCAAATCAAGCCTCAAAGAGGCTCAACTGTGGTTAAAACCCTTACAGCAAATGGAGACAGTTATTATCTGGGATTTGGTGGAACTGTAGCAAAACGTCTTACTCCCCCTTTCCCAACTTCGAAACCTACTGCAGATTTCTTTGGATATACATTACTTCCTTCAGCAGGGTATACAATTTTCTAATAGCCTCATTTTAATATTATCCATAAAAAAGGAGCCTTGCGTTGCAAGGCTCCTTTTTTGGGATAAATATTATTGGTGTTATTGTACCAAAACTATTTTAACAT
Source organism: Mucilaginibacter sp. KACC 22773 (assembly GCF_028736215.1). Classification (NCBI taxonomy): domain Bacteria; kingdom Pseudomonadati; phylum Bacteroidota; class Sphingobacteriia; order Sphingobacteriales; family Sphingobacteriaceae; genus Mucilaginibacter; species Mucilaginibacter oryzagri. Next base: position 5,790,919 of record NZ_CP117883.1, read on the forward strand.
TAAGTTTTGGCGGTGCGATAGTTAATTTACTACCATCGGCATTCTGAGCGTCAATATACACGTGCCCTTTGGTATAAACAAACCTGTAGGTAATCCCATCAAACACATCCGGAAGCTGCTCATAGGTTCCACTGTCATCCAGATAAACTAATACAGCTCCGTGATTGTCATAATAATTATCAATTTCGGGCATCGGGATATCTGAAGTATAAGCTCCGTTATTGCCTATTGTGCTATCAAAACTCCAACCGGTAGTTGATGTAAAAACAGTTGTTGCACCAGGGCCGATAATTGTTTCTTTTTTGCAGGATGTAGCTGCCAATATCACTGTGCAGCAAATTAAAGTCAAGATTTTTTTCATAATGTTTCGATTGTATATATTGTAAGAACAATATAATTTAAAAAGGTTTAACGGAATCTGAGATAATTTATTTCAAAAACAGTATTAACTATTCGGCAATATATTTTTCTATCTGCTTTTTCCATAAATAATAGCCATACGGAGTAAGATGGATACCATCGGTAGTTGCAAGGGCGTTTAGTTTATTATCAACCAAAAAATAGTCATACATATCTATGTAAACCACATGGTTGGCTAAACAATAGTTTGCCACCCTGCGGTTATAGGCTTTTATCTTTTGGTTAAACTGGCTGTTCAAAGTAGGCAATACCGATTGTACATACAGTTTGGTTGCGGGCGAAGCAGCTTTAGCTACCATATTCATTTCCACAAAGTTATTGTAAGCCTTGTCCATACTCTTGCCATTGCGTACATCGTTTATCCCGGCTTCCAAAAATATTTTCGGTGGTTTGCGTACAATGATCCTTTTCAGGTTTTCCAGGATCCCATCAGTCTCCAATCCGGCAAAACCCATGTTTTTCAGATGCATATTACCAAAGCTGCTTCTCAATTCAAAGCCTTCGGTTAAGCTTGTACCTATAAATATAATTTCCTGGTTATCTCTTTGAGTGTTGAAAAGCGCATCCCATTTTTGCTTCTCAAACTGATGGCGGCGCATGTAACCAAAATAAACTTTACGATCGATAAAATAGCCCACCGTAACCAGGTTCAGCATAACCGAAACCGCAAACAGCCATTTATAGATAACCTTTTTATTTACCGGCATTACCAATTAAAACAATGAATTATCCTGCATTTATAGACTATAAAGATACAATTAACCATCATGCACAGGCGGTACACAAGCCCCGAATAAAAGCATTTTGAAATAACTAAAATTTTAGTTTAATTTATCTATGCTAAAGCCCCTTGCCTTGCTCTTGTTGCTTATACCCGGAATTTGCCTGGCGCAAATAAAAATTACCGGCAAAGTAATTAATACTGCCGACCAAAAGCCAATTGCCAATGCCAGTGTATTTTTAAACAATGCCATAGTTGGCGATAAAACTGCCGACGATGGCACATTTACGCTTAGCAATGTAAAACCCGGCCAGTATACATTCATTGTTACCGCCATTGGTTTCGAAACCCATAGCGTTACCCTGATGGCGGGTGCGGCCAATATCGTGCTGGCCGATATTTCGCTGGCTCCAAAAACAATCATGCTACAGGAAGTTAATATCCGGCCCGACCCAAACCGGCAGCGCAATTATGACGATTTTAAACGCTTATTCCTTGGCACTTCAGATAATGCCGCCCTGTGTAAAATCCTGAACCCCGATGTTGTGGACGTTGATTTCGACACCAAAACGATGATCCTGTCGGCCACCAGTAATGATGACTTTATCGAGGTTGAAAACAAGGCCCTGGGTTATTTGATAAAGTATAAACTTTCAAAATTCAGTTATGATGCCAAAGGCTTTTTTTATTACGAGGGCCTCTCTGTATTCGAGGAAATGAAAGGAAGCAAATCGCAGCTGCGCAAATGGGCAAAGCAGCGCCAGTCGGCATATCTTGGCTCATCTATGCATTTTTTACGTTCGGTTATCAGCGGTCAAACAGACAAAGAAGGTTTCCAGGTTTTGCGGCTTGTGCGCAAACCAAATCCCGATTATAAAGAAGGGCGGCTGGGGAATAACAACTATAAATATATCCAGTCGCTATACACCAAACCACCGTTGGGACCGCCAGACTTTGCGCACCCTACCGACCAGCCCGGGTTATTTGCCATTGGCTTTACCGACTGCCTATATATCATCTACACCAAAAAGCGTGAAGAAACTGACCTATCTGTTTATCATCCGCTCGAGATCCCAAACCACCCGGTCACTATCCTTGCATTTGATGAACCTTATGCTTTTTTTGATAACAACGGCATTATTGCCAATCCGCATAGTATCGTATTTGAAGGCGATTGGGGCAAAAGCCGGATAGCGGAGTTATTACCGGTTGATTATGAACCCGCTGTTACCAAATAAACCCGACATATGGTACGTATAGGCTATTTATAAAATAAAATTTATTGGTTAGCTTTATTCATGCTAAAACCTTTACTCTTATTACTTTTTTTAATGCCTTCAGTTTGCCTGGCGCAGATAAATATCACAGGAAAAATTTTAAGCCAGGATAATAAAGATCCACTCGATAACACCATTGTTTTTTTTAACAACACGAAGCTATCGGCTGTCACTACCGCAGATGGAAGCTATACCATTAAAGATGTAAAGCCTGGTGAATATGCTTTCGTGGTTTTTAAATTTGGCTATCGCGTTTATAACCGCACGATTCTTATCGACCACACGATAGAGTTTCAGGATATCTTTTTGGAACCGATCCCCAAACTCTTGGAGGCGATAAAATATGTGGAGGATTTTATTCATACACGCGATTTGAACGATTTCACAAAGGCATTTTTGGGTTCGACTGAAAACGCTCAGCAATGTATCATACTAAACCCCGAGGTTATTAACCTGGGTTATAACCCCAAGGCACGTGTATTAAGCGGCTCGTCCAAGGATTTTATACAGGTGGCTAATAAAGCACTTGGTTACCTTATTAAATACAAACTGGATACGTTTTATTACACGGCAAAAGGTCAGGTACATTTTGAAGGCTTAACATTGTTTGATGACTTGAAAGGGACTCCAGCACAAATTAAAACATGGCAAAGAAACCGCCGCGAGGTGTACCAGGGATCCTCAATGCACTTTTTCAGGGCTGTAATTGCCAACCAACTGGATTATGAAGGGTTTAAGGTTTTGAAACTCATCAGGAAAATTAACCCTGACTATACCCTTAAAAATAATAAACCTAAAATGCTATCCATTTTAGACAAAAAGACACCTTTAGCTATCCCCGATTTTATAAGCCGCACCAATCAGCGGGGCTTATTTGCCATGACATTTACCGACTGTCTGTATATCATGTACACCAAAAAACATGACTATTTTAACAACAACAATCTTGATTTGCCTCCGGGTGCGCCAAGCTACCCCGCAAGTACGGTAACACTTACCGAACCTCATGCTTTCTTTGATAGTAATGGTGTAATAACAGATCCGAACAGCCTTGTCATGGAAGGCATGTGGGGACTAAGCCGCATCGCCGATTTATTACCGCTTGATTATGAACCGCCATCTGTAAAATAAAAACAAATCCTCCCAACAAAAAACCCCGTCTGCTTGCACAAACGGGGTTGTATTTTTAAATAAGAACTTGCTTATTTGGTTTCCTCTTCGGTTGGCGTTTTGCTTTCGCCTTTTTCATCGATAATGGTGATCTGGCTGGTTTCTTTGTCGAAATCAACTTTCATAATATCACCTTCGCTCAACTCACCTTTCAGTATCTCTTCGGCAATCGGATCCTCCAGGTATTTCTGGATAGCACGTTTTAACGGACGTGCCCCAAATTGCGAATCGTAACCTTTTTCGGCGATGAATTCCTTAGCGGCTTCAGTAAGCTCGATTTTGTATCCCAGGCCATTTACACGGCTAAACAGGAATGCCAGTTCGATATCGATGATCTTGAAGATCTCGTCTTTACCTAATGAGTTAAACACGATAACATCATCAATACGGTTTAAAAACTCAGGGGCGAAAGCACGTTTCAACGCGTTCTCGATAACACCTCTTGAATGCGTATCGGCCTGCAAAGTTTTAGCATTAGTACTGAAACCTACACCTTGCCCAAAGTCTTTCAACTGGCGGGCGCCGATGTTGGAGGTCATGATGATGATGGTATTCCTGAAATCAACCTTACGACCTAATGAATCGGTTAGCTGGCCTTCATCCAATACCTGTAACAATATGTTGAATACATCCGGGTGAGCTTTTTCAATCTCATCCAGCAATACTACGGCATAAGGTTTACGGCGTACTTTTTCGGTCAGCTGTCCGCCTTCTTCGTAACCTACATAGCCTGGAGGCGCTCCTACTAAACGAGATACCGCGAATTTCTCCATGTACTCGCTCATATCAATTTGTATCAGCGCATCTTCGGTATCAAACATAAAGCGGGCAAGTTCTTTGGCAAGCTCGGTTTTACCAACACCTGTAGGGCCAAGGAAGATGAACGAGCCAATTGGTTTTTTAGGATCTTTTAAACCGGCGCGTGTACGTTGTATAGCGCGGGTTAACTTTTTGATAGCATCGTCCTGACCAATAATTTTGCTGCTAACAGTATCTGCCATATTCAATAGCTTTTGGCTATCGGCCTGGCCTACCCTTTGTACAGGGATACCGGTCATCATAGATACTACTTCGGCAACATTGTCTTCGGTTACGGTATAACGTTTTGATTTGGTTTCGGCTTCCCATGCGGCTTTGGCCTGGTCAAGCTCGGCAATCAAATTCTTTTCGGTATCACGTAACTGTGCAGCTTCTTCGTATTTCTGGCTTCTTACAACCTTATTTTTCTCAATCTTGATCTGCTCAATTTTTTGCTCAATATCCAGTATATTTTGTGGTACATGGATATTGGTTAAGTGAACACGCGAACCCGACTCATCTAAAGCATCGATGGCCTTATCCGGTAAAAACCTATCAGTAATGTAACGGGTGGTTAAGTTAACGCAGGCATTAATAGCTTCGGGGGTGTATGTTACACCGTGATGCTCTTCGTATTTCTCTTTGATGCGGTTTAGTATCTCGATAGTTTCAACCGGGGTAGCTGGTTCAACCATTACCTTTTGGAAACGACGGTCCAAAGCGCCATCCTTTTCTATGTACTGGCGGTATTCATCTAACGTGGTTGCACCAATGCATTGAATTTCGCCCCTTGCCAAAGCAGGTTTAAACATATTTGATGCATCAAGCGAGCCCGAGGCACCACCTGCACCAACTATAGTATGAATTTCATCAATAAATAAAATTACATCAGGAGATTTTTCCAGTTCGTTCATTACCGCCTTCATACGCTCTTCAAACTGGCCACGGTATTTTGTACCGGCAACCAACGAGGCTAAATCAAGCGTTACTACTCGTTTGTTAAACAATACACGCGATACTTTACGCTGTACAATGCGTAGTGCAAGGCCTTCGGCAATGGCCGATTTACCTACACCTGGCTCACCTATTAGTATAGGGTTGTTCTTTTTACGGCGCGACAGGATTTGCGATACACGCTCAATCTCTTTTTCGCGCCCAACAATCGGGTCAAGTTTCCCATCCTCGGCGGCGCGGGTTAAATCGCGGCCAAAGTTGTCCAATACCGGTGTTTTTGATTTAATGTCTGATACCTTTTTAGGCTGGCTGAATGATTCTTCTTCTTTAAAGTCGTCATCGCCGCCGGTTGGCGATCCGGGCATTTCGTCAGTTACATCATTTTTATGTGATTCCACTTCACCCTTAAACACCTCGTAGTTTACGTTAAACTGTACCAATATCTGCGATGCGATATTATCCTCATCGCGTAATATAGATAGCAGCAGGTGCTCGGTTCCAATTACATCACTTTTAAATATTTTGGCTTCCAGATAAGTAATTTTTAATACTTTTTCGGCTTGCTTGGTCAGGGGGATGCTGCCTATGTGTACATTGGTTCCAATGGTACCTTTAACGGCATCTTCCACAGCACGGCGAAGCTTTGCAGTATCAACGTTCAAACCTTTCAGCAATTTAATTGCTACGCCATCACCATCCCTGATGAGGCCCAGTAAAAGATGCTCTGTTCCTATATAGTCGTGCCCAAGGCGCAATGCCTCTTCTCTGCTGTATTGAATGACATCTTTAACCCTCGGCGAAAATTTAGCTTCCATATATACCTTTCAATTATTATGAACGCCGCAATCTATAAATTTTGTTTTTACAAACCCGACGCACGGTTTAACATTTATCAACAATATTGCCAACATTTAACACTTTGCAGAAACAGACATTGATATGATATGCAAGCTATTAAAGTTTGGGTTTAAACAGTAATTTTTATCAAAAAATCCAACAATGACCTAATTTTTTTACAATATACGAACGGAACTTACCATTTTGATACAAAAAATTCAAAATAGTTTAAACATTTTGTTAATAAATTATAACGATAGCAACAAAACAGGCATTTCGTCATAACATATGCCATAAAGGCATTAACATAATATTTACGTTGTGTTCATCTATATGTACGCAAAAACAAGCAAAACAGTTGCCATTTTACTGTGTTAAACGCAATTAAATACTTACAAGTATGTATAAAGTAACATGGAGTTGCATTTGGCAGTAAATAATTTTTCTGCCATCGGTTTTTTAAGCGAATCCATCTATTTTACTCATATTTGTTGCGATATTCATTTATAGTGTGAGTATAGTTCTTAAATAGAGAGTTGTTATTGGGCTGAGGAAAATCGGGGCGCAGGTTACAGGCAAGTATGCCGTAAACTAACCAAGGAAAGACTCACCCGGCGAGGCTACGCCCGCCACCCTCTCTTCACCTGCAGTGGAAAGAGGGGCTTGAAGAGTGCTGATCTCCTTACCCTCTTTGCGGCGAAGCCAGGGAGAGGGCCGACCGGCGAAGCCTGGTCGGGGTGAGTCGTCGCCTGCGTTCAAAACGACACTTTTTATTTTTAGAAACAGCTACTCACACCATAAAATGTTCATCAGCATTTCAAATCAATTATAATGGCAGACGAAAAGATCATTTTTTCAATGGCTGGGGTTAGCAAAGTTTATCCCCCGCAAAAAACAGTATTAAAAAACATTTACCTATCGTTTTTTTATGGCGCCAAAATCGGCGTTATCGGCTTAAACGGCTCGGGTAAATCATCCTTATTAAAAATTATTGCAGGCATTGATAAAACCAATATAGGCGAGGTTGTTTTTTCGCCGGGTTATACTGTAGGATACCTGAGCCAGGAGCCCGAGCTTGATCCGGAGAAAACTGTTCGCGAAATTGTGGAGGAAGGCGTTGCCGAAACCACGGCCTTATTAAAGGAATATGAAGAAATAAACGAAAAATTTGGCCTGGAAGAATACTACAGCGATGCCGACAAAATGGACAAGCTGATGAACCGCCAGGGCGAATTGCAGGACCAGATTGACGCTGTAAACGCCTGGGAGCTGGATACCAAGCTTGAACGCGCCATGGATGCCCTGCGCTGCCCAGAGCCGGATACCAAAATATCGGTACTATCGGGAGGCGAACGCCGCCGGGTGGCTTTGTGCCGCTTATTATTAAAGGAGCCGGATGTTTTACTGTTGGATGAGCCTACCAATCACCTGGATGCCGAATCGATAGATTGGCTGGAACAGCATTTACAACAATATAAAGGTACGGTAATAGCCGTAACGCACGACAGGTATTTCCTGGATAACGTTGCCGGATGGATCCTGGAGCTTGACCGTGGAGAAGGTATCCCATGGAAGGGAAATTATTCCTCATGGTTGGATCAAAAAGCCAAACGCTTGGCCCAGGAAGATAAAACCGAAAGCAAACGCCAGAAAACCCTGGAGCGTGAACTGGAGTGGGTACGCATGGGGCCAAAAGGCCGCCACGCCAAATCAAAAGCCCGTTTAGGCAATTACGAAAAACTGGCATCCGAAGAAACCAAAGAACGCGAAGACAAACTGGAGCTGTTTATCCCCCCGGGCCCGCGTTTGGGTAATATTGTAATTGAGGCCAACGGCGTAAGCAAATCATATGGCGATAAATTATTATTTGATAACCTGAGCTTCTCGTTACCCCCCGCAGGTATTGTAGGCATCATTGGCCCCAACGGTGCTGGCAAAACCACGCTGTTCCGCTTAATTACCGGGCAGGACCAGCCGGATGCAGGCACCTTCCGCGTAGGTCCAACCGTTGCCTTAGGTTATGTCGACCAGATGCACGACGATCTTGACCCTAACAAATCGGTATGGGAAAACGTAACCGGCGGCCTGGAAACCATTATGGTAGGCAACAAACCCTTAAACTCCCGTGCATATGTATCTAAGTTTAACTTTAACGGCGCCGATCAGCAGAAAAAAGTAGGCATACTATCGGGTGGCGAACGTAACCGGGTGCACCTGTCTATCACCCTTAAAAAAGGATCGAACGTGTTGCTGCTGGATGAGCCAACCAACGATATCGACGTAAACACTTTACGTGCCCTGGAAGAAGCCCTTGAAAACTTTGGCGGCTGCGCCGTAGTAATCAGCCACGACCGCTGGTTCCTCGACCGTATCTGCACCCACATCCTGGCTTTTGAAGGCAACTCGCAGGTTTACTTCTTTGAAGGCAACTACTCCGACTACGAAGAAAACCGCAAAAAACGCTTAGGTGATGTTGCGCCGAAGAGGATTAAGTATAAGAAGTTGACGGTGTAGGCCCCCTCTAAATCTCCCCCTGAAGGGGGAGACTTTTGAATTACTCCCCGCCATGTCATTGCGAGGCACGAAGCAATCGCGAACTGTGCGGATCAACTTGAAGGGGCCACAATTATCGTATACATCCAAGACTTACGAAGTTTTAAAAACTTCGTAAGTCTTTATCAACCCTAACCTGAATCCTCCACACATCAATGAGCCAATTAAACTTCTTCATAACCCGTGATGAAACAATCAGTATACTAAATGCCCTTATCGACACATGCGAAGTTGACGTCTTTATCGGAGGCGCTTTTGAACAAGAAAAACCAGCCCCTGTTAGCAAGATCACCACGCTAATTGATGCTGACTACTTTACGCTCTGGCTAAAAAATGAATTTAGAGAACCTAAAGGATTTAAATTAAATCATGGCGATAACAAAGACCGATTTATATTTGATTATTACAAAGACCCAATCATGCAGTTTGCCGATTGTAAAAGAACACCAGCATTAATTTCGCCCGGTCGTATTTTTTATAAGGCCGGATGGGTAGAACATGACGAACTAAGACAGAAGCATAAAAATTGGGGTATACGAGTATCGCGCTTAATTGATAAAAGGCTCCATAAATTGAACAGCATCTGGAGAATTTCTGATGATGTAAAAGATTGGGTGGTAAATGGTGGCAATTTGGAATTAGGGCCGGGCGGTATGATAATCAACAAATACAATCTAACCACCAGACCATAATCTGTAGATAATCACTCATCATTTCGCTCATCTTCATTAAATGTACTACAACTACTCACAGCCCATATACCCACCACCCAAATCAAAAATTCCCGGTATTATCATACTGATTGCTCTTTTCGTTGGTATAGCTGCGTTGGTAGCAGAAATCAGCTTATTCAGGCTCACGTTTATATCGCTGCCGCGCGCCTTGACTATATGGGCCGGATTTTCGACCGTAGCGTTTTTGCTGCTTCTTCGCATATTTCAGAAATATTATCCGCCCACGTCGTCTTTGTTTTTTTTGGCCATAGGTTATGGAATTGCATGCGCCGGGCTGCCACTTTACCTGTTTATGGCCGCAAACTATTATTTTGCCGATGCCAAAACCACAACACAAACGTATATTGTTATTGCGGCGGATAATGGTAGCCCTATCGGCAAGTGTGTTGAGCCTTACATCGAAATAGAACATAAAGGACTAAACAAGCAGATCATTTATCCCTGCGGCACTGTTGTTGATAAACAGAAATCTCTCACTTTAACCACAAGCGAAGGTTTCTTTGGATACGATATCATAAGAAATTAGCAACCGCTACTATCAGTACTTAAACGCGGTAAGGAAAATTATGCTACATAATTTTAATAGTTGTCCCCTCATACCCCACACTTCCGTTTAAATCACTCCCTTGAAAAATAACAGCATACCCGGCATTACTATCCGACGCGGCATTTTTTACCCTTACTATCAATTCCTTAACACATCTCAACAAAAAAATTCCTAACTTGCCGTTTTCTAATAAATAATACTTAAGGCCATGACAGAGACGCTGGACATCAAGATCACCAAGACCACGCATTCCCGTTTAGCAGAAACGGATTTTGACAACTTACCTTTCGGAAAAACATTTTCTGACCACATGTTTGTGGCCGATTATGCTGATGGTGAATGGAAAAACCTGCAGGTCATTCCCTACGGCGAGATTGGTTTAAGCCCGGCAATTTCGGCCCTGCATTACGGCCAGTCATTTTTTGAAGGATTGAAAGCCTACAAACATGCTGATGGAAAGGTTACCATTTTCCGCCCCGATAAAAACGCTATCCGTTTTAATAAATCGGCAGAAAGGCTTTGTATGCCTACCCTGCCCGAAGAAATATTTTTACAAAGTATGGCCGCCGTGGTTGACCTTGACCGCGAGTGGGTACCATCAAAACCAAACCATGCTTTATACATCCGCCCGTTCATGTTCGCAACAGATCCTTACCTGGGCGTAACACCATCGGCAACGTATAAATACATGGTAATTTGTGGGCCTGTTGGTCCGTATTTTTCAAAAACACTACGTGTAAAAATTGAAACCTACTACACCCGCGCCGCCGAAGGCGGTATGGGTTACGCAAAAGCAGCCGGCAACTACGGCAGCGCGATGTTACCTTCGCGCAAGGCAGCCGAGGAAGGCTTTGACCAACTGATATGGACAGATGCCAAAGAACATAAATACGTTGAAGAAATGGGCGCTGCAAACGCCATGTTTATGCTGGATGGCAAACTGATAACCGCCGAAGCAAAAGACACCATTTTAGATGGCGTAACCCGCGATACCGTTATCGCTTTAGCCAAAGAGTGGGGCATCCCGGTTGAAACCCGCAAAGTTTCTGTTGCCGAAATTATTGAAGGCGCCAAAACCGGCAGACTAACCGATGCTTTTGGCGCAGGCACTGCCGCAACCATCGCATCAGTAGGCTCTATCAGTGTTGATGGCGAGGAATATTTCCTGAGCGATCCAAAAACACGCGAGTTTTCACAAAAAGTATTGGCCACCCTTGATGCCATTAAATACGGCAGAGCAGAAGATACCCACGGCTGGAATTACCTCGTCGGATAACGTGTTACGTTGTACGTTTGACGTTGTACGTTTTAAATAATAAAAAGAGGCTGTATCATAAATCATGATCAGCCTCTTTTTTGCGTGATTTATTCGGGTACCTGATGGAGGCAATTTTCGTACAGGCGATTCTCAGACGGTCATTTTGATTTATGATACAGCCTCTTTTATTATTATATCTAAATTACTTTGATTTCCTCCTATTCCGGCAAACGTACAACGTACCACATACAACGTTAATCAACCGATACGGTCAATCCTTCTTGCTGAAGAATTTTACGGTAGATCTCCATTTCGGTAAAGGAGCCTTCCAGCACCGCGCACTTGCCTTCGTTATGTACTTTCCAGGCAATTTTTTCGGCTTGCGGTTCGGAGTAATCCAGGTATTTCATCATACAGTGGATCACATGGTCAAACGTGTTGAAATCATCGTTCCATAATATCAGGCGGTGAACTTCCTTAAGTCCGGCCAGCAATTCTTCGAGGGTAAATGTTTCTTCCTGTGTTTCAGTTGGCATACGTAACTACAAAATTACTCAAAAACAATAATAAAAATACTAAAATCGTGTTCAATTCACTTAAAAACATACCCCAACTGTGTGCCTGCTACACACCGGACAATCTAAACAACATGAAAAAAATCGCTGGTTGCATTATCATCCCATTAGCAGTTCAACTATTTACCATTGCCACAGCAAACGCTCAGGCATCCAAAAGCGGACCGGCCAGGTTACACCCCCCACCCCCAACAATCAAAATAGACGGCGACGACAAAGATTGGGGCGATAGCCTGCGCTACTTTAACGAAGACCGGAAACTAAACTACGCGTTGGCCAATGACCAGACAACCCTTTACGCCGCCATCAAAATAACCGATAAAATGGACCAGATGCGTACGCTGAATGCAGGCATCACCCTAAGCATTGATAATAAAGGTAAAAAGAAAGAAAGCTTCTCGCTCACCTTCCCCTTAGCCGAACCGGGAAGCAAACCCGATTTTGGCAAACGCCCCGACGACAATACCGAAGTTACTCAGCAAGACCGCGACGATTTGCAGCGCGAACGCATAACCAAATTACGCGACATTAAAGTAGTTGGTTTTAAAGATATCGAAGGCGACATGATCACCACCTCGAATACCTACGGTATCAAGGCGGCCATTGATTACGATGCCGAAGGTAACCTTGTTTATGAAATGGCCATACCCCTGAGTTTTTTCCATGCCGATGATCAGTTTAAAACCGAGTGGGCTTTCAATTTTAAAATAAACGGCATCCAAAAACCAAAAGGTGACGGAACGGAAAACAATGGTGAACGGCAAGGTGGCAGCATGGGCGGCGGAGGTGGTCGCGGAGGACGCGGCGGCGGCATGGGAGGTGGCGGCGGACGTGGCGGCAGGGGCGGTCGCGGAGAAGGCATGAGCGGCGGCGGTGCCGAAGGCAGCCGCAGCGAACTTTCCAAATCAACCGATTTTTGGGAAAAGTTTTACCTCAATAAAAATTAACAATTTATTACCGGGCCTGGGTTTAAGCCGATAACCACCGGCCAAAGCCCAGCCCTATTTTTTAAACTGTGGCAGTATCTCGGGTATCAGCTTTAACACCCACTGGTTGTACATTTTGGCAGATGGATGCAGCCTGTCGTTAGCCAGAAGGCTTAGGTCAAATGCGGCTTGTTTTGAGATGGCGGTAATATCAACATAAATAACTCCTGCCTTTTTGCTCTCATCCAGGTTAATGGCGTTAAACTTGTCTATATCGGGTCCAATCAACGCATCATTTCCATTGGCAAAGGGCGTTACGCCATAATCCGGGATAGATAAAACAAATACATGCTTTTTATTGCCTTTTGCAAACTTAATAGCCGTGTTTAAAACCGCTGCAAATTTAATACGGTAGTTATCTTTACTATAGCCTCCGTACTGGTCGTTAACACCAATGAGTAAGGTTACAAAATCATAGGTTTTATCATTGATAGTGCTGTTTTTGATGGCATCTATCAGTTGGTCGGTTATCCAGCCGGTACGCGCTATAATTGTTGGTTCGGTTACTTTAAACCCAGGCAGAATGGCTGCAAGCTGATAAGGGAAAGACTCTTCAGGGCTAACAGACTGACCTATGGTATATGAATCCCCCAAAGCAAGGTAGCTCAGGGTATCTGTTGCAGCGCCGGTTACCGGCACTGTATCTGCAGGCTGCGGAATGGCACCGCTGTTTATCTTTTGCATCTGATCGGTCTTTTTTGAGCACGCGGTTAGGGCGCTTATCGAAAATAAAATTAAAAATAGTGCTTTCATGACAACATCTCCATATCAAACAATACGGAAATGTGGTGTTTAAGGATTTCTTTTACTTCATTTATATTTACCTCGTAGCCAAGTTCCTGCTGCATGGAGGTTACGGCTTTATCATCAATACCGCAAGGCACAATGTTTTTAAAATAATCGAGGTTGGGGTTTACGTTAAATGCCAGGCCATGCATGGTTACCCAACGGCTGCAGCGCACACCCATAGCGCAAATTTTGCGGGCCTTGTCGTTATCGGCATCAAACCAAACACCGGTGTAGCCTGGGTAACGGCCGGCCTTTAAACCATAATCGGCCAGGGTTAATATCACAGCCTCCTCCAGCGTACGCAGGTATAGGTGGATATCAGTAAAAAAATTATCCAAATCCAATATCGGGTACGATACTATCTGCCCCGGGCCATGATAGGTAATATCCCCGCCCCGGTTAATAGTATAGTAAACGGCCTGCTTTTCTTTCAGCCCGGCTTCATCCAATAGTAAATGTTCAGGTTTGCCGCTTTTGCCTAAAGTATACACATGAGGGTGTTCGCAAAAAACAAGGTAATTGAAGGTTTCATCAGCTTCAAAGGCGTCAAAAGTATCGGCAGGCACCAGTGCTTTAGCTGCCTCGGCATAAGCCAGTTCGTTATTGCGGTTATCCAGCTTGGTTTTTACCGTTGCCGAAAACAGGTCTTCCTGCCTGTCCCAGGCCTGCTGGTAATCTATCAGGCCCCAATCCTGGAAAAATACTTTCTTATTCTTCATCACTTATCTTCTTTTACGTAGCCAATCATATAATCGGCGTATTGCATATAGCCAACTGTGTAGTCCAAATTAAGTTCATTTTTATGCAAATTGGCATTCAGCACGCCATGGTGTTCAAAGTTAAAAGGCTCTAAAAAAATGTTATCGACAAATGATACCTCTTTTTGTCCGTTGCATTTATAAACGGCTTCTTTGGCACACCAGCATACATACAGGTGTTCTATCTTTTTATCATCGCCAATAAAGGCAAGTTCGTCAGGGCGCATAAACTTAGCGGCTATGCGTTCAACTTTTTCTTTTATCTGCTCAATATCAATTCCCACTTTATGGGTTTTGCTAATCATCACTGCGGCATAATCAAACGAATGGCTCAGCGAAATATGGTATGGCAGGTTTACCAGGTACGGCTTACCATGCGCGTCAACCTTGCAATCAATATATTCATCGGTGCTCAGCATTTTGCGCAACAATACGCGGGTACCCAACCAGTGCAGATAGCGCTTACTGTGGCTTAGCTTTTCAACATAAGCTTTCTCATCTTCATCCAATTGCAATTGCTTATACAGGTCATCTGCCTGCTCCTCTATTTTCCAGAGTGCAAACTCAGTGTCATCATCAATACGCTGCCGGTATGCTATCGCCATAAAAGTAAAATTGCAAAATCGGACGCAAACTTATGCCAAATAAATTTAATTATAATAATTGCCATATCATATTCATAAACGATTGATTTTTAATTAACTGTATACCAAATTCCATTCAACAATCAATTTCAACAATGTTTGATTGTTTATTGTTGCCTGTTGCGGTAATTAGTCATATTTTCGCCCCTCATCAAATTTGGCTATGATATTATCTGATAAGCGCATCCTCGAAGAAATAGAAAAAGGAACCATCATTATTGAACCATTTGCGCGCGAGAAGCTTGGCACCAATTCCTATGATGTGCATTTGGGTAAACACCTGGCTACTTACCGCGATAGGGTACTTGATGCCAAAAAACATAACGAAATTGATGCCTTTGAGATACCTAAAGAGGGCTTTGTACTGCAGCCCAACACCCTTTACCTGGGCGTAACGGTAGAATATACCGAAACTCATAAACATGTACCCTTTTTGGAAGGAAAATCGAGCACTGGCCGTTTGGGTATTGATATACATGCCACAGCCGGCAAAGGCGACGTTGGTTTTTGCAACACCTGGACACTTGAAATATCATGCGCCCAACCCGTGCGCGTATACGCCGGCATGCCCATTGGCCAACTGATATATTTTGTTGTTGAAGGCGAAATTGAAACCCTGTACAACACCAAAAACAACGCCAAATACAACAACCCTACCACCCGCCCGGTTGAAAGCATGATGTGGAAGAATAAGTTTTAGTACGTTGTAAGTTATACGTGATACGTTGTGCGTTTTTTTAGGGCTAATTAGCCTTTAGTCGTAAGAAACATGTTCACTTTTTTTTCCGACGGATTAAACCTTTACCTAAACCAACAGTCAAACCGCCAACTATCCAAAACCTCTACCTATGAAAACCCAAAACCTCCATAACTTTAAACACAGTTTTATCAACGTAAAACTTATAACGTAGCACGTAAAACCTAAACCATTTTCCGAGCCTCCCCTGCCGTAACACACTTGTTATAATATTATTATAATATTTTCCGTAGATTGAAAATTATTTACCTGATGAAAAACAAACCTCTTTTTGCCGGTTTATTGATAACTGTAATCGCTACAGCTATTTTGAGTTTTAAGGGCCCGGGCGAAGAACTGCTGCGCAAAATGGTCGACCAGCTTGATAAATGGCGGGCCGAGCATCCGCAGGAAAAAGTTTACCTGCAATTTGATAAACCCAGCTATGCTATTGGCGATGACATCTGGTTTAAAGCGTACGTAACCATCGGTAATAAACACCAGCTTTCGGCATTAAGCGAAATTTTGAATGTTGACCTGATTGACGAAAATGACTCTGTAAAGCGAAGTATCAAATTACCATTAATCAGCGGCCTGGCCAATGGCGATTTTGCCCTTGCCGATTCGATGAAAGAAGGCAACTACCGTATTCGCGCTTATACCAATTGGATGCGTAATGAAAGTGAAGCTTATTTTTTTGATAAAACAATTACCGTTACAAATAGCATCAGCAATAACGTTTTTACTAAAACCGCGTTTACTTATTCCACTCAAAATGGCAAACAAAAGGTAAACGCGCTCATTAGCTATAGTAATATTAACGGCGAACCTTATGTAGCTAAGGAAGTGAGCTACCATATTGAGCTGAACGGGAAAACCGTTTTTAAAGGCAAGGGTGTTACCGATGATAAAGGTAATATTGAAGCTAGCTTTATAAACAGCACTAACGATTTTGCCGCCACCGGTCAAATACTAACCACCATTAAATATGCCGAGAAGAAAATGGCCGAGAAAGCCATTGCCATAAAGGCAGTATCCAACAAAATTGATGTTCAGTTTTTCCCCGAAGGCAGTGCCCTTATTAACGGGATAAATTCAAAAATAGCTTTTAAGGCCATTGGCGCCGATGGTTTGGGGGTAGATGTAAAGGGGACTATAATGGATGACCAAAACCAGGTAACTGCCAATTTCAATAGCACTCACCTGGGTATGGGTTTTTTTAAATTTGTGCCGACGGCGGGGAAAACCTACAAAGCACACATTACCTATCCTGACGGAACTGAAGGAATATTTGATTTGCCTAAGGCGGTTGATAACGCGTACTCCTTAGCCATTGATAATTCATATGACGACAACATTTTGATTAAAATACTGCCGGGCAAAGACCTCTTAAATGGTGCTACGCCCACAGCAGGGCTTCTGCTGGTAGCGCAGGTGGGGGGCGAGATTTATTACGCAGGCAACAGTGCGGATGGCGGAAAAACTTTTACCGCCGAAATCCCTAAAAGCAAATTCCCATCTGGCATTGTGCAATTCACTTTATTTTCAGATAAGGACGAACCGCTAAACGAGCGCCTGGTGTTTGTTAAAAACAATGATGATTTAAAACTTTCGGTAACCGGCGACAAGCAAAAATACGCCCCCCGTGAAAAAGTGACCATCAGCCTGAATGCCAAAAATACCGAGGACAAGCCGGTAAGCGCCAGTTTCTCGGCAGCGGTTATTGATCTGTCGAAAGTTTCGGTTGATGAAACGGCAGAAGAAACTATCCTATCAAATATCCTGCTTTCGTCCGATTTGAAAGGATATATCGAAAAACCGGGCTATTATTTTCACAACGCGAACGCAAATGCACAGGCCGACCTGGATGTGCTGCTCATGACGCAAGGCTATCGTCGTTTTGAATGGAAGAAAATACTGAATGATAGTTTTAACCCAATAGTTTATAAACCCGAAAAAACATTGCAGGTATCCGGCCATTTAAAAACCCTTTGGGGCAAACCCGTCGTAAGGGGTAAAGTAACGTTATTCACTACAGCGGGCGGTGTTTTCATGATTGATACGGTATCTGACGATAAGGGTAACTTTGTTTTTAAAGACCTTGTTTTCAGGGACAGCATCCGGTTTGTAATACAGGCGCGCACCGCTAAAGACCGCAAAAACCTGGAAATTGAACTGGATAATATTGCCCCGCAAGCCACAGGCAAAAACAAAAATGCTCCCGATATACAGGTAAACATCAGCGATGGCCAGGCTGTTTATCTTAAAAACAGCAAAAGCAAGTTTAATGAGGATATTAAATATGGAATTGGCAACCATACTATTGTTTTAAAAGAAGTATTTATAAAGGACGTAAAGAGCAAAAAAGACCTTGTCAAAAACTCCAACAATTTAAATGGCCCCGGCAACGCCGACCAGGTACTTACTTACAAAGATTTTGAGAACATGGGCGGAAACTTTGTCTCTTCCTTACAAATGAAAATATTTGGGGTGACTTTTAGAAATGGAGTCCCTTACTCAACCCGCAGCCAAAACCAGCCGATGACCGTTATGGTTGATGGAATGCAGGTTGATGGAGATTATTTAAATACTTTATCTACAAATGACGTAGGAAGTGTTGAAGTTTTACGCACCATAGGCAATACGGCAATTTATGGCTTTCGTGGTGGAGGTGGCGTTTTGGTTATCACGACAAGGCGCGGCGGCGATGGCTCTGTTTACAACCGCTATGCACCGGGTGTTGTAACCTATGCACCAAAGGGATATTACAAAGCCCGCGAATTTTATTCGCCGGCGTATGACGACCCTAAAACTAATACGCAGATGCAGGATTTACGCTCAACCATATACTGGAAACCTAATATTATAACGGATAAAGATGGCAATGCCACGTTTTCTTTCTTTAATGCAGATGCTAAAGCCACTTACCGCATTTTAATTGAAGGAATTGACGTTGAGGGTAACCTTGGCCGGCAGGTTTATACCTATAAGGTGGAGTAAACCGGGTTGGTAGCAGTTAATTATTGCGTGCCCCCTCAACTATTGCATTTATTGTTTTTTATGAAACTTAGCCTAACCTTCATTTTCCTGTTTACTTTATTTTGCGCATTGAACGGCTTTGCCCAAACCGATTCGGCGTTTTTGGCCCGCACCATTAATGCGCTCGAAAAATATTCATCGGCAAACCCGGTAGAGAAGGTTCATCTGCATTTTGATAAACAGGGGTATATGCCTGGCGATACCATTTGGTTTAAGGCCTATGTGGTAACCGGCGAAAACCACTCCTTGTCGTCAATCAGCAACGTGGCGTATGTTGAATTACTTACAGCAAAAGATTCGGTAATAAGCCGGATGGCCTTGCCTTTAAGCTCGGGCATAGGATGGGGAGATATTGCCTTGCCTGTCTTATTAAAAACGGGTAAATATCAATTACGGGCGTATACTAATTGGATGCGTAACGATGATCCGGCATATTTCTTTAGCCAACAGATAAGCATAGGCGATTTACAGGCGATAAAGGCAAAAAAACAAAATATAACGGCCAAGCCCGATGTGCAGTTTTTTCCGGAGGGAGGCCTACTCATTAACGGCCTGCGATCAAAAGTAGCTATAAAGTCGGTAGATGAAAAAGGACTGGGCGAAGACCTGGAAGGATTAGTAACAGATAATGACGACAATGAAGTAGCCGAATTTAAAACCCGGCATTTAGGAATGGGGGTATTTGCCATTACGCCGGCAACAGGCAAACTTTACAAGGTTAAAATAACGTGTAAAAATGGCAACCGGTATACCTTTGATTTACCAAAAGCGCATGATGAAGGTTTTGCCATCGCCATTAATAATACACAGGCCGATAGTTTAAGTGTACGCATAGTTGCCTCAAATAAGCTATTTGAAACTCAAAAAAGCGCAGGCTATTACCTGCTTGCACAGTCGGCTGGTAAAATTTGTTACACAGCCGCATTCAGGCTGGCGGCACAAAGCTTCAATACGGTTATTGATAAAAAACGTTTCCCAACAGGGATAACACGATTTACACTATTTGCTGCAAATGGCGAGCCGCTTAATGAACGCGTAGTCTTTATCCAAAATAACCATGCACTCAAACTCAGCGTAACATCGGCAGGCAAAACTTCTGCAGCCAGGCAAAAAGTAAAATTTAGCTTAGATGCCAAAACTGCCGACGATAGCTATACTACAGGAAGCTTTTCGGTATCTGTGATCAACGAAGATTTTACACCTGTGGATGAATTGTCAGAAAACACGATCCTGAACAATTTGCTGCTTACTTCGGATATTAAAGGATATATCGAGCAGCCCAACTACTACTTTACTGATATAACCGATAAAACCCGGGCCGACCTGGATATATTAATGCTTACGCAGGGTTATCGTCGTTTTGAATGGAAACAGGTATTAGCTGATAAGCACCAGCAACCGGTATTTGAAGCCGAAAAATCATTACAGATTTCCGGATATGTAAAAACTTTAGATGGCAAACCGGTACCCAACGGCAAAGTAAAGCTGTTAACAACCAAAGCTGGCATTTTCATGCTGGATACCGTAACCAATGAAAACGGAAAATTCAGCTTTAACAGGCTGCCTGAGGATAGCGCAAGGTACGTGATACAAGCACGTACCGATAAGGATAAAAAAAATGTAATGGTTGTGCTTGATACCTTATCCGGTCATAAATCATTTGCGTTTAGAAACGCACCCGGCGAAAAGGATACAATAAAAGAATTAACTGCTTACCAAAAGCAGGTTAAACAACAACTAAAATTAAGTTTAGACAAGCGCACTATACAACTTAAAGAAGTGGTGATAAAAGACAAAAAGGATACGCCAAAAGACATTTTTAGCCATGCAGAACACCCCGACCAGGTGATAAATGATTTTCCGAAAGAGCCGACTGGAGAAAGCCTGAGCACTTTTTTGGGCGTACGCCTGCGCGGTATCGAGATGAGGAGCTCGGCAGAAGGCGCTTCGTTTTATACCGCACGGTCTATAGCTAAATATTACCCAAACCCGCCGCCAATGATGGTAAAGCTTGACGGAAGTATTATTGACCCGGCCATTTTTAGTGCCCTTTTACTGACAGATATTGAAAGTGCCGAAGTAATCAGAACAACCGGGCAAATGGATATGACAACAGGCGCAAGGGAAGTACTTTACCTCATTTCCAGGAAACATTCCGGCACCGCAATTAAACCATCAACACCGGATGTTATCACATACCAATCAAACGGATTATACAAGGCAAGGGAGTTTTATTCGCCCAAATATGATAAGATCAATGAAAGCGACTCAAAGCCCGATTTGCGTACAACCATTTATTGGAACCCAACCATTATAGTCGACAAAGCCGTTGCCGAATTTGATTTTTTTAACGCCGATACCAGGGGCACTTACCGCGTAACCGTGGAAGGAATTGATGCCGACGGTAATTTGGGCCGGATAGTTTACCTGTATAACGTTGAGTAATAAACACCCCCGCTGGAATTCTGATAAGATAACTGCTATTTCAATACACCAGGCACAAATATTTTTTGATTCGCCTCCATTGCGCAATCAGTTTAGTGTTAACCATGTTTAAATACAATAGATTGATTATTAGATATTTATGAAAAGCATATCTGAAATGTGTTAAGTTATGTTAACCCAATTAGATGCGTTTGACCTGATATACAACTCCCCCTTTAGGGGGCCAGGGGCTTAACACTCCGGCAAGCTGATAGGGATATTAATAGCCAGCCCGCCATCAGATGTTTCTTTATACTTGGAGTTCATATCAAGCGCGGTTTGCCACATGGTTTTTACTACGGCATCCAGGCTTACCTTGGCTTTTTCGGGATTGCTTTGTAAAGCTAACTGCGATGCCGTGATGGCTTTTATGGCCCCCATGGTATTTCTCTCGATGCAGGGGATTTGTACCAGGCCGCCAATAGGGTCGCAGGTAAGGCCAAGATGATGTTCCATGGCTATTTCGGCAGCCATGAGTACCTGCCGTTGGGTGCCACCCAAGCATTCTGTTAATGCGGCAGCAGCCATAGCAGATGAAACGCCAATTTCGGCCTGGCAACCACCCATGGCTGCCGATATGGTGGCGCCTTTTTTAAAGATGCTCCCAATTTCGGAAGCCGTCAGCAAAAATTGGATGACTTTTTCATCAGTGTTACCCTCGCAAAAAACAATATAGTATTGTAATACGGCAGGGATAACGCCGGCAGCGCCGTTGGTTGGCGCGGTTACTACCCTACCAAAAGAGGCATTCTCCTCGTTTACAGCCAACGCGAAACAACTCACCCAATCCAATATATTTTTAAAACTATCGCCTGTTTGCCTTATAGCGGTAATCCATTCATCGTAGTTACTGTAAGGCCTGTTGTTTATTAGTTTTGCATTCAGTTTAAAGGCACGCCGGGCCACATTTAAACCGCCGGGTAACTGGCCTGTGGTATGGCAGCCGCGGTACATACACTCTTTTAAAGCCTTAAAAATATTCAGCACACCTGCACGGGTTTCCTGTTCAGTACGCCACGCCAGCTCATTCTCCATCACCACTTCCGAAATCCGAAGGCCTGTTTTTATACACCAGTGCAATAAATCGGCAGCAGTATCAATCGGGAACGGCAGATCGACCTCATGTTTTGATTGGGCTGATGCGCCATCCTTAACCACAAATCCTCCGCCTATGGAGTAATACGTTTCGGACACCGCTTTGCCATTACTCAAAAACGCCTGGAAAGTAACCGCGTTGGGATGAAAAGGCAAACTTTCGTTAAACAAAAACAACAGGTCGTTAATTACCGAAAATTCAATTTCTTTAATTCCACCTAAAATCAATTTATGTGATGTAGTGATGTGGTTAATTTTAGGGGTAATCTTGTCAACCTCAAAAGTTACAGGATCATCTCCGCTCAAGCCGAGCAAAATAGCGATATCGGTACCATGGCCCCGGCCCGTTTTGGCTAAAGAGCCATAAAGCAGTATTTGTACCTGGTTAACAAGCGGCAGCACCTTCTGCTGTTGTAACGATAATACAAACTGCTGGGCAGCGCGCCACGGCCCAAGGGTATGCGAGCTTGACGGCCCTATCCCTATTTTAAACATATCAAATACCGAAATTTGCTCCCTTACCATCGGCATCAAATTTAAAAATAATAAGCTAACTAAGCTTTGTAATAAATATGATGGAGTGCTTAATTTTTATTTAAAAAATTTATATTTTGCATGAACTAAAACTTATAAAAACACTCAAACCTTAAAAAATGGAAACTTACGACGCTTCTTCCGGTTCTCCCGCGGTGTTTGCCGCTTTATTTGGAATTATGATGATACCAGCTATTATTACGTGGGTAATTGTAGTTGTTGGTATGTGGAAAGTATTTGAAAAGGCTGGTAAGCCAGGATGGGCATCAATTATTCCTATTTACAATGTTATCGTACTACTTGAAATTGTTGGCAAACCTGTATGGTGGATTATTATGTTTTTAATACCATGCGTCAATTTTATTTTTGGCATCTGGACTATTAATCTATTAAGCAAAAGCTACGGCCAAAGCGAAGGTTTTACCATAGGCTTATTACTATTGCCATTTATATTTTATCCAATACTCGGCTTTGGTAATTACCAATATATTGGCCCTGCTGGTGCTGGTTTTGCGGGTTTTCAACCATATGATCCTTCAAAAGATTATCAGGATCCATTTAACCCTAATACGCCGCAAGCTTAATGCTGCCCAATTTTATCACATTACAATTATTTTGCAGTCAGTTGGGTTTTATCCACTGGCTGCAAAATCATTTAATACCCTGTCCGTTTAAATATTTCACCGGTATTGATTGCCCCGGATGCGGCTTTCAGCGTTCGGTAATTGCCCTTGTACAAGGCGATTTAAATAAAAGCTTCGCGTTATACCCTCCTGCCATCCCTCTCCTTTTATTTTTTGCCTACGGTATTGCAGATAACTATTTTAAGCTCGACACCAAAAAATCAGCGGTAAAAAAAACACTGTTTATGATTGTTGGCAGTATAGTGCTTATTAGCTATTGCATCAAAATGTACAGCCTTTACCGGCATTATAGTACATCTGCCTGAGCTACAATGTGGCTGTAATCTTTTATAATGGTTTGCAAAAACAACATATCGTTCATTTCGGCTGGCGGTGTTATCCCTAAGAGGTCTTTGATACGTTGTGCCATATTAAACACCAGCACGCTGTTACGATTTTTAATATAGCTGTTTATTACCTCATTTATCAATTCAATATCTTTATCATTAAGGCTGGCAGCGGCAGCAAAAACCGGCTGATAATCATCGGCAGAGGGGCTAAAAGCTATATTGTTGATTTTTGTGCGCGCCTGGGTGCGGATGAGTGTAGTACCGGCAACCATATCGCCCACTCGCTGCGATTTATCAGATACGGCAACACTTATCAATCCACACAAATGCATAGTGCCCGGGAAAAAATCAATAATCCTAAACAGCCAGCGTAACAAGTATTGGCTGAACCGGGGCCGGGCACCGTCAAGGCTTATCACCTTTATTTTCATGATGCGCTTACCAACACTTTGCCCGTTCATGGCAATTTCGCAAGCCAAGTCATAAAACACGTATAGCGATGCATATATAATAACCAAAACGCCAATTAGCGCCCCTTCGGAATTTAGTATGTTTAACATCGACATCACAATCATGGCTGCAATAAATATTACTATAAACATGGCCATGTCGATCAGGTAAGCAACAATACGTTCGCCCAGGCCGGCAACTTCGTAGTCAATATCAATGTTTTGTGATGTGGTTATTCTTATAGTTTGCATATCATCAAATATAAACGCTAATTATGTTTTTTTTAGTTGTTATATATCGCATTTGTAATTATTTTAACAAAATATTTCAATGTTGGATAACTGATGCGCGAACCTCTTTTTGTAAAACAAAACGCTGCCAAATGGAGCAGCTTTGAACAATCGCCAACGGACGATCCTGATGAGCTTGCCGAAAGGTTTATCCAAATAACCGACGACCTTGCTTACGCCAAAACATTTTATCCAAAATCAAAAACCACGGCCTACCTTAACGGGCTGGCAGCAGGTTTACATCAATCCATCTACAAAAACAAAAGCGAAAAAAGCAACCGCTTCTTAACCTTTTGGAAATACGAATTGCCCATTTTGTTTAAAACCTACCAAAGGCCGTTGCTATACTCATTTATATTTTTCATCATATTTTGCTTGATAGGTGCGCTATCGGCAAAATATGATGAAAACTTTGTGCGTCTTATTTTGGGCGACAGTTATATAGACATGACCAATGCAAACATTGCCAAAGGCGACCCGTTTGGTGTGTACAAACAAGGTGGCGAAACATTGATGTTTTTGGCTATAGCAGCCAACAACATCTATGTATCGCTGGTTACGTTTGTAAGCGGCGTTATATTTTCTGTCGGATCTGTTTATTTTCTTTTCCGTAACGGGCTGATGCTGGGCTCGTTCCAATACTACTTTTTCAGTAAGGGATTGGGCTTAAAATCAATCCTGGTAGTTTGGATACATGGTACTTTAGAGATTTCGTCTATTATGATAGCGGGTGCTGCTGGCATTATTTTAGGCAACAGCCTTTTGTTTCCTAAAACGTATACACGCTTGGTATCCTTAAAAAGAGGCGCGAAAGACGGTATGAAAGTAGCCATTGGCATAGTACCAATTTTAATTGTTGCGGCCTTTTTTGAAGGTTTTGTAACCCGCCATACCGAAATGCCTGTTTGGCTTAGCGTTAGCATTTTAACTTCGTCATTATTGTTTATCATTTGGTATGTAATTATATACCCCAATAAAATTTATAAAACCCTAAACCACTATGCAACCAAAAATTGAATTAGCTAAAACCCGCGATTTTGGCGAAATAATAAGCGACACGTTTCTTTTTATTAAACAAAACCTAAAGCCCCTGCTTAGTTACTTTTTTACGTTTTGCGGTATTTTTATAGTAGCAGCAACCATTAGCGCTTGCCTGATGCAGCTAAAAATGACCACTAATTTTAATAATCTTACAAGCGGGGCTTATACCAATCAATACGCACCATCCTTTTTTAATTTTTTCGGTATCGAATTTGCATTAACCATGGTGTTTACACTATTAAGCATCACGGCCATAATGGTTACTGTTTTTTGCTATATGGCTTTGTATAAAGAGAAGGGCAACCAGGTGCCTACAGCGGAAGAGATGTGGGGTTATATCAAATTTTATTTTCTAAAAATATTAGGCAGCTCAATATTGATCAACCTCCTACTGGCGGTTGGTTTTGTATTTTGTTTAATCCCTGGTATATACATGTCTCCTATCCTGGCATTAGTGGCCCCTATAATGATCATGGAAAACACCAGTTTTGGCTACGCTTTTAACCGCAGTTTTGTTTTGATAAAGGAAAACTGGTGGGCAACTTTTGGCGCATTGGTAGTTACCTGGATAATATTTTCAGTATGCCGCGCCATTATAGTTATACCAGTTAGCATTGTTAATGCTATCAGTTTAGTAACCCATGTTAAAGGGGGTGCTCATTTTTCGATAGCTGCTGCAGTAATTGGCGCGGCACTTCAGCAAGTGTGCCAGGTATTTATTATTATACCCGTAGTTAGCCTTTCCCTTTGCTATTTCAATTTAACCGAAAGTAAAGATGGCACCAGCCTATTAAACAGGATAAACCAGGTGGGCACAATAACGCCCGAGAATGATTTACCGCTTGAAGAATATTAATATGCTGCGCCTGCTCTGCTTTATATTTTTTTCATTCGCTATTCCCGTTCATTCAGTTAAAGGTGTTGTTCCTGCTAAAAAGAGCACGAAACCTTTAATACTGAAGCTGGACACCCAACAGGTAAATGTGCGGCACCTGGATAGCGCAGCTATTAAAGCCTACAGCAAACTTCCCGAGTTTAAATACGATGAAGAAATACAAAAAGACCCATCATGGTGGACACGCTTTTGGCATTGGTTTTGGACCTGGCTTAAAAACCTGTTTAAACCAGCAAAAATTTCGGATAATAAAGTGAACCCGTTTTTCCAGGTGCTGTTATATGTACTGCAGTATCTTTTCATAGGCGCAGGGCTTGCGGCTGTGGTGTTCCTGGTTCTTAAACTGGCCGGTATCGATTTACTGCATGTGTTCAGGCGCAAATCAATGGGAGCAAATTTACCCTACCAGGAATCGTTGGAAAACATCCACGACATCAATTTTGACGACGAATTGGAGCGTGCCATCGCGCAGCACAATTACCGCCTGGCTGTAAGGCTGCTGTATTTAAAATGCCTGAAACAGCTTAGCGATGCCGACCTTATTAAATGGCAGATTGACAAAACAAACAATGCCTACATTAATGAATTAACCAACCCCAATCAGCGCCAGGTATTTAAAACCCTAACACTACAGTTTGAATATATTTGGTATGGCGAGTTTGGCATTGATGCCTCCGTTTTTAAAAACATCAGTACGTTATTTACAGATTTTAAAAAGGAGATATCATGAAGGATTTTAAAATCTATATTTCAATTGCCAGTATCCTGCTTATAGTATACCTTGTTGCGCAGTACAATAAGCCCAACGCTATTAACTGGCAATCAACACTTGCCAAAAACGATAAAATTCCGTTTGGGACTTATATTTTGCATAACCAGCTTGAAAAGCTTTTTCCCGACGCCGAAATTGCCAATACCAACAAATCTATTTACAATGTTTTCCATAACGATAGCCTGCAGCAGGGTAATTACATCATTATAGCCAAAAGCATAAAGCTCAATAAATTTGATTTTGACGAAATGATGAAATACGTCAAAGCAGGCAATTCGGTGTTTATGTCGGCATTTAATTGGAGTGGCTACCTTGCCGATTCGCTAAAAATTGAGTCGCAGGCCGAGTATGCTAAACATAACGTATCTTTTAATTTTGTTAACAGCAAATTACGGGCTCAAAGTAACTACCTGTTTAACCGAGATATTGCAAACCAATATTTTAGCAGTCTTGATACAGCCAAAGCAACCGTTTTGGCTCAAAATTATGCCAATCACTGCACTTTTATGAGTTACAGTTTTGGCAAGGGGCACCTGTATTTATGTGCTACACCCGACTTATTCACCAACTACAGCCTATTAACCAGGCAAGGATCCGACTTTGTCGAAAAAGCATTCTCCTACCTACCGGCTACCGGCCATTTGTATTGGGACCAATTTCAAAATGGCGATATCCCTGAAGATCTTTCACCATTAAGGGTATTTTTTGCTAACCCAGCTTTGCAATGGGCATATTACCTGAGCCTTTGCGGTATTTTAGTTTTTATTTTTTTCGAAATGAAACGCCGCCAGCGGGTTATACCGGTAGTAGAGCCTTTACAAAATTCGACCCTGGAGTTTGTAACTGTTGTAGGGCAGGTTTATTATGAAAAACGCGACAATGCCAACATAGCCCACAAAAAAGTGATTTATTTATTGGAGCATTTCAGAGACTATTACCGCCTTAAAACCAACAAACTTGATAATGAATTTATAGATACTTTATCAAAAAAAACGGGCGTAGCCATCGAATTTATTACCGACCTGGTGCATTCGGTAATTTTTGTAGGTGCGCAACACCATGTTACCGACCACGAATTAATCAGATTAAATAAACTTATAGAGAAATTTTACAGCCAAACCGGACACAATGGAAAATGATTTTTTTGAACAACGAACTGATATGAGCAGGTTAAGCCTGGCTGTTGACCAGATTAAAGCTACGCTGGGTAAAATTATTGTGGGGCAAACTGTGTCTATCGACTTGCTGATAGCCGGCATATTGGCCGATGGGCACATTTTGATTGAAGGGGTACCCGGAGTAGCCAAAACACTCACCGCCAAACTTATTTCAAAAGCTATTGATGCCAAATACTCCCGCATTCAGTTTACTCCGGATTTGATGCCATCAGATATATTAGGTACTTCTGTATTCAATCCTAAATCAACTGAGTTTGAATTTAAGCAGGGACCTATATTTGGCAATATCATCCTGATAGATGAAATTAACCGCGCACCGGCAAAAACACAATCGGCTTTGTTTGAGGTGATGGAAGAAAAGCAGGTTACAATTGACGGGCATACCTATAAAATGCAGGAGCCCTTTACTGTACTAGCTACCCAAAACCCGGTTGAACAGGAAGGCACTTACCGACTGCCCGAAGCACAATTAGATAGATTTTTATTTAAAATAGAAATTAAATATCCAACTCTTGAAGAAGAGATTGCTATTATAACCCAACAACATCAGCAAAAAACTACAGATCAGTTAAACAACATTGCATCTGTATTATCGGCTGCCGAAATTATTTCGCTAAGACAACAGGTAAGGGCCCTACATGTTGAGCGCAAGCTGCTGGAATTTACAGCTAAAATTGTTCATGAAACCCGCAACCATAAATCATTATACCTGGGTGGTTCGCCAAGGGCTACGCTGGCTATGATCAATGCAGCCAAGGCATTGGCGGCTATTAAAGGGCGTGATTTTGTTACGCCTGATGACATTATTTATGCTGCAGCCCCGGTATTAAGGCACCGTGTAATGCTTACGCCCGATAAGGAAATGGAAGGCCTGAGCCCCGACGATGTAATTGGGCAAATTATTCAAAAAATAGAGGTACCACGATAACCCATTTTTTGTGAAAAACATTTACGGCCTGTTTTACAAAGATCTTTTTTTAACCAACCGCCTGTTTACCGGTTTGGGAATAAGCGTGGTAGTGTTTGTGCTATCATTCTTTTTTCCCTGGCTTGGAGTAATACCGGCATTGGTTTTCTGGGCGTTGGTATTGCTGTTTATGATTGATGTGCTCATGCTTTATAAAACGGCCAAAGGCGTGTTTGCCAAGCGCCATGCTCCCGAAAGATTAAGCAACAGCGACGAAAACGAACTGGGTGTTTATTGTGAAAACTGGTATCCTTTTAATATCAGCATTGGCATTATCGACGAGATTCCGTTTCAGTTTCAAAAGCGCGACATCTGGTTTAAAACAACCTTAAAACCACATGAGCGCAAACTGATAAGCTATAGCTTGCGGCCTACCAAACGCGGCGAGTACGAATTTGGCGATATCCGGGTTTACGCCAAATCGCCATTAGGGCTCATCACGAGGCGTTATACTTTTCAGCAGGCCGAGACATTGCCGGTATACCCATCCTTCCTCCAGATGCGTAAATATGAGTTGATGGCTATCTCTAACCGGCTCACAGATATCGGCATAAAAAAAATACGCCGTATTGGCCACAGCCTGGAGTTTGAGCAGGTAAAAAACTATGTTGCCGGCGACGACTACCGCACCATTAACTGGAAAGCCACCGCCAGGCAGGGCAACCTGATGGTTAACTCCTATACCGACGAAAAATCGCAGCACGTGTATTGTATAATAGATAAATCAAGGGCGATGAAAATGCCTTTTGAAGGCTTAAGCCTGTTGGATTATGCTATAAACGCCAGCCTTGTGCTATCAAGTGTTGCGCTCATAAAAGAGGACAAGGCGGGCTTGATTACCGCATCTGAAAAAATTGGTGCTGTTATTCCTGCCGATAGAAAATCCTCGCAATTGAATAAAATACTGGAGGTTTTGTATAAGGAGCGTACCCGCTACCTGGAAACCAACATGGAACTATTATACAGCACCGTACGTACAGTAATAAAACAGCGCAGCCTGGTAGTCTTTTTCACCAATTACGAAAGCATGAACGCCCTTAACCGGCAGCTGCCCTACCTGAAACGGATAGCCAAATTTCACCTGCTGCTGGTAGTGTTTTTTGAAAACACCGAACTTAAAACCCTGAGCGAAAAACAGGCAACCGACCTTGAAGGTATCTACATAAAAACCATCGCCGAAAAGTTTGCTTACGATAAAAAACTCATAGTAAAAGAGCTGGCTAAATATGGGATCCAATCTATTTTAAGTGCGCCGCAAAATTTGACGGTTAATACCATCAACAAGTATTTGGAATTAAAGGCTAAACAGAAGATTTAAGGTTATGCTGCATACACTTAAATTGCTTTTGGATGGAATAGATATCGTTACTAAAATTGCAAAAAAAAGCCAGCCCGCACTTCCTCAATTAGAACCGGCCTTATACGTAAGACGGGCAACAAGCATTTCACAATACATTGATATCGCCACCAAAGCCATGGTCAATGATGGAAAAAAAGTGGACGACGTTAAAACCATATTAATTAATAGGGGCCTACATGAGGATCACTTCGATGCGGTATTAAACCGGGCACAATATAATTACAAAGTATGGTTTAATGAAACTGGCGGCAAACCAGCGTTAACCGTTTTTGAATTATATCAGCAATCAACCCAACGCCATGCAAAACCATCGGTTGAAATAATTTCACACAAAGGAGAAGATCATGCTTTACATTTTTGTGCTTTAATTGGTTTCAGGAGGTATTTCCTGCTACCAGGCAGAAGCGTATTATATACAATTGTTAACCAGGCACTGCTAAATGCTCCAGTACTAATAAACGAAGTGGCCGGTATCACTCAATCAACCTTTGCAAAGGTAGGCGGTAAAGCAGGAAATCCATATTTACGCGTGGTGACAATTGGCCAGCAACGAGAAGCTGTATACCCCTACATACAAACTGAATTTAAAACCCTTTTTTATACACAACAAATTGTAGAGTGGGACGACGGCGAACCTATTATAGAAGCCGAAATTGAAGGCAACCTGAACAGGACTGTTCCGGTGAGTTTTTTTGCTACAGATTACGCGGTTAATAAACAGATTTACCAAACTCAACCTAATGTTGAAGTCCGGTTATCGGCCTTGGTGTTAGAGCTTTTTGAGGCAGACACAAACACCAATGAAATAAATCAGCAACCTAAGGGATTTTGGGCAAACAACAAGTACAGCAACAAAAGTTATTTTTCATTTGAAGCTGTAATTCTCGAAATAAAAGGTGCTCCGGTCGATCCTGTTTCGATAGGGTGCATGATGATGTTAAAACTCGACCGTGGCCAAAAAACTGGCAGCGATTTTGTAATTGATACTTACATCACCAACAACAATATCAAAGCAGATCAAATTCGCAAGGGGATGCTTGCAAGGGGTATTCTTTGGTTTCAGGGCGAAATCGTCCGTTAACTCTACCCCGCCTTCGGGAACGCAACTCCATTAGCGCTGAAATCCTTAAATATCTTTTCCTGCAGGGCTATTTTGGCGGTTAAAAAGTTGGCTGGTTCCACCCATACGTTTATGGTAATACGTACTGAGTCTATCTCCATACTGATAATTCCTACCCTTGCGGCCGGTTCTGTAAGCAGGTCATGGGTTGAACTGATGGCCTGGTTAATGATACCCTTCACTTTATCCAGATCATTGGCGTATGCTATCTTAATCTCAAAATCCAACCGGCGTTTACCCTCACGGGTTACGTTTACAATCACCTCGTTAAAAAGCTTTCCGTTGGGAATAATTACCTGCTTGTTATCGGCGGTAATTAAAACGGTGTAAAAAATCTGGATAGATACTACTTTACCATCCTGGCCCTGGGCTATTATACTGTCATCAACCTCAAATGGCTTCAAAAGCAAAATGAGCACCCCACCCGCAAAATTTTGAAACGTACCTGAAAGCGCCAAACCGGCTGCAACGCTAAATGCACCAATTATTGTAGTGAAAATGGTAAGCTGGAAGCCAAAAATATTAATTACCGAAATGATAAGTAATATATAAAGACTGGTAATTGTAAGACTAAGAAGAAAGGGCTGTAACGATGAGTGTACCTGCCTTTGAAGCATCCGGTTGCGTAGCCGCGCCCTTAAAAATTTGATGAACCAAAGACCAACAATCAGAACGATTAATCCGAATGAATAGCGAACCCAATTATCAACTATCCATTTGTGTGTATCAATATAAAAATCTTTCAACTCCATAACTGGAGGCAAAAGTAAAAATTAATTACTTACCGTAAATAGTTATAAATAATTCGGGACCCTTAAACAACAACCAGTCTACTATGGCGCTGTGTATTTGTTTTGATTTTTGTGTTATATTTTTCATATCATCCTACGCTATTCAAATCCTGTGCCTAAGAAACTATCTTTTAGGATTGTTACGCAAAAATACAGGTTAGCTATTAAGATAATTTTAAAAACTAATCAAATGATTAATTAATGACTGTCCGTTTACGTTCAAATGACTATAGCCACCCTTTGAAAAAACGAAACCCTGTATACAAAAGCATACAGGGTTTCAAATAGTATATATTTTCAGACACCCCCTTCAGGGGGCCGGGGGGCTATTACATCATGCCGCCCATGCCGCCGCCGCCCATTGGTGGGCCACCGGCTGGAGCATCTTCAGGATCATCAGCTAATACAACTTCTGTTGTTAACAACATAGCTGCGATAGAAGCTGCGTTCTCTAAAGCTACACGGCCAACTTTAGTTGGGTCGATAACGCCTGCTGCAATCAGGTTTTCGTATTTATCGGTACGGGCATTGTAACCAAAATCACCTGTACCTTCTTTAACTTTTTGTACTACGATTGAACCTTCGATACCAGCGTTCTGGCAAATCTGACGTAAAGGCTCTTCGATAGCGCGACGGATGATCTGGATACCAGTGTTCTCGTCTTCGTTATCACCTTTCAAATCAGCTAAAGCAGCTACCGCGCGGATGAAGGCAACGCCACCACCAGCAACAATACCTTCTTCAACAGCGGCACGTGTTGCGTGTAAAGCATCGTCAACACGATCTTTTTTCTCTTTCATTTCAACCTCTGTAGCAGCACCTACGTAAAGTACAGCAACACCGCCAGATAATTTGGCTAAACGCTCCTGTAATTTTTCGCGGTCATAATCAGATGTAGTTGATTCGATTTGAGATTTGATTTGGCCAACACGACCTTTAATCTCATCGGCAGAACCAGCACCGTTGATGATAGTTGTGTTATCTTTGTCGATAATGATTTTCTCGGCAGTACCTAAGTAAGTCAAATCAGCATTTTCTAATTTGTAACCTCTTTCTTCCGAGATCAAAGTACCACCAGTAAGGATAGCAATATCCTCTAACATAGCTTTACGACGATCGCCAAAGCCAGGAGCTTTAACAGCAGCAACTTTCAGCGAACCACGAATTTTGTTAACTACCAAAGTAGCCAATGCTTCGCCATCAAGGTCCTCGGCAATGATCAATAATGGTTTACCTGTTTGTACTTGTTTTTCAAGGATGGGAAGTAATTCTTTCATCGACGAGATCTTTTTATCGTAGATCAGGATGTAAGGATTTTCTAACTCCACTTCCATTTTATCAGCATTGGTAACAAAGTAAGGAGAAAGGTAACCACGATCAAACTGCATACCTTCTACAGTTTTAACTTCAGTTTCAGTTCCTTTTGCTTCTTCAACAGTGATAACACCATCTTTACCAACTTTAGCCATAGCTTCGGCAATTAACGAACCGATGATCTCGTCGTTATTTGCAGAAATTGCAGCAACCTGTTTTATTTTGTTATTGTCTTCGCCTACAGTTTGTGATTGAGCTTTTAAATCCTCAACAACAGCTGCAACAGCTTTATCAATACCACGTTTTAAATCCATTGGGTTTGCACCGGCAGCTACGTTTTTAATACCTGCGGTTACAATAGCTTGTGCTAAAACGGTAGCAGTAGTAGTACCATCACCTGCAATATCAGCAGTTTTTGATGCAACTTCTTTAACCATTTGGGCACCCATGTTTTCTAAAGCATCTTTCAGTTCGATTTCTTTAGCAACAGTAACACCATCTTTGGTGATTGATGGTGAGCCGAATTTTTTATCAATAATTACGTTTCTGCCTTTAGGGCCTAATGTTACTTTAACCGCATTAGCTAAAATATCAACACCGCGTTTTAAGGCGTCGCGTGCTTCAACATTGTATTTAACTTGTTTTGCCATTTTTTTAGTTATTGAATTATTGAGTTAGTGAATTAGTGATTTAATTTTCACGCTCAATAATTGTTTTTCCGTTTTGTTTTTGATTATTCCAGTGATTTTTTGTTGATCAGTAAGTCGGGCATTCACTAACTCACTAATTCAATAATTCACTAATTAATTTACAATACCGCGTAAACGTCAGATTCGCGCATAATTAAATACTCTTTTCCTTCGTAGGTAATTTCGGTACCGGCATATTTACCATATAAAACCTGGTCACCAACTTTTACTGTTAAAGGCTCATCTACTTTACCGTTACCTACTGCAACGATAGTTCCACGCTGAGGTTTTTCTTTAGCGGTATCAGGGATAATGATTCCCGAGGCGGTTTTCTCTTCGGCCGCTGCGGCCTCTACAACCACTCTGTCGCCGATTGGTTTAATGTTTAATGACATAGTTATAACTGTTTATTTATTTAAGTTTTTCAAACACCAAATCCTCATCAATTATGCCAAGGGCCGGCAATGGCAAATATTGACATACTTAACTGTTGTAATGGCAGCAAAAACGTTTTTTTACTTTTTACCCTTAACAGTATTTTAACCTGCCCGTGCCATCGTGTCAGTTAAGCTGGGCACAAAAAAACGGCTTTGGATTGTTCCAAAGCCGTTTTTTACTATTTACTAAGCGTAAGCTTATTTCGTTTTATTTGGAGCTGGTGCTGCGGGGACATTCAATGGCGTTGTTGCAGGCGCAGTTGACGAAGGTTTTGAAGCCTTATCAATCTGGTTTTGCAAAGGGTTTACGGTACTTGCCGAACCACCTTTGGCCACCACGTTGATGGCTAACGCCAATACCATTACGGTAATTGCCAATACCCAGGTACCTTTTTCTAAAAAGTCGCCTGTTTTTTGAACGCCCATCAACTGCGATGAACTTGAAAAATTAGATGACAAACCGCCGCCTTTAGGGTTTTGGATTAATACGATTAGCCCTAACAGAGCGCATACAATAACGGTAAGGATAATTAAAATGTACATTTCTTTATTTTATATTAATTCGTTTTCTTTTCTAATTGTTCAATTTGGTGGGCAAAGTAACGGCTTTTTTCCGGGAATTTCAACATCAATTTTTTATAAGTAGCAATCGCTTTGTGATATAGCATCTGATCGGCGTATATCTGCGCCAGGGTTTCGCTTACCAACTCATTTTTATCTTCCGAACTTTTTTTGGCCTTATTCTCATTATCTATTTTGTTTATTGATGGCGGCCTTATCTGCGGTTCTTCTTTGATAAACTTTTCAATAATAATATCTTCCTTGCGCTTTACTTCAGGAGCATCCGGTATTGGGGCGTTTTCCAGGTCCAGAAGCGATTTATCGTGAAATATATTTTCAAAATATTGCTGTTGCAATTCGTCGGCAGCGTGCTCCTTTTTCTCTTCGGCAGTTATCCCTTGCGTCGCATACTGTTGTACCGGAGACAAATATGGTTGATAGGTTGATGCGTACTCCTTACGTGTTTTATCAAGCCACCACATAAAGGTATAAGGCATCTTTTCATCATGATACTTTGATACAGTTTCGGCTTCGTGGGCATTATCAACTCCTGTGGTAACTAAAGGAAGCGCCCTTGTAGCAACCGAAGCAGGGTTATCAACTCCTTTTTGATCAGCTATCGAATTATCAAACATAAAATAATCGGTGGAGGCAATGCTTCCAATGATCCATTTTTCTGTTTCAAAATTAATATCTGCCGGGTTTTTCCTGGGTTCCGCAACGGCCTGCCCACCCATGTCGGGCTCTTCGGCAGTAACTGGCGCTTGTTCGGTTGCAGCATCGTTTTTAACTTCTTGCCCGGGTTTTATATCTGATGAGCTGCCATCAAAACTAATGTTTTCAATGCCTACAATTTCGTCAAAAATCTCATCTTCGATATCTTCCTCGTTTTTTTCGTCGGCTACCTCTGGCTTTACAACAACAGGCGGCGCATCTTCTGCAACAAACACCGGTACTTCAGCATCTGTTTGATCATTTGCTGCTGATAACTCTTCCACAGCAGGCCCTGCTCCGGGTTCTTCCAACTCTTGAGTTATCGCATCAGCTTCATTATTTGTTACAGATTCGGGCGCGGACGTCTCTGTTAATATTTCAAATTGGTCTTCCGATCCGTTGAGGCCTTCCGGCTCCCCGGTTACTTCGGTTGCCGTACCTATGTTAAAATAGTTTTCGCTTTCGCGGGCGGGTGGTGTATAAACAGGTGCCGCCCCATTTTTAAAACCTGCAATTTGCCCGGCAGAAACTACAGGCAGGTTCTCAGGATCGTTAATAAGTTTGTGCAGCAACCTGGGGCTAAAGTAAGCGGCGGCGTGTTTTAAGTCGCTTCCGTTACCTGCATGGGCAAGCACTGCCCTTAATATGCCACTTTGCGGAAATTCATCAACCAACTGCTGCAAATCATAGTTATGCAACTGGCCATTATCGGCCGGATTGGCCAATAACTCCCATAATATCTCGTTTTGCCTGTTATTTAAATATTGATCCACGTGGTTGAAAGTACGAAATGCCTACCAATTAGAAAAGGCCCTGTTAAAAATATCTTCGGTTATTTGCTTTGTAATCTCCTGGATGAGCTTTTGTTCTTGCGAATTTATATCTCCCCTGTAGTTAGCAAACCGGGTCATACTTTCCTCAAAGTTAAGATTTTTATCCTTTTTATCCTTCTCGTAAACGCATTTCACCCTTACCGTAATACTTAATTTATTGGCATCGGCAATTGGAGCCGTATTGTTATTAGTAGCCTCGATAGATACCGGCGCAATCTGGTAGCCAATAATGGCACCAGACATGATCACATCGCCCTCGTTCCTCACAATACTTAAACGGCTTTGGGTACGAATCCTGTCTTTTAATGCCTCCGTAAAAGTTTGGCTCAAGTTATTTACCACCAGCGGCGCGTTGTTTTCAAAAAACTGGATGTTGATGGTTTTTACCTCAAGGGGTATGGCAGAGTTTTTAAGTGTATAGCACGATGAAAGTAAACCCAAACTTAAAACAATAATTGCTCCGTATAACCTTTTCATCAACTATAAATTTAACTCTTTAATTTTTCTGTACAATGTACGCTCAGATATGCCCAGCTCATTGGCGGCGAGTTTACGTTTTCCTTTGTGCTTTTTTAAAGCTTTACGGATCAGGTCTGATTCTTTTTCAATCAGCGATAGTGACTCTTCTACCTCCTCGGCTTCGTGGGTTATGTTATAAGCATCGTTGCCGCCTAAATTGCTGTTATTATTTGTATTAACGGGTTGCTGCAAAGTAAATTGTCCTTCGGGGCTACCCGGAATTTCAATATCGCGGTACAGCTGGTTAAGCGTTTGCGAGTGGCTGGCGTAATTGGCTGATACACCGCCATGCTCAATAATATCGGCCACCAGCTTTTTCAGTTCAACCATATCGCGTTTCATATCAAACAACACCTTATACAATATATCCCGTTCCGAAAAGTCTTCTTTACCGGGGTTACCTACACGCATAGGCAAATTGCGGCCATTAGCCTCTTGTGGGATATATGTTAACAAGGTTGGCCCCGTAATAATGCGGTCCCGCTCCAATACAGCTAACTGCTCGGCCATGTTTTTAAGCTGCCTTACATTACCCGGCCAGCTGTAGTTAATTAATACCTGTTGCGCCTCTTCATCAAGCTGAATTGGCGGCGTACGGTATTTATCAGTAAAATCGGATGTGAATTTCCTGAACAACAGGTAAATATCCTCTTTCCTATCGCGTAAAGGCGGTATTTTTAAGGGTACTGTATTTAAACGATAGTACAGATCTTCCCTAAACTTACCACTTTTTACAGCATCGTAAACATCAACATTGGTAGCGGCTATAACACGCACGTTGGTTTTCTCTACCTTTGATGACCCCACTTTAATATACTGGCCAGATTCAAGCACCCTAAGCAAACGGGCCTGGGTGCCTAATGGCATCTCGGCAATTTCATCTAAAAATATGGTACCGCCGTTTACGGTTTCAAAGTAACCCTTACGTTCGCCAACAGCACCGGTATAGGAACCTTTTTCGTGGCCGAACAATTCCGAATCGATAGTTCCCTCAGGTATAGCGCCACAGTTCACCGCTATAAAAGGCCCATGCTTACGCGGACTCATCTGGTGTATAATGTGCGAAAACACTTCTTTACCGCTCCCGCTTTCGCCGGTAATCAGCACCGAAATATCTGTAGGCGCCACCTGGTTGGCTATATTTATGGCCCGGTTGAGCAATGGCGAATTGCCAATGATACCGAAGCGTTGTTTTATTTCTTGTATTTCCATATTGAAGAAGAGTCAAGAGATTAGAGTCAAGAATTAAGATTTTGTTTCAGGTTTCAGTATATGCTCTCTGAATGAAAAAATCATTCGTTGAACTTCAGCCACTAATTCCATGCAACTAAATAATTTATCCGTCGACCCGTATTTCCGGCGCTCACATATTAATAACTGCGTTTCAAGTTCAAAAGATGATGACATCGAAATTGATAAAAACTCTGCAAAATGTTTACTTGTTGTTTTTCCAGACCCCTCTGCTATGTTTGACGGGATGGAGCATGAGCATCTATTTATCTGATCAACCAAATTATAGCGCTCAGTTACTGGTAAATCTTTACTATAGTCAAAAATCAAATCAGTTAGGTCCATTGCTTTTTGCCATACTTTCAAATTCTTAAAATTATGCCTCATGCAAGTTCTGTCTTATCTCTTGATTCTTATATCTTGCTTCTATTCAACCACCGTCCCGATCAACGTAGCCGTAGTAGTCCTTTCAATCAAAACGTTCACGTATTGGCCGGGCTTATAATTATCGGCTACCGGGAAAATCACCATGGCGTTTTGATCGCTGCGGCCGCAATAATCGTTTTTTGATTTTTTGGAGAAGCCCTCTATAAGCACTTTTTCTATCTTACCAATGCGTGCCTGTGCACGGTAGTAAGAGTACTCCTGTTGCTTAGCTACTATCTCTGTTAATCGTTTTTGTTTTACTTCCTCGGGAATATCATCGGCATAGCGTTTTGCGGCCAATGTTCCGGGGCGCTCGCTATACTTAAACATGTAGGCAAAATCGTATTTCACGTAATCCATCATACTTACTGTATCGGCATGCTCCTCGTCGGTTTCGGTACAAAAACCGGTTATTACATCTGTAGAAATTGCACAATCACCAATAATCCGGCGAATAGCGTCAATCCTGTTAATATACCAATCGCGATCGTAAGTACGGTTCATCAAATCAAGGATGCGGGTATTGCCCGATTGTACCGGCAGGTGTATGTAGTTACAAATATTATCGTATTTGGCAATAGTGTATAAAACCTCGTCGGTAATATCCTTCGGATGCGAGGTTGAAAAACGCACGCGCAAATCTGGATTAATGAGCGCCACCATCTCTAAAAGATTGGCGAAATTGGTAACGGGCGCATCAGCCACTCCCAAATCTGGCCCGGTAGAAGAACCCTTTTGATCAGCTTGCGCTTCCAACTCAGAACTCAGAACTCCCGACTCAGAACTCTTTTTCCACTTATACGAATCCACATTCTGCCCCAGCAAAGTAACCTCGCGGTATCCTTTATCAAACAGATCGGTACATTCTGCAACTATTGATTGCGGGTCGCGGCTGCGTTCGCGGCCACGGGTAAACGGAACCACGCAAAACGAACACATGTTATCGCAGCCACGCATAATAGATACAAAGGCGTTAATGCCGTTGCTGTTTAAACGTACCGGGCTTATATCTGCATAAGTTTCCTCACGGGATAGCAATACGTTAACAGCTTTTTGGCCGCTGTCAACCTGGTCTATCAGGTTAGGCAGGTCGCGGTATGCATCGGGGCCAACAACTACGTCAACCAGTTTTTCCTCTTCTAAAAATTTCGATTTCAGGCGTTCAGCCATACAGCCCAACACGCCTACCACCAGGCCGGGATTTTTTACCTTGGTAATGGCAAACTCCTTTAAGCGGTTACGCACACGTGTTTCGGCATTCTCGCGGATAGAACAGGTGTTTATAAATATAACATCGGCCATGTTATGATCGCCGGTGGTCTCAAAACCTTGTTCAGCTAATATGGATGCAACAATTTCGCTGTCGCTAAAATTCATTGCACAGCCATAACTTTCAATATAAAGTTTACGGCCGTTATTTTTACCCGTCACCGGCTGCTCTAAAACCAAAGCCTCGCCTTGCCTGCTCTCATCATGTACCTTATCCGGAAGAACCAAATCCATCATTCAATTAAAAATTAGTTTGCAAAAATACACAAAATTTAAATACGCGAATGACATATTGTCAGCATTTAACAAAATCAAAAAAATATTGTTATATTTCTGATTCTATACGTATAAGAGTACCAGTAACACCATAAAAGTAAACGGATATTTATAAATGAAGCTGAATTTCTTAAGGCACAAATGGCAAAAAATAGCATTTAGCTTTGTATTGGTACCGGTACTCATTGTTTTTATAATAGCCCTTATACTTAACCACTACCTGGCCCCCATTTTGGCCACGCAGGTGCGTGAGGCTGTTTTAACCGGCAGCGATAGCCTGTACCACGCCGACTTTACCAAAGCCGAGCTGCATTTATTAGAAGGAAAAGTTACCATATATAATATCAGTCTTATACCGGATACTGTGGTGTACAACCGCAAAAAACAGCAGCACATAGCGCCAAATAACCTGGTGACCCTGCATGTAAAAAAACTGATTTTAAAACATATTCACCCCTTTAGTTATTATTTCAGGCACAAGTTAAATATCAGCCAAATTATTTTGAACGAGCCCGAGTTGAATGTTAGCTACACGCTTAACCATACACAGGATACCGTTTTAAAGGATTACCAGACAACCTGGCAAAAAGTTTCCAAAGCCCTACGCTCCATAAGCGTAGGCCAGATTTATTTTAACGATGTAAAATTTAAGTATGAGGATTACTCGGGCCATAAGGTGGTTATATCTACTCTTAAAGAGATGAACCTAAGCGCTACCGACCTCCTGATCGACTCGGCGACCCAGACTGACAAATCGCGGCTGTTGTACTGCAAGGATATTGTTATGGAGCTTAATAATTATAGCGGCAAAACCGACAATGGGTTGTACGATTATAAAATAAATTACCTTAGGCTATCAACCATGTACTCCAGGCTCAACATCAGGGGCCTGCAATTGCAGGCCGCAAAAAACGACCTGTTTTTTAACAAAAGCCAAAGCGACAGCTTTACCCTGGGGGTTGATTCATTACAACTCAACAACTTCGATTTTTTGAATTACCATAAATACCGGCGCCTTAAAGCATCAAGCCTTGACCTTGCCGATGGCGACTTAAGGGTGTTTGGCAACCCCAACAAAAGTAAGCGGGTGACGGCAGATCAAGTATCCACCTTCCCCAATGTGTTGGTACGTAACACAGATACCGACCTGACAATAGATACTATCCGGTTAAAACACATCGATGTATCATATTCGGAATTTAATGCGGAGACGAAAAAAACGGGATCGGTAGAATTTAATAACACCAGCGGCGAGTTTCATAATGTTACTACAAACAAGGTAGCAATTGCCAAAAACAACATTACTGATGTCCGCCTTAGCAGCTATTTCATGAACCGTGGGCGACTGGACGTGCAGTTCCTGTTTAATTTAACCGATGCTGATGGCTCATTCAACTATAACGGATCGTTGGGCAATATGGTGGCCAACAAGCTTAACCAGGCAACTGTGCCGCTGGCCATGCTCAAAATAACATCGGGCAATATCAACCAATTTAATTTTGATATCCACGCCAACCGCAAGGCTTTTAAAGGCCGGATAGCATTGTTATATAACGATTTAAAAGTATCCATCCTGGAAGCTGACACCGCCAACAACCGCTTAAAAAAGCAACAGCTGATATCCATATTTGCCAACCTGTTTGTTATAAAACGCAATAACCCGGATGTTGCAGGCAAAGCGCCCCGCTTTTCGGATGTTAATTATTTGCGGCCAAAAGACTCGCCGTTTTTTAAAACCGTTTGGCGCACGTTATTACAGGGCATAAAAGAATGTGCCGGTCTGGATGAAAAATCACAGCAAGCTGCAATGGGGCGCCTAACGGAACACAAAAAAAACAAGCAGGAAAGATTAGTAAGGAAAGCCGAGCGCAAAAAACGGAGGGCCGATAAAAAGGCGGCAAAGGAAATCAATTCGATTTGAAAATTTGAAGATTTGAGAATTTGAAAAATAACGGGGTTGACAATGCATTTTCAAATCTTCAAGTTCTCAACTTTTCAAATCAGTTTTAATTTATTGAAGTAATAATTTCAGGTTGATGCCAAAATTGGTAAACGCGGTATTAAACGTTTGCGAGGTGTATGGCCGGGTGATGTTTGAATCGTAAAACAGGTTGAGGTTAAAACGCTGGTTTATCACATAATCGATGGATGGCCTTACGGTAATGTTTTGCGCGCCGGACGAAATTT
Source organism: Mucilaginibacter sp. KACC 22773 (assembly GCF_028736215.1). Lineage (NCBI taxonomy): Bacteria > Pseudomonadati > Bacteroidota > Sphingobacteriia > Sphingobacteriales > Sphingobacteriaceae > Mucilaginibacter > Mucilaginibacter oryzagri. Next base: position 5,834,120 of record NZ_CP117883.1, read on the forward strand.
CTGCCGCTTCTACATCGGCACGGTAAATGAGCGTTTTGTTGTCGCGCAGCGAGAAATCGAGTTTAAAGTTAACATCCTTAGGGCTGCCTCCCGGAAGCAATCCGAATGGGAAGTGGAAATTTTTGGTATGATAGCCGAAACCAAAAACAATAATTCTTTCGTTCTGCTGCGCCAGCTGGCTATTGAGCAGGCTCAGGCTCAGTGTACGGCTCTGCCTGAACTCAACGTTGGCCGTCATACTATTTTTAAACCTTGCGCTGGCACCCAATAAAGGCACAAACTGCTCAAATATGGTAACCTGCGAGAACTGGTAAAGCGGTAAAAAATCATTATTCAAATCGCGTGCGCTACTGGCGCCGGCCGCCTCGCGGTATTGCAACAGCGTAGTAAAACCATTTACGTTGTACGACGACCGGTAACCGTGACTCAGATCGAAGGAGTCGAAAACATCGGCAAAGAAAGGAATTTTGGCCAGCCCGCTGTACCTGATATCCCAGTTAGGAATAGGTATTTTAGGAAACTGAGATGTGCTGGCCTTCGTCGCTTTTTTACCGGTATAGGCAGCCAAAAAAGCGGGCACCAGTACATTTTGGGAATTTTGCCCATAACCGTCTCTAAGCCCAACCGAATCTACCAATTGCGTTGAATTGGGGTTTTGGGCGGCAAGCCTTTGCGATATAACAGCACGGTTGGCAAGCATTTGCTGAAACAGTGGCGATTTGTTATCAATACCCGTAGTTTTTTTGAACGCCGTACCTATAGTTAAATATGAGATACTATAATTACCTGTGGTAACCGGGCTTAATGATTCAATACTGTTGGTTGCGGCCAGGTATTTAAAGTTTGATTGGTAGTTATGATCCTGTGTTTTAAAAGCGATAAGGTCAATCTTGAGGCCTTTAAATGGTTCAATAACGCCCCTGAAATGCATATCCTCATTAAGCGATGTGGTATACAATTGATTTTGCAGGGTATCGGTAGTTATCCATCCGTTGGCTATAGCTTTGGCGCGTATATCGGTTTGGCTACCTAATAAAAACCCAATGCCCGGCGCGTTATAATCGGCATTTTGGCCAAAAATTCCTGATTGAGGCAGGTAACCCGGCAAATAGGTGCCTTGTTTACGCGAGTAAGTGGCACTTACATTTTTAACACTGGTAAGCAGCCCTATTAATACTTTACCCAACCCGCCCGGCGAATTTGGGTTAGCAGCCTTGCGGATGAACGGGAACTTATTATACAGCGATACCATATTTAAAGTAGGGTTAACCTGTATCTCACGCAGGTTGCTGATGCTGTTGCCCACATCATATGATGGATCATTGATGGCAAACAAGGGCTGGGTTTGCCAGTTAAAGTGCGTGCTGTACCGGGTAGTTACCGACGTCCAATCCAGTCCCGGTATCTTGTTGATAGGCAGGGTATAGTTTATATTGATGGTGTGGTTGTAGTTAGTAGTGCGGCCCAGCTTTTTAAGGTTATCCCAAAGGGTATCGCGCTTTAATCCATTAATGCGCCCCGCCGGCTCATCAACTACCGATAGGTTGGTGGCATCAATATCTAACGATAAGGATTTTGATAAATTCCAGCCTATTCCATAAACCCTTGTAATGTTAAAATACTTATTAAATGTAGTGGTAGGTACGGGGATAAAATTGTTGGGGTCGTTATCCCGCAAGGTATTTTCCGAATAAAAACGATCAAAGTTGATACTGAAGTTTAACCTTGATGGCAGTATACTAAAATTGAAGTCGCGCGCCAGCGCCAGCAAATTACTTTTGATGATTTTGGCAAATGGATTATAATATTTTGGCGCATTGGTAAAGTTATAGGCAAGGGTTAGATGATAAGTTTTCTCCAAATCGCTTTGGGTGGTAAAATCATGATGGGTAAATTGCGTAAACGCATAGCTGGCGCTTAGGTTCTCAATGTCCCAAACGTGGTTTTTTGCCGTTGGATCAAGCTTTGTTTTGTGGACGTTAGTAAAATTGAAACTCTTCCTGAAAGTATAGTCAACAGAAGCGTTCCTTATCGAGTCGCGTTCCTTAGTGCTGGTAGCAGCAGCAAGTGATTGCTTCAGTTCAATATCGGGCGACCCAGGATCATATTGAGGCATACTTTTTTGCGATGACACATTGATATAGGCTGGAATGCTGATCCCGCTTTTAGCTGGAAAAAACTTACCTAACTCGGCAGTGGCCGATATATCGTAAACCTGGTTATCGCTCTGGCTCCTGTCGTTCAGCCGTGAATCCAGCGTACCAAAACCGATGCTGGTTTTACTGCCCGATACCGTTACATCGGCAAAATCGGCCAGTTTGGTATCCAGTCTGGCAGTGGCCGCCCAGCCGCCACGCTGGTCAAAATCAGTTAAGCGCAGTTCATCAAACCAAACCGTGCCTGTTTTATCCAGCCCATCATCTGTACCGGTTGCCTGGCTGCCTTTTAAAGGGTTACGCACACCAATCATGATGGTACGCAGGCGGCTTAAGTCGGGCTGACCTTTTATATAAACAGTTTGGGTGCCTTCGGTATATTTAAATACCTGGTTAAAGGCTATGTTGCTGTGGTTGCGGGCAAGCTTTGCCCGGGTAAGCAAGCCAAGCTCCAGGTCGATGGCATTAGCGTCGGGCCATATAGCATCAGGACTGCTGGTGCCCGGCTGCGTAATTTTTAAAGGCACTTCGTACTCGTAATAGTTATCCTGGTAATCAACGCCAAGGCGTAAAAATGCGTTCAGGTCATCGTCCTTCAGTAATTCGCCTTCGGCGTGCACAAACATTTGTACGCGTTTGTATTTGCGCAAATCGTTATAAAATGTCCGGAAAGCCGCCCTTGAATAACCATCACGCAGACTTTTTACATTTAATGATAGCGATTGCTCGTTCAGCTTGGTATTTGTTTGCAGGTTATTATAATTACGCTGGCGCTGAATGCCCGGCGGTACCACGTAAGGGATAGGCGTGCGGTTACCATTTTCCTCGATGTTTACCGCCTGCACATCAAGCGTCGAATTATCTAAAGGCGGATTACTGATCGACGGATCGGCAATAACATTAAGCGGATTTCTCTCGATATTAAAAGCCCGCCATTCCCCGCGCACCAATTCTAATGTCGCGAAGCGGAGGATGGCGGTATCGGCAAAATTGGTCATGAACATTCGCATAAAACGAATAGCTTTAAAATCGCCAATATTACCCACCTTGCTTTGGTAATCCGTAATCGGAATCCTGAACTGGTACCAGTTTACTGATTGTGTTGTACCATCGGGCAGTTTAACATTGGCCGTTACCTTATCGCTGATGTTGTTTTGCCCAACAACCATATCGCCAGGGCGGATAGATACTTTATACTGAAAGTATGAATCTTCCTGGCTCATGTTATTATCGCGGTTAATATCCTCGCCGTCGGGTAACGAGGTTGATGCCGAATTTTGAATACCCAGTTCCGCTTGCGATTGTTGCGATGTTTTGGAGTTGCCATCGGTGCCGTTGTACTTACTATATCTGTCAAGGATACCTAACCTGGCCTGGTCAAGTGCCGAGCCCTGGTAGTATTGGTAGTCGTCAGACGATGGGTCATTAGCAAAATTGGTGGCCGCCTGCCCGCTCAGTTGCCCTTTAACCTGGGTAACTACCGGCGCAAATTTCTTCTGCTCGTCGGCATCATTCAACCCATCCAAGCCCACATCCTGCAAACGGCGCGCATCGGGGTTATTGTCAAAAGCGTTAATAACCGGCTGTAGTTTAGATACCCTACCCCAGTTAGTTTCGTCAACCTGGGTAACATCGCCGTTCACGGGCAAACTGTTCTCCAGGCTTTTACGGCCATCTTTCAATATATCTTCAGATACGCTGCCTAAGTTAAAATACAAGTCGCCGCCTGCCGAGTTGGGTTTGTAAATAAAGGGATCGAGCACCCAAAACTCAATGTATGATACGTTTAACGATTCAAAATCATTGGTTTCCAGTTTCCTGAACATACCGCCCCAGCGTGTTTTTGGATTTTGCAAAGTACCATCAGGATTAAAGCCTGTAGTAGTATAGTTGTACGGACCGCGCACATTGGGATAAAATGCCATATTCAGAGTAGCCAGGGTTAATGGCTGCCCGGTGCTCGACTGCTTGTAAGGGAATACTTCCTGCTCCAGGACCTGCCTTGCGTAATGATTGGATAAGTCCGCCCTGGATATGGCGATGTTATTTGAATTGGTGTAAAATATAGGGTCGATATTATAAAATGCCAGGCGGGCGCGGTTGTAACCATAGCTCAGGTCGTCAAACCGGCTGGCTTCAGGAAACAATTGCGGCGTACCCGAAATTTGCCAGGCATTGGCGCTTTTTATATCGATGACGGATTGGCTGTTTTCAAAATCATCCAGGTATGATGTACCGTTTTTTGAGCCTGCAAAATTTAACGCCCCGGGGCTACCGGGCAATAACTGTGCAAACTCGCCCGAAAAGGTAACCGACGATGGCGCTTTGGTGTGGATCAGCGGTATTTTATCAACCAGGCGGGTAAGCATGCGCGAATCTGAACTGTAGTTAACATCAAAACCCCATATGGTGTTGGAGATTGACTCCTCGCCTGCTGTTTCATTTTGAGTAATAGGCTGCTCGGTAAGGTGCATCAGCGTACCGCCCAAATTCAGTTTATCGTTCACATGGTAATCAAACCTCGATCCGTATAATGACTTTTGCTGAACCCCAAACAACTCATTATTCTCCAGCTTTACACTGATGGTTTGGCCCGACGACAGCAAGGCCTGGTTCAAGATCCTTATCCGGCCGGAGTTGTAATCAACTGTATAATCTGTGCCCTCAGTCAATTTAAGCTGGCCAGCAGTTACCGTTACTGAACCCTGTGGAATATTCACAGCGTTCAGCTGGTATTCTGATCCGCCGGTTGAAGTGTAGGTACCTTTAATGACATAGCGGTTTAAGGCCGGAAAATATTGCTGTGCTATAGTTTTCGTAGAATCGTACAACTGCTGGTATACGTAACGCTTGGTAAGGTCCGTTTCGCCGGCGTTAAATTTGGCCGCCAGGTCGGACCCAAAAGGTTCAATGGTTGGAAACGAGATGCGGCCGTTTTGCGAGTCGATGGTAACGCCTTCCAAAAAGTCGAAATACCCGTCAGGTTGTTTAGCGCTTTGCTGATCAAGATTATCAAGCCCTGCAACCTGTAGCCACAATTTGCCTTTAAGGTTGGCCCCCTCCTCCATCACCGTTTTTTCGATCCCCGATTTATCGTCCAGGCGGGTCACCGTCAATTTAAAATTTGTTGGAGCAATCTGGAACGCGCCCAGCGAGTAGATGTTTTTCATCATCAGATCCCAGGATGGCAAATTGGTTTTCAGCAGTTCGTTTTTTAGCAATTTTACAAATAACACTTTAGGCGTATTGGGATCAACCGCCACATCGCTGCTAAATTCACCCACCTGGTACTGTACACCGTTGATAGTGTATTGATAGGCAACCGCCAAAACCTCGTCGTTATTTAAAGGATAATTGAGAGAGATGTAGCCCAATTGCGGGTGCAGTGTATATTCTTTATCGGTAAGCTTGCGGGCGTAAGTTAGCTTGGCATAGTTATCTGTATTACCTGTTGATTGAAAATAACTGGCTACGGCGTTTGAGTTGGTATGTCTTGCATCCGCTGGTAAATTATTTAATAAAGAATTGGATTGCTGTGCAAAGCCGGGGCCCTTAAAACCGGCGGGCAAACCGCTAAAGCCGGCCCCGCCTTGTATCTTTGATGTATTATATGGTTTATTTTCGCCCAGGTCAAGGAAAGCTAATATATCCCTTGAATCGGTGGTTACATTGGTTCGGTTAGTTGTCCAAACCTCAATTTTTGTAATGTTAATATTTGAACTAATGATCGGGATATTGGCCAGCGCCTTGTTATAATTATTGCGAAAATACTGTGATAAAAAAAAGTGCTTATTTGCTTCGTAATCCGCGGGTGTAAGCCTGAACTCGCCCTGCTGCGAACCATTGGTTATCGTAATAGTTTTTGACTGCGACCGCTGCTGCGATAAAATACTGGTGATATCCAACCTTCCAAATTTCAGTTTGGTTTTTACACCGAAAAGCGCCTGGCTGCCGGTTATCAGTGTGGTAGGCAGCGGCATACTCACGGTACCTGCTTCTATCTTTTGGATGATTTCGTCGGGCGAGCCGGTGTAATCCAGCTTTACCTGGTTTTCAAACTGAAACTGCGCATCGGTATTGTAATTGGTGGTAATTTTTAATTTATCGCCTATATTACCGGTTACGTTTAGTTGAATTTTCTGATCGAAATTAAAATTGAACTGCTTGCGCTGGCGGGTGTTAAATAACGGATTTTCATTTTTGTTTACCTGCCCGGCCAATATCATCTCGGCTGATCCCTGCGGACGGATATCGATATTCTGGCTACCGAAAATTTGCTCAAAAGTGCGGCTTCTTACTTTGATGATAGGAATAAAGCCCGGCTGCTGCGAGTCATAGGCATAGTTATCTGCCAGTTGCTTGTAGTAATTACGCTGCTTTGATTTATCTGTAAGCTTTAAATACTGCGCAAAAGTGAGGTACTGCGGCGGGCGGTAGAGCAGGTTACCCACACGTTCGTACAAAATATAGCGGTTTGTGGCGGCGTCATATTCAACTGTACGCACAAGCCCCGGAGGATCGGAACTAAAAATACCTTCCCTGACCCTAACATTTTTGGGTTGGGCTAAGTCCATTGGTGCGCTTTTTTGAGTCGTATCGGTCCTTATTTTCGGTATCTGCTGCGCATAAGCGCCGTTAAGCACACCGAAAGTGAGAATTACCAATACACTTATAATAATATTATAAGTAAATATTCTAATCAAAAGTCAAGTCGAAATTTATACGTAATTATAAGGTTTTTAAAGCGAATTTAATAAGTTGTTCAACAGTTAAATCGCCGCTATTTTTATTCATTTCCTGTTCCAAAACCTTTTCGGCAGTATTGCGTGCAAAGCCAAGCATTACCAATGCAGTAAGTGCTTCATCTTTAGCGGTTTTATTTACCGGCACTACAGTTAAGGTGTCAGGCCCTTCTTTACGTAGCTTATCCTGGAGTTCTAAAATGATTCTTTGTGCTGATTTAGGTCCGATCCCTTTTATCCGTTGGATAAGCGAAACATTACCGCTCACTATGGCTGCCTGGATCTCGGCAGGTGTTATAGACGACAACATCATACGGCCTGTATTTGGCCCGATGCCAGATATCGAAATCAGGTGCATAAACAAGCGGCGCTCACCATCATCGGCAAAGCCGTACAGGGTGAGCGCATCTTCTTTTACATGTTGCCATATGTATAGCTTACAGCTTTCATCGGCACCAAGCCTTGAATATGTATTTACCGATATATTAATGTGATAACCTACACCGCCGGCATCAATAACAACATGCGATGGGTTTTTAGAAACCAGTTTACCACTAATATAATCGTACATAAATATTATTTTATTCTTTAGTTTATCAAAAAAGCTATTGGTTGGCTGCCTTAACCTGCGCGGTAATTACGGCAATAGTAACCATGTTCACAATTTCGCGGACTGAACTACCTAACTGCAATACGTGAACCGGCTTTTTTAAGCCTAACAATATAGGCCCAACCGCCTCGGCGCCGCCTATTTCCTGCAGTAGTTTGTAAGCGATGTTGCCCGATTCAAGGTTAGGAAATATCAACGTATTGGCCGGCTTTCCGTTTAATGTCGAGAAAGGAAAATTATCGGCCAGCAAATCGGAGTTTAGGGCAAAGTTTGCCTGCATATCGCCATCAACAACCATATCAGGATATTTTTCGTGCAGTATCCTTACCGTCTCCCTTGTTTTTTCGGGGATTACGCCCTCGTTCGATCCGAAGTTGGAATAAGATAATAAAGCAACCCTGGGGGTAATGTTAAAGCGTTTTACCGACCGTTCTATCAATACGGTAATATCTACCAGTTCCTGCACTGTTGGGTTCACGTTTACTGTAGTATCACCAAAAAACACAGGGCCTTTGGGTGTTATCATCATGTACATACCCGCCACGCGGTTTACACCTTCTTCGGTACCTATGATTTGTAAAGCCGGTTTTACGGTGCTTACGTAATCTTTTGTCAAACCCGAAATCAGCGCATCGGCCCGGCCAAACTGTACCATGCTGGCACCATAATAATTACGGTCGACCATAAGTTTTTTGGCCTCGTACATAGTGATGCCGCGGCGCTGGCGTTTATTGTATAAATAATTAACGTATTCATCCATGTTTTCGCAGCCCTCGCGCGGGTCGATGATCTGTACATCACCCAGATCAAGCTCGTTTTCGCGCATGATCCGTTTTATCTTTTCTATGTTACCCAACAGTATCGGGGTAGCAATACCTTCATCCTTTACTATCTGGGCCGATCTTAGGATCTTATAATTATCTGCCTCGGCAAATACTACTCTTTTAGGGCTCTGCTTGGCCTTATTGGTAAGGTTGCGCAGTAGTTTGTCGTTGTTACCCAAACGCGACCTAAGCTCCTCTGCGTAGGCATCCCAATCGGTAATAACCTTGCGGGCCACACCTGAATCAATAGCTGCTTTGGCAACCGCCATAGAGACTTCAGTTATCAACCTCTGATCCATCGGTTTTGGGATGATGTAATCCCTTCCAAATTTAAGGTTGGTGATATTGTAAGCCAGGTTTACGGCTTCGGGAACCGGCTTTTTAGCCATTTCGGCAATAGCGTGGGTAGCGGCTATCTTCATCTCCTCGTTAATAGCGGTAGCCCTTACGTCAAGTGCGCCACGGAAAATGTACGGGAATCCCAACACGTTATTTACCTGGTTAGGATAATCGGATCGGCCGGTTGCCATAATAATATCTTCGCGGGCGGCAGTTGCCAAATCATAATCAATCTCGGGAACGGGGTTAGCCATTGCAAAAACCACCGGCTTTTTAGCCATCGATTTGAGCATTGCCGGGGTAACCACATTACCGGCAGACAGGCCAACAAATACGTCGGCATCTTTCATGGCATCCGATAATGTTTTCACATCGGTACGGGTGGTGGCAAATTCCATCCTGATATCATCCAGATCGGTACGGTGCTGGTCGAGCACGCCGTTGATATCAAACATTACCAGGTTTTCTTTTTTAACCCCTATGGAAAGGTACATTTTTGAACAGGACACCGCGGCGGCACCTGCACCATTAACTACCAGTTTTATTTTATCCAGTTTTTTACCCTGAATTTCGCACGCGTTCATCAAAGCAGCGGCCGATATAATAGCCGTACCGTGCTGGTCATCATGCATTACAGGGATGTTCATCTCGGCTTTAAGCCTGCGCTCTATCTCAAAACATGTTGGAGCCGAAATATCTTCCAGGTTTACACCGCCAAATGTAGGCTCAAGCGCTTTTACTATCGCCACAAACTCATCTACGCTTTTGGCATTCACCTCCAGGTCAAACACGTCAATATCTGCATAAATTTTAAACAGCAGGCCCTTGCCTTCCATTACCGGTTTACTGGCTTCGGGGCCAATATTACCTAAGCCTAACACGGCAGTACCGTTGCTTATAACAGCTACCAAGTTTCCTTTAGCAGTGTATTTATAAACATCGTCAACATTCTCGGCTATGCGCAGGCAGGGTTCGGCAACACCAGGCGAGTAGGCCATGGTTAAATCTCGTTGCGAATTAGTAGGCTTGGTTGGCACTACCTGTATCTTACCAGGGCGGCCCATGGAGTGGTAATTCAGCGCGTCCTGTTTCCGGTTGTTCTTGTTCATCTTCTCAAAATTCAAGCGCTCAAAATTACAATTCTTTTTATGGTAACCTGAAATAAAATAGCCCGGTTTTGAAACATGTCAAAATCGGGCTAGTCTTTAAGCAGATATTATCCTGCGGTTACAACGTAGGTTTTGTATCAGCAGATACACTTGCCGAAATATCGCCGCCGGCAGCTACTCTTATTGTTCTGCCAACTGGAGCGCGGTTACCTTCCAGGTTGTTCCATAATTTAAGGTCACGTACCTCGCAACCAAACAAGTCGGCTATACCAGCCAAAGTCTCCCCTTTTTTTACTTTATGATAGGTAGTTATCTTACGATCAGACTTAGGCAGGTCCACATAAGCAGGATGGGCCGCAGGAGCCGCTACTGCATAAACCGGGGTAGGTTTGGCAAACTCCATAGGGGCCACCGCATCGCCGGCACTGTTCAGCACATTATATAAAGCAGCAAAGTTTTCTTTTGAGGTTTGCGGCAGGATAAGCCTGCGTGGAGTTTTTGGCGTACCATTTACAATTAACCTGCGATAGGCCGGGTTAAGAATGGTTATTTCGCCGATGCCCACATTTAAAGCCCGGGCAACATTACCCAACGACACAAACTTTTTAACCATAACGGTATCCGTCTTTAACGAAAAGTTGCATGCCTGAGCTACAATGTTGTGCTTGCCAAAATAATTCATCACATAATTCATGGCTATAAAAGCAGGTACATAACCACGGGTTTCGGCGGGTAAGTATTGGCGTATAGCCCAAAAATCGCTGCCGCCACCGGCCTTTTCCATAGCATGCTCCACATTGCTTTTGCCGCAATTATATGATGCTATAGCCAAAAGCCAGTCTCCAAACTCCTGGTAGGCATCTTTTAAATAGGCTGCTGCAGCATAGCTTGCTTGTATCGGATCGCGGCGTTCGTCAACATACTCGTTCATGTTAAGGCCATAAATTTTCGCGGTGGTGCCCATAAACTGCCACAAACCCGTTGCACCTACCCTTGATACCGCATTAGGATCAAGTTTAGATTCAACAATCGATAAAAATTTTATTTCATCGGGGATGCCGGCATCATGAAAAGCTTTCTCATAAATTGGGAAATAGTACCTGGCCAAACCGGCAACCTGGCCCATTTCATCGCGGTTGTGCATGTAAAGGTCGATGTAGCTTTGTACATATTCATTATAATCAAGCTGGATATCTTTTTTGACCGAATCAAGCCGGCGCTTATAAACGTTACCTTGCGCGCTTATAGGCAGCGGGTGGTTTATAATCGGCAAAATGGTGGTATCGGCATTAATTTCGCCATGAAAAGCAGCAAAATGGTTGCTTTGCTTTACAGACGGGAGGGCAATGGCTTGAATGATTTGTAACAGCGACAGGCAGATGGTAAGCGTAAATAATCTCTTCATTAGTGGGATTTGATTAAGTAATGATGCTTCCTGCATCGGTTAATTTTACTAAAATATGGCTTTTTTATAGCTTTAAGAAATATTCAGCAAAATCTAACAGTTGTTGTTCGTTAAAATGTTTTGTTAATAATTGTAATCCTAACGGCAAACCCTGGCTATTATTGCCGGTTGGCAACGATATGGCGGGTACCCCGGTTAAAGATGCTTGTACGGTAAAAATGTCATAAAGATACGTTACCACCGGATCTTTTTCTTCGGCACCTATAGCGAAGGCGGGTTCGGGCGCGGTTGGAATAAGTATAAAGTCGTATTCGTTCAGTATCTCGTTGGTTTTTTCTCTTATTAACCTGCGTACTTTTTGAGCTTTGGCGTAGTACGCGTCATAGTACCCTGCACTAAGTACAAAGGTACCCAGCATAATGCGGCGCTTTACCTCCTTGCCAAAACCTTCGGAACGCGAACGTTTATAGGTTGACTGCAAATCATCGGCCGCCGGACTTCGGTATCCGTAATGCACGCCATCAAAACGCGCCAGGTTTGACGAAGCTTCGGCCGTTGCCAATATATAGTAAGTAGGTACCAAGTAATCCAATTGTTCAAACGCGATGGGTTTTACCGTATGGCCTTCTGCACGTAATTTTTCAATGTATTGTACCAGGACATCCTTAACCTCGGCATCAACGCCTGGGCTTGACAAGGCTTCCTGTAAATAAGCTATCTTTTTCTTTGCCGGTTTTTCAGTATCAACGGTTATTGGCGATACCTTTTGCTGGATCAGCGTATTATCGTAATCATCCGGACCGGCCATTACTTCGTACAACAGGGCGGTGTCTTCAACCGAGCGGGTAATTGGGCCAACCTGGTCAAAGGACGAGGCATAGGCAATAATGCCGTGCCTGGAGATGCGACCGTAAGTAGGTTTAAAGCCTATCACCCCACAAAACGCAGCCGGCTGCCTAACAGAGCCTCCGGTATCAGTACCAATGGCCGCATGGCACATATTGGCCTGTACAGCAACCGCCGAACCACCTGATGAACCACCCGATACCCTTTTTTGATCGGCGTAGTTTTTTACCGGTCCGTAAAATGAATTTTCATTGGAGCCTCCCATAGCAAACTCGTCGCAATTACAACGGCCTATAATTACGGCATCTTCGGCAAGTAGGCGTTCAACTATAGTTGATGAATATATGGACGTAAAACCTTTAAGGATTTTTGACGAGGCGGTTACCTGATGTCCTTTGTAGCAAATATTGTCTTTTATGGCTATCACCATACCGGCCAGTTTACCGGCTGTTCCGTTTTTTAACCGTTCATCAACGTTTTTTGCATTGATAAGCGCTTCTTTTTCAAACACTTCATTAAAAGCGTTTAAATGGGCGTTCTTTTTAATTTCGCCCAAATAGTTTTTTACCAAGCCCTGAACAGTAATTTCCGCACGCAGCAACCCGCTCTTTATCTCGGTTAAAGAGGAATAAAATTTAGCCATGGGGCTAAAATAAAAAACTTATCCGTTGAAATAACAAATTAATTCAACAGATAAGTTTATATCGTAAATAAGGTATTAAAAAACAGCGGTCTAAAGTATTAAACTTTAGGTTTCTCTTCTGTAGAAGATGTGCTGCCTTCGTTGTTCTGCGCGTCTTTAAATTCTTTAACGCCTTTTCCTAAACCTCTCATTAGTTCGGGTATTTTTTTACCGCCAAATAATAAAAGAATTGCCAAGATGATAAGAATAATTTCTGGTGCCCCTAAACCCATGATTTTAAGTTTTATATAAGTTAATATTATTATTAATGATAGAATGTCCTTTTTATTAAACTGCCGAAGCAGCTTTTTTAGTGTTTGTTAAGGTCGATTTTTGATTCAGTAACCGGTTCCTGATCGGTACCTACGTGAAACTCGGCTGCAGGGATTGTATTTGGAACTTTATTTTCGGCAATCACCGGGTTAGGGTGATGCTCTACGCTTTCGGCAACCGGCGTTTCGTCAACAGAGTGTTCTTCAATAAGTGGCGTAACATGCTCTTCAATTACCGGCTCAACAGTTTTAGTAGCCTCCGGTTTTTCCTGAAAATTATTGATCTGGTTATTGATTTCGCGTTTAACATCCTCGGATGCATCTTTAAAATCGCGCAGGCCTTTGCCCAGCGTACGCGCCATACCCGGAAGCTTTTCGCCACCAAATAGCATTAATGCTGCAAAAAGTATCAGTACCATCTCGCCCGTACCAATATTTAAAAATAAAAAAACTGTACTTAGCATTGCATTTTTTTTAAGGTTACAAATATAAACAATTAATATCTTTATAATTAAGAATCAAGAGTTAAGAGTCAGGAATCAAGATAACTGCAAAAAAGTTTTATATTAAATTACTGCCTTGTAAGCTGTTTCTTCAGCTAAGCTGAGCATAATTTAGCCTATTATTGTTTCCTGTCTTGACTCTTAATTCTTGATTCTTCTTTTTGATTCACAACTAATTAGGCGCCAGCCAAAACTTAGGATTCTGCGCATCTTTAGCCTTATATATATCAAAGTTAACTTCAGTTTCGCCCGTTGACGGATCGGTGGCAACAACACCTAAATTTTGTTTGGTGGTTACTTTTTGCCCGCGCGCCACCGTAACCGAGCGTAGGTTTCCATACACTGTAAAGTACTCTCCGTGCTTTATCATTACCAGGTAGGTACCGCTCACATCAACTACCCTAATCACTTCCCCCTCAAATACTGCTCTTACAGCACTGCCGGCATTCGTGCGGATGTCTACCCCTGTATTTTCGCTCCTGATACCTTCAGAAGTATAAGTTCCAAATCCCTGGGTTATTATACCGTTGGCTACCGGCCATGGCAAACGGCCTTTGTTGCCCAAAAAGTCGTTAGATAGCCTTGCCGCTTCGGGGGTAGCGTTCAAATACCCGGAACTTGTTTTGGCAACCGCCTTTGGAGCTACCGGGGCCGGTTTATTTTCGGCCTTGGCTTTCGCGGCGGCTAACCTTGCTGCTTCCCGCGCTTCGGCTTCTGCCTTGCGCTGTGCTTCTTCTATCTCCCGGCGGATAGCATTGGCAATCTCCCGGTTTGTTTTAGCAAGTTTGTTTTGAACCTCCTTTTGTTGTTGCTTTAACAGCCCCTCGTGCTGAGATAGGTCTTTAACTACTTTAACCTGATCGTTTTTCTGCGCACCCAGGGTTTTCTTTTCTTTCTCCTGGTCTTGAAGCAAATTGCTTTTTTCCTGCTTGGTTTTATCAAGCTCATTTATTTTTACATGCAGTTCTTTTTGCGTTCCCTGTATGTAACCGGCCTGGCGCTCACGGTAGGCGCCAAACTGCTGTAAATATTTTAGCCGTTTATAAGCCTGGTTAAAATCTTTTGATGCAAAAATAAACATCAGCTTATTGTAAGCACTTTGGTTACGGTAGGCAAAAAGTATCATTCCCGCGTATTCCTTTTTTAACTGATCCAGCTGGCTTTGTAAGCTATGTACAGTATTATTGCTTTCGGATATTTGGCTATCCAAATTTCTTACTTCGGAGTTAATGTTGCTTATTTTTTCCTCTCTCAGGCTTATCTGCGCCTTTAGCAAGCTTAATTGCTTTAATGTCGCCCTTTTGTTATTTGACGTTTCCTGGTAATCCTTATTCAATTGGTCAAGTTCTTCTGATAATTTATCGCGCCTGCGCTTTAGTTCGGCACTGCTTTGTGCATGTGCATCAACAGCGATTAGTACTGCTATAAAAAAGAGAATTGCTTTTAAAAATTTCATCAAACAAAAATAGGAATTATTTGGCCGGCTCATATCTATCCGGAATACTAAATGGATACTCCTGTTGCTGGTCAAAATCGACCCTGGTATAATGCAGGTTTACATGGATGTTTTTATCTTTTACTGTTGATGCTATATCTATCTGCGATGGCAGGATACGGTTATTGGCCTGTATAAAAGTATTATTGGCTACCTGTAATGATTGCCCTTCGCTTTGGCTGTTCAAGTTGGTTTGCGTTACCTTATTATCGGCCCCAACTATCAATTTGTAAAGTAAATCATCAAGGGTGCCGCTTAATGTAGTATTGCCGTTCACGGTTGTAAAATCGGCATTTTCGGTAAGCAGTTCAGGAATAGCATTACCTATCAGTAATGATTCAAGTGTTTTATAATTCACCTGCTTGCTGGCATATGCGTAAACATAGCTAAATGGCTTTTTGAGATAAACACCTTCCAGCCTGTTTATCAGCAATATACTATCGGGCGTAATCACCGCTCGTGCAACCTCTACACCCAATATCGCCGTAATAGATACCCAGATTTTTTTTCCTTTATTGATGCGGATATTGAGTGTAACATCATTACTGTTGCCGTTAATATCCAGGTTAGTTTTGGCCTTGCCCGAAAATGTATTAAAGTTTACCTGCTGCGCTTTTATAGCTGCCAGTTTTGTGTTTATTTTATTATCGGGCGTAGCAACAACATCGGCTTTGCGGGCTACCATAACCTGCTTGCGTGCTTTACAACTTACTATGGCAAGCAAACCGCAAACTATCAGTAACCTATTCAAAATATTTTTTTTCATTTATCTTTCGATCTAAAACCGGCGATTGCTCACCGTAGCCTTTGGCCTTTTTCCAGTTATCTACTGCTTCATCTGCCTTACCAAGGTAAAACAAAATATCGCCGTAATGTTCATATTTAACTGCACTTTTATCTTTATCGTGCGTTAACGCTTTCTCCATCCACACTTTGGCATCGGGATATTTTTTCTGCATAAACAGTATCCATGCATAAGTATCTTCAAATGATGCCGTGTTTGGTTGCAGCTGTGTTGACCTTGCCGACATTTGCGCCGCCTTATCCAGCTGTTCATTTCTTAACGATAAATAATAAGCATAATTGTTTAAGGTATATGCATTATCGGGATTAATGGCCAGGGCCTTATCATAAGCATCGTCCGAACTTTTGTTGTTCTTCAGGTCGTGATAACAATCTCCTAATAACGAAAAGCTTAGCGAAAGTAGTTCCTTATCCTGAATTTCTAATGAAGTTGCATTTTTAACATAACCCAACGCTTTATTAAAGTCTTTTTTTTGCGCCCAGGCCACACCTACCAGATAATTCATCCAGGCCTGGTTCGGGAACAGCGAAAGAGCGTTCTCCCCGTCTTTAACGGCACCATCCAAATCATTCATACTTAACTCAATACGCACTAATTGTTCATGCACCTGGTATACCTGCCCATCCAGTTCTATCGATTTTCTGTAGGCGTCTTTTCCTTCCTTCAATTTATCGCTCTGTAGCAGCATATCGCCATACATGGCAAAAGCTTTACTATCCCTGGCATGCGTAATTGTGAGTATACGACTTAACTCAAGTGCGCTGGCTTTGGCATTCGGATCTGGAAATTTGGGGTAATAACCGGTTATGATTCTTATTTTTTGATCGATACTGACCTCGGGTATGGCAAACGCCTGGGTAAGTTCTTTATAGCTTGCATCATTATTCTTTTTTTCCCGGTAAATATCTGCAAGTGCCAGGTGTACCATGCCGTTACCCTGATCAATTTTTTCGGCCTGCAACAAAGCTTTCAATGCCTTATCGCCAAATCCGTTTGAGTTATATATCTCTGAAAGTAACAGGTAATAACGAATTTGACCGGGATTATTGGCTATCGCTTTTTCAACATCGGCCGCGGCCTGGTCAACTTTGCCTTGTTTGAGGTAAATTTTTTGACGGCTACCCAACAAGTCATCGCTGGGCCCGGTAATTTGCTCTAACTGATCATAAACTTTTAGCGCATCATCATACTTTTTCAAGATGACGAACGCGTTGGCTTTATCAAAATAATACTCAGGCTTGTTTGGGTTAAGGCGAATAAGCTGGTTAAACACGTTCTCCAATTTATTGATGTTGTTGCTTTTTTCATAACTATCGGCAAGGGCGCTCCAGTACCATTCGTTATTGGGTTTTACGGCAACAGCGCGTTCAAGTAATGGTTGTGCACCGGTATAATCGTTTTGTATTTTTTTAAGATTGGCCAGTTCATACAGCGAGGCATCATTCGCCGGATCGGCCTGAATCACGCGCTCAAACAACTCTGATGCATGCTTCAGGTTTTCTACCGTTTTCTCTCGCAAAGCCGAGAAAAACAGCTGCCTGATTTCGCTGCTATCGAGGCCCCCCATTTGTTTTGATGCAGCAGTGGTTTGGGCAATGAGGTGAAGAGGCAAGAAGCAAGAACCAAGAATCAAGACAGCTGCAATTTGCAAGTGCCATGTCCTGTTTATTGTATTCCTATATCCCAAACCCTTGTCCTTCATATTCAAATTTACACTAAATTGCTCATTTCGCCTGCTCACCTATTCTCAAAAAGTCTTAATTCTTTGACTCTAACCTCTTGTTTTATTTCACTTTACCGCTGTATGTCCAAAACCACCTTCACCCCTGGTGGTATCATTCAATACCTCAACCTGGATCCAGCTTACGGTTTCGTGTTTGGCAACTACCATCTGGGCTATCCTGTCGCCATGGTTAATCTCAAACGATTCTGCGCCCAAATTAATGAGCAGTACCTTTATTTCGCCCCGGTAATCGGCATCAATAGTGCCCGGCGAATTAACAATACTTATACCATGCTTAAACGCCAAACCACTACGTGGCCGTATCTGCGCTTCAAACCCTACCGGTAATTCAATATACAAACCTGTTGGCACCAGTTTGCGTTCCATCGGGTTCAACCTGATGGATTGTTCCAGGTTGGCCCGTAAGTCCATACCCGCGGCGTGGGCGGTTTCGTAGGCAGGTAAGCTGTTGCTTGATTTGTTGATTATGCGTATGTTCATTATCTTTTTAAAATAGCTAAAAGCGGTTTACGTTCAAAATAAAAAGCTGTGCCCGCAAACAAAAGGACTAAAGCGTTGCCTACAAATATATTTCGTTTAAATATAGTGAACGATATGTACACCAGTATTATTGACGCTACAATGTAAGCCAGATTTTTTTTGATATTATACGGGATTGGGTAATTTTTTTGTCCCCAGATGTATGATAATATCATCATGGTAGTATATGCAGCAAACGAAATCCAGGCAGAGGCTATATAACTGTATTTAGGTATAAGCAATACATTTAAAACAATGGTTAAAATTGCTCCTATACCAGAAATGTATAGACCATACTTAGTTTGATCGGATAGCTTATACCATACCGAAAGATTCATATAAATACCCAGACTGACATACCCGAACACCAATGGTGGGACCACCTTTAAACCAGTCCAATATAAATCAGTTTGCGTTTTATCGTGCCCCTTAACAAAGTACTTAAGGATTTCGATATTGGCCACCAGGGCTACAAATATTATACACACAGTAATTACAAAGTAATCCATAATGCGGGCGTAGGTTTGCCCCGCATTTTTATTCTTAGCATGACTAAAAAAGAATGGCTCGGCCCCCAATCGGAACGCCTGTACAAAAATGCTCAGGAATAAGGATATCTTGGCGCAAGCAGCGTAAATGCCAACCTCGCGTACGCTGATGTGCTGGGGCAGCAACTTGCCCAAAAGTATTTTATCTAAATTTTCATTAATCAGGAAAGATAAATTGGCTATAAGCACAGGCCAGCTATATTTAAACATTTCGGCAAACATCTTCCTGTCAAAATCGAGACTAAGCCTTAAAAACTCGGGCAACAGCATCAGTAATGAAAAAATACTGGCTATAAGGTTAGACACGAAAACATACCCTACCCAACCCGGCACATACCACGTATGTATCCAAGCCGCACCAACAAGATTATGACTAAGCCAAAACGGCAGCACATAAATAAAAAGAAGATTAAAACCGATAAAAATGATAATGTTCAAAAACTTAATAGCTCCGTACCGGCCAGGACGGCCATCAGCTCGTAATTTGGTAAACGGTACCGTGCCCCAGGCATCTAATACCAATATGGCTATGAAGATTTTTATAAAAATTAAAAAATCATCGTGACTGGTAAGCTCACCAACTTTAATAAAGCCAGTTATAAAATTTAAAAAAGGAAGAGTAATTAATAAAAAGAGCAGTGTAACTGCAAAAATGGCTATAAAGGAATTATTGTAAACCCGTTTTTTATTTTCGGGATACTTATTCAGATACCTGAAAAAAGTTGTCTCCATCCCGAAAGACAATACCGCGTTTAAGATAGAAACCCAGCCAAACATAGTTGTTAATATGCCGTAAACACCGGCGGCATAGGCGTGAGTATAAATCGGGGTGAGGAAAAAACTAAGCACTCGCCCGGCAATGGTGCTTAAGCCATAAACGGCGGTTTGCCCTGCAAATTTTTTAGCGGTTGACAATGTTGATGTTCAGTGTAATTAATCTGCTTCCGTTACAATTACGGGCGCCTTTTTACAACCTCAAAATTACGATAGTTTTTTAATTCGCCCTCATGGGTTTCAACAGAAGTTACTTCGCCATACTCGGGGCCTTCATTGCACCAATCCATAAACATGCCCATCGCAAAATCGTCGCCCTCGGCTTCAATGTATACGTCGCCATTTGGTTCGTTCAAAATAAAGCCCTTTACACCCAACTGATCGGCCGTTGCCTTCGTTGATTTACGAAAGGAAACGCCCTGCACTTTACCTTTAACTGTTATATTGAGATGTTTCATCATTTTGATTTGAGAATTTGAAGATTTGAAAATGATTTGCAAAGTTCTTTATTTTCAAATTCTCAAATCTTCAAATTCTCAAATTAATTTCTTCACTTTCGCTTCCGGTGTTATCTTCAAACCATCAAGGCCGGTTATTAAGTTAAGGCCGGGTGTTTTGCCAACTTGCAACGAGCCTTTTTCATCGTCGATTCCTAAAAACTCAGCCCCGTTAAGTGTGCCCCATTTTATTAACCTTTCGGTACTTAAAGCCGGGAATTTTTTTTGAATAGCGCGCATTTCGCTTAATATACATAAGCTATCATTGGATGCCAGGCTATCGGTGCCCAGGGTAATATTAAAACCCTGGTCAACAAAAAGTTCAATTTTAGGCAGTTTGCCTTCAATATATACATTGGCATTCGGGCAAAAGCAAAAATTAACTTTTCGGTCAAAACGTTTAATAAAATAGATATCCTTTAAATTGGTACAGGTATTATGCACCAACAGCACCTTTTGCTTATTGCTAAGCAGCGGAATAATTGATTGCACAGAGTTGCGGGCCTGCGGCTTAAAAAAACTGATATCGAGGCCAAAATGCTGGTACAGGTCCAAAAAGCCGCCGAGCTTATAACGATAAAACTTATTTTCGTCTTCGCACTCCTGGTTATGGATACTGATAAGATTGTGCCCTTCTTCGCTGTGTTTCCTTACCAGCTTAAACAGCTCTTTGGATACAGAGTATGGCGCATGTGGCGTTATGGAAGCTGATAGTGGCTTAAACTCATTAAGCAAGGCCATAGCTTTATCAAAAACATCTGCGGCATTTTGCGGTAAAAAGCCAAAGGTTTCTACAAAAGTGTGGTAATAAAGTTTGCTTTTAGCTTTTGTGGCTAAGCTTAAATTGGTATTTGAAATATCGCCAACAGCAACAATGCCATTGTTATACATTTCCTGATCGGCCTTTTCAATGGCTTCTGTCACCAACTGCCCGTCGGAATTCCTGAAAGCCTGAACATCTTTTATAAAAGAAACCAGCCCACCGCCGGTTTTAATTTTGGCTTTTAGATGTGAAAGTTCAAGGTGGCAATGGGTGTTTACAAATCCGGGGCAAATAATACCGCTAACATTTTCTATCGGGCCGCCTGGCGGGTTGTTTGAATCGGTAACCGAAATTATTTTACCAAAATCATCAACGGTAACAATTCCATTCTTAATAGGATCGGCATAAACTGGGAAAATGTAATCGGCTCTAAAACTTTTCATTCATCTGTAAAACTTGGTATCTGTCTAAAAAAGTTTTTCCAAAATATGCCCAATTTCAATTAATACAATTAACTTTTAGTTATTGTTTTTTATCATCAAAAAGAATGACTTTAAAAAAGAAAAACATTTTTTTAAATTAAGTACCTTTGCAACGTGAATATTGCAAAAAACAAAATAGACATCCGCAGCCTGAGTTTGAGTGCTTTACAGGAACATTTTATCCGCATGGACGAAAAAGGTTTCAGGGCTAAACAAGTTTATGAATGGCTTTGGAAAAAATCATGTTTCTCATTTAATGAAATGAGCAATATTTCAAAAGAACTGCGCACTAAACTGAATGAAAACTTTGTCATTAACAACGTTAAAATAAACACGTCACAGGT
Source organism: Mucilaginibacter sp. KACC 22773 (assembly GCF_028736215.1). Classification (NCBI taxonomy): domain Bacteria; kingdom Pseudomonadati; phylum Bacteroidota; class Sphingobacteriia; order Sphingobacteriales; family Sphingobacteriaceae; genus Mucilaginibacter; species Mucilaginibacter oryzagri. Next base: position 5,855,579 of record NZ_CP117883.1, read on the forward strand.
TAGTGCTGATAAAACTATAAAAAATTCTTTTATTTTACACGATACTCACCTAATTGAGGGTGTTTTAATTCCAACCCCCGGCCGCATGACGGCTTGTGTATCATCGCAGGTTGGCTGCAGCCTTACCTGTAAATTTTGTGCTACGGGCTACATGGAGCGTAAAAGAAATCTTAATCCCGACGAAATTTACGACCAGGTGGTGCTGATTGACCAGCAGGCACGAGAAAATTATGGCATCCCGCTATCAAACATTGTGTACATGGGAATGGGCGAGCCATTGCTGAATTACAAAAATGTAATGGACTCAATAGAACGCATAACCGCCGAAGATGGCTTGAACATGTCGCCAAAGCGCATCACCGTATCAACTGCAGGGATAGCTAAAATGATAAAAAAACTGGGCGACGACGAAGTAAAATTTAACCTGGCACTTTCATTACATGCCGCTAACGACGAGAAGCGTAACACGATTATGCCCATTAACGAGCAAAACTCGTTAAAAGCGCTTGCCGAAGCCCTTAAATATTATTACGCCAAAACCAAAAACCCGGTAACCTACGAGTATATTATTTTTGATGGTGTAAATGACGGCATCCAGGATGCAATGGAGCTTGCCAAATTCTGCAAGCACCTGCCCTGCAAAGTGAACATCATTGAGTATAACCCCATTTCTTTCGCCAGTTATATTAATGCCGATGAGGATAAGGTAGAGGCTTTTGCCAACTATTTAACTAAACAAGGTATTAATACGCACCTTCGCCGCAGCCGGGGTAAAGATATTGACGCGGCATGCGGCCAGCTTGCTATTAAAGAAAAAGCAAAAACTGTAGAAGTTTAAAAAAATCAGCCTTACCTTAAGGGCATGAAATTACCAGGCGGCTACCTTGCCGATTTTGTTTCGTTACTTTTCCCTCAGCTTTGCCCCGCATGCAATGCCAGCCTGGTAACTAATGAGCGTATCATTTGCTCGGACTGCCGGTATAATTTGCCATTTACCAACTTTCATACCCAGGCCGATAACATTGTTGCGCAACAGTTTTATGGAAAAATAAAGATTGAAGCAGCCTATGCCCTTTACTTTTTTAATAAAGGCGGCCGGGTGCAAAACCTGATGCACCATTTTAAATATAGCGGCATGAAACAAATTGGTAACCTGGCAGGAAATATTGCCGGCAACCAATTAAAAGAGAACCCGATTTTTAATACCATAGATTACATTATCCCAGTTCCACTTCATAAAAAGCGTTTAAAAGAGCGCGGCTACAATCAAAGTGCCTGTTTTGCCGATGGATTGGCCGATAAGCTGACAGCTACCGTTGAATTGGATAATTTGATACGGAAAGTCGCCACAGTTACCCAGACCCATAAATCGCGCTTTGCCCGGTTTGAAAACATGCAGGAAGTATTTGCAGTGGATAAACCAGACAGACTGGAAGGTAAGCACGTTTTACTGGTAGATGATATTGTAACTACCGGCTCAACCCTGGAAGCTTGCGGGATAGAATTATTGAAGGTACCTGGCCTGAAGCTGAGTATTGCTACAATTGCCTATGCGGTTTAGCCTGCCAGTAAGTTCAGCTGAAAGCTGAAACCATGTGCAACCACGGGCAGCGGTTAGCTGCGTTTATTTTAGCTCCCCTACAGGGGGCTGGGGGGGCCTATTGATGCTGATACCTGCTCAATTTTTCGAAAAGTATTTTTGGATCAAATGGTTTCAGGATGTAATCGTTCATCCCGGCGTTATCTATTTCGCCCATTTGGTTGCTAAGCATAGATGCGGTTAAAGCGATAATAGGCAATTGCTGAAAATATGGTTCGGGATTTGAACGGATCACCTGGGTAGCTTCCAGGCCGCCCATTTCGGGCATATGTATATCCATCAACACTACATTATAATTTTGGTTGGCTACAACCTTGTTTACTGCCTCGAGCCCGTTTTCGGCAAAATCGGCATCCGCGCCCCATTTTTTAAGGATTTTATTGATCAATAACCTGTTTATCTGGTTATCATCAACTACTAAAACGTTAATTTTCAGTCCTTCTTCCACTTTGTTATTATTGCTATTTAGTTGCTTATCTGCTTTATTGAAAGTAATGGTAAACCAAAAAGTTGAACCCTGACCTGGCACGCTATCCACGTTAATACGCGAATCGTGCAATTCAATAAGGCGTTTACTGATGGCCAGGCCTAATCCTGTGCCCCCGTATTTACGTGTAGTATCGGCTTCGGCTTGTTTAAATTGCTCAAATATTACATTTATTTTATCAGGCGCAATACCTATACCGGTATCTGTGATCGAAAACCTAATCCTTACATCCTTATCCGTTTCCTGGATAACTTTCAAATCAACGTTAACGCCCCCTTTTTCGGTAAACTTAACCGCGTTGCTCACCAGGTTTAAAATTATCTGGCTTAAACGGGTTCGGTCGCCTAAAATAATTGACGGCACAGTGTCATCAATGCTTTTGCTAAGATATATATTTTTTTCGACTGCTTTGTATTGCAATGAGTTATTGATACTCTGTACAACATCGCGCAGGTCCATCCGCGCATACTCAAGTTCCACATTACCCGTTTCCATCTTAGCAAAATCAAGCACATCGTTTATCAGCGTCAGTAAATTTTCGGCCGAAAACTTAAGAATGCCCAGGTTTTCTTTCTGCGATTCCAATGGATCTTCATCCAGCAACAAGTGCGACATGCCAATAACGGCATTAAGCGGCGTACGAATTTCGTGGCTCATTACCGATATAAACATATCCTTAGCCCTGCTCAGTTGCAGCGCCTCTTCTTTAGCGGCAATCAATTGAATTTCGGCCTTCTTTTTTTCGGTGATATCAATAATTACCTCAACGTATTTGTCAACTTTTCCACTTGCATCTGATATCACCGAATTTATAACAGAAACCCATAAAGGCTGGCCATCTTTACGGTAAATTAGCAAATCAACCTCAAAAGATTGTTTGTTTCTGGAAAGCTCACGTGCACGCTCGATAATGGCAACATCGGTTAGCGCCCCTTTTAATATATCGCCCAGATGCCTGCCACTTACCTCATTTATCCGGTAGCCTGTAATTTTCTCAAAAGCCTCGTTAACCCACTCAACCCGGCCTTCACTATTATTAATAACAATGCCACTGGTAACCTTGCTTGCCACAAGGGATAACAGCGTGAGCTCTTCTTCGGCCTTTTTACGTTCTGTGATATCAACCATTACGCCTATCTGCCGGTCAACTTTCCCCACTTCGTTAAATATAGGGCTGTTTGAAAGCCATACCCATATTGGCGTGCCGTCTTTTTTGTATATTTTTATTTCAACCTCATACGGCCGGTTTTCTTTAACAGCCTGTACAGCGCCTTCAAAAACACTCAGGTCAGAGTCCTTTCCCAACAACGATGTACCAATTGCCTTCCCTTCCAGCTCGGCAAATGAATAACCTATAATAGTTTCAAGGGCCTGGTTCATCCACATAAACCGCCCCTCGATATCACGGATAAATATACCTCCGGGCGATTTTCGGGCTGCAAATGATAATATCTCCAGATCCTGCTCAACTTTTTTGCGGACCGATATATCAATAATCACCCTGATATATTTATCGATTTCGCCCTTGCTGTTACGTATTGCAGAATTAATAACCGTAACCCATAAAGACTTACTGTTTTTGGGTGTTATTAAAAGATCAACCTCATATGACTCTTTATTTTTTATCGAGGCGATCAATTTAGCCTCGGCAGCCGCATCTACAACGGTGCCTTTGAGTGTAGCACCCAACCATTTATTTTTGACATCGGCTAAGGTAAAACCAGTAATGTGTTCAAATGCATCATTCACCCAAACAACCTCATCGGCAGCGTTGCTTATTACAACGCCGTTACTAACTTTACTTGCCACCAGCGCCAATTGTTCAAACTCCTGCGAGATATGTTTTTGATAGGTAATATCGCGTCCACTGGCAAACCATTTATCACCGCTAAATTTAACCGACCAGCTTACCCATTTAATAGCTTCTTCGGGTGTTAAAACAATGGTTTCGATATCAAATTTACGTTGTTGCTTACTTAGCCCTGTTTTAAGCACATTCAAAGTCCGAACCCTTTCTTCTTCGGGGAAAAAATTCCAGATGGGCTGACCAATAGCCTTTTCGGGACTGATGCCCAAAACAGTATCAACCGAGCGATTGATCTGTTCAATGTTAAAATCCCTGTCCATAATGCAATGAACATCGGGCGAACTATCAAACAGGTTGTAAAAATCTTTATGAATTTGCAGGTTGTGCTCCAATTCGCGCTTCTGTTTACGCAATTCAAGGTGCGACATCACATCTTTGGCAAGTGTTTTTAACGCGTCTTCCTGTTCAACGTTCAGAACCTTTATTTTTTGATCAAAAACGCAAAGTGTACCTATGCGGTAACCTTGCGGGTCAATCAAAGGCGCGCTCGCATAAAATCGGATCCCCATATCGCCGTTTACCAGATCGGTATTGGCATACAAATCATTTTTGGAGGCATCGGGAACGACAATTATATCATCGCCCAAAATGGTATGGCGGCAAAAGGAATCAGTTTTGGGGATATAATCAATCTGCAGGCCAACTTTTGATTTAAACCACTGCCGGTGATCGTCGATAAAAGTGATAAAGGCTAAAGGCGCCTGGCATATATAGGATGCCAGGCGCGTTATAGCGTCATATTCTTCTTCGGGCAGTGTATCAAGCACATGGTATGATTGCAGCGCGGTTAAACGCCCTTTCTCATCATCTATAAATCCATGCTGCCTTGTTGCCATTTATTTATTCTGATCCTTCCTGGCGATACAACGGGAAGTCGTGCATCAGTTTGTGCACCCTTTTACGAATTTTCTTGATAGAATGTTCGTTTTCGGGGTCAGAAATTACGGCATCTATCAACTCTACAATCTCTTCCATATGCTTCTCCTTCATATGGCGTGTAGTGATGGCAGCAGTACCCACACGGATACCCGAAGTTACAAATGGCGACTTATCATCATAAGGCACCATGTTTTTATTTACCGTGATATCGGCACTAACCAAAGCATTCTCGGCAGCTTTACCGGTAATGTTTTTATTACGAAGATCAATAAGCATCAGGTGGTTATCTGTACCGCCCGAAATGATCTGGTATCCGCGTTTTACAAATGCTTCGGCCATAGCTTCTGCATTCTTTTTAACCTGTACAATATATTTCATGTAGCTATCGCTTAAAGCCTCGCCAAAAGCAATGGCTTTAGCGGCAATAATATGCTCCAGTGGGCCACCTTGGGTACCAGGGAATACAGCCATATCAAGTAAGGACGACATCATCCTGGTTTCGCCTTTTGGCGTTTTTACACCGAATGGATTTTCGAAATCTTTACCCAATAAAATTAACCCACCGCGCGGGCCACGTAAGGTTTTATGCGTGGTTGTAGTAACAATGTGACAATGCGGAAGCGGATCTTTCAGCAGGCCACGGGCAATAAGGCCTGATGGATGCGAAATATCGGCCAATACCAAAGCGCCAACTTCATCGGCAACGGCACGGATAAATTCATAATCCCAATCGCGTGAATAGGCAGAAGCACCACAGATGATCAGTTTTGGTTTTTGCTCCAAAGCAACCCTTTTAAGCTGATCATAATCAATTAAACCGGTTTCTTTTACTACACCGTAAAAATGCGGCTCGTATAATTTGCCGGAAAAGTTCACTGGGGAGCCATGTGTTAAGTGGCCACCATGCGAAAGATCAAAGCCCAATATTTTATCTCCAGGTTGCAGGCAGGCCAGCATTACCGCGGCGTTAGCTTGCGCGCCAGAGTGCGGTTGTACGTTTGCCCACTCGGCGTTGAACAATTGTTTGGCACGCTCAATAGCAATGGTTTCAATTTCGTCAACCACCTCGCAGCCGCCGTAATAGCGCTTGCCCGGTAAACCTTCGGCGTATTTGTTGGTAGCAACAGAACCCGCTGCTTCCATTACCTGACGGCTTACAAAATTTTCAGATGCTATTAGCTCAATGCCTTCCTCCTGGCGTTGTTGCTCTTCATCCAAAAGTTTAAATATCAGTTTATCTCTTTTCATTGTGTGTTTTTAACGCTGCTAAGTTAGCTAAAAAGATAGATTTGAGATGTGAGTTATGAGATTTGAGACAGAAGTAATTTGAGATTTTACCTGCAAGGAAATTGGCGCAATATAATTTGTTATACAAGCAGTTATAACTAATAAGTTTTTGCGATAAGCCTGTTCCCCATACAAATAATGGCGGCGACGGGATTAAAATAAACCGAAATTATTCCGTTTGCTCACAAGACAGCCTTTTACCACCATCACCACCTGATAATCAGGCGCTCCTTCGTCTGGGGTACAATAATCTTTGACTCTTTGGCGACTTGTTTAATTTACAGGGATAAATCCGCCCAAAAATTGTTGCAGGTCACGTTTAATGATCACACCCAGACTTTCCTGTAAGTAAATTTAACGTTGATTCTTTGCGGGCAGCTTCAACATTTTTTATTTTTTTATTAACAATAAAAAAAGGCCTTACGGATTACCGTAAAGCCTTGATTATCTTAGTGGAGAATATCGGAGTCGAACCGATGACCTCTTGCATGCCATCCGAAGGTCGACAAACTTCAAATAGTTTAAAATAGTTATAAATATCATTGTTAATCAACACTTTATGATAATTTTATGACGCAGCTGCTATTGCTTTTTAATTATTTTTTCCTATGTTTGTTTTATCAATGGTTTATCATAAGAGTTCTGATAAGTCATAGCATCGCGGTTTGCATGCCAGGATAACATATAATTTATACCAGCTATGGAAATAGCAATTAAACCTATTCTTTGGACCTACAGAGAAATATTAGAGACTGAAAAAAATTACGTAAAAGGCGAACATGAAGTACGCATCCGGTTAAGTCAAAACCGAGAGGCCAAGTATTTGACAACGGGCTATAGCAGCTCGGTTGACAACTGGGATGCAGTTAATGGACTCCCCAGAATGAACCACCCTCATTATGCGGCGTTAATAACACGGATAAAGAATTTTATCGATGATATTAATTACGAAATAAAATCAGCAGAAAAGGCTGGCCGGTCAATTACCCACGTCGAAGTTAAGGCCCGGGTAACCAGTCAGCTCAAACAACCGCTCGTTGTTGGTAAGCCTAATAAAATTCTGGCTTACATCAAGTATTTAATTGATTATTATGATTCAGTTGATAACCCCGGTTATGCAAATGTGTTCTATAATAACAAGCTTACTGTAAAGAAGCTTCTGAAAGATAAGGACAAAATGTTCGTCGCCTTTACTAAGGCGGATCATGAAGCTTATGCAAAACAAATAGCAGGAACTTCGGAATCAACGCAAAGCCATTATCTCCGGACATATTACCGAATATGGAACCTTGCCATAAAAGATGGACTGGCAATGCAGGACCATCATCCTAAAAACTTCATTAATTTTAAGGCCTATAAGCGCATCCGAACAAAGAAACGCTCTATCAAATCTGATTTTTGGGAACGGATCATGAAGCTTAAGTTGGCGAAAGGCACCCGGATGTACCGTTCTCATTTATTGATGCAATTCATGTATTACTCGAGGGGCATGAATTTTAACGATATGCTTAAATTGAAGAAAGAGCAGTTTGTTAATGACGGAATCCGATATAAACGTTCAAAAAACAAGCGGCAATATGATTTTGAATTACATCCCAAAGCTATCGAAGTGATCAAAGCCTTTGAATTTGATTTTGAGCAATCGGATGCCGGATATATTTCCCCTTTTATTATGGCGGAACACGACACTGCAAGAAAAATCGATGTAAGGATTGATTCTGCTTTAAAAGACTTCAATGAAGATTCGCAAGCAATGGCAAAAGCTGTTGGTTGGAAAAAACAATTCACGTCAAATGCTTTAAGACATGGTTTTGCCAGCCATTTGAATGAACGAAACGTTGATATTAAAATTATTCAGGAGGCTTTAGGCCATGAGACACAAAATCAGACAAAAGTTTACCTGGATGATATTGACGATAGTATTGTTGCCAATGCAATAAAGGAAGCTTTAAAATAATTGAGAGTGTGTTTTAACAGGAACCCTGGTGATAATTACAGATAAGTGTTGTCTATTATTTGCTCAGAAGCGTATTTAGGGGCAAATAATAGATTTTTATGGAAATTTTCATCAAACCGGTCCTTTGGACTTACAGAGAGATTACAAGAGGTAATAACAACCTTATTGAAGGAGAATATGGCGTCAGGATAAGAATGACACAAGCCCTATCACTTTTAGAGGATCCATTTTTATTTCGCAAAACGAATTTAAAATTAAATTAACGTAAAATCAAAGCACCCAGCCATTTATAAAAATTTATTTTTCTAAAAATAATATTTATCAATAATAACTTATTACCTTAACACTCTCTAAACTAAGCCCTTATCATGAATATCCATAAAATACCACCGCCTCGCTCGAACCTGAAGTAAAATACCGTAAAAACACGGTATCCTGTCAAAAATGATCCCTCTAAATTAGCCTTTCAAGCCTTTCAACAATTAGCGATATGGAAATTTTTCAATCAAAAAATGGCGTCAGTGTAGCTGCTTACCAGGGCGACGCGATGACCTTGCTGGCCTTTGACCTTGGGCCGGAACGAAGAACAGAATTTACCGGTTTCAGTATCCGGATCACCCCCCTGGGTAAGAAGCCCTATTATATGTTTAATAACTATGGTTACCCGGCGGGTATCACTTATCCGCCTGCCGGGACTGTGATGACGCCTAACTTATTGACCACTGAATTTTCACCGATCCAAAAATTCCGCTGGATACACGTGCCATCCACCTACCACCATATAGAGAGTACGGTCTATGGAATTTATCAATACGACATCACCCCGAGATACCTATCCGCAGGAGCATTAGAACCGATTGACCCGTCCTTAACCGTAAGCTTGAGTTTGCCCGTAAACCCGTTTAAAAGCAAATCGCTGAGCGTTGGATTTACCCGGAGTTTTGTGGCTTCGCAGGCATATGCGAATCACTTCGGTGATTCCGTCAAACTCCGTCCGGATAAAAGCACCCTGATCTTTAACACCAAACTGAACTCAGGGACTGCTAATCCGGCTGCTCCCGGCCTGGCAGGACAGGCCTATAGTTATGAGGACATCCATCAATGGCTGGGCTGGCAGGCTCGTGCGCGGGTCATCGAATTTCTGGAGGATGCGTTGAAAGATCCGAAGATATCGCTCGATGTTTTTGCTTTCGACCTGGACGAGCCAGTCATTTGCGACCACCTACTGACCATGGCGGATGAAGGCCGTATCCGCGTGGTGCTGGATGATAGCAAAAGCCACAAAGGGTTGAACGGCGAAGGAAAACCACAATTCGAGGATCAGTTCACCACCTTATTTAAGGCTAAAACACAAGGAAAGCCGGATGCGGGAATCGTCCGTGGTAAGTTTGGCGCCCTGGCACACTCCAAGGTTCTTATCCAGAAAAAGGATGGCGCGGCCCTGAAGGTGCTCACCGGTTCCACCAATTTCTCCACCAACGGCCTCTATATTAATGCCAATCACGTGCTCATTTTTGATAATACCAGCGTTGCTTCGCTATATGAGCGCATTTTTGAAGCTGCCTATACGGATATGGCCGGCTTTAAAGACACCGCCGCACTGGCTTCTGCCAGCTTCGGCTTTAACAGCCCGGCACAAGCGGATAATGTCAATGACCCGGCGGTGCCGGAAATGATCATCCGTTTCGCGCCGCATCCAAAAACTTTTGCTTTTGACCAGCTTACAGAGATGGCCGCACAGGTTGATAAAGCGGATAGTATCTTATTTGCCATCATGGATGATGATTCGGACAGTCCTTTACTAACAGCGATCAAGGCCCAGGTAGAGAGCGATAAAACCTTTACCTATGGGATTACGGATACTTCCGATGAAGTGCTGCTTTATTCACCCGGAAGTACTAAGGGCATCCACGCTACCGGGAAAGGCCTTAACCAGGTGCTTCCTTTTCCTTTTAAACCCGAACCCGGGATTCAAGGCATCAGCATACATCACAAGTTTGTGGTCCTTAATTTCAATACGAATAATGGTGTGGTGTTCTGCGGCAGCAGTAACCTAGCGCTTGGCCCTGAACAGCGGAACGGCGATAACCTGTTGGAGATCCGGGACCCGGATGTCGTGACCGCTTTCGCGATAGAGGCGATCCGGCTGGTCGATCACTTCCAGTTCCGCGACAAGGACAATAAGGCCAGCCAGCCCGGTGCTAAGAAATTGGAATTGCATACCACCAGCGACTGGGTAGAGCCCTACTTTGATCCGGCGGATATGCATTCCAGGGAGCGCGATCTGCTCGTCAGGGACCAACCCTCATTCTAAGCCAATTTATCATTAACCACCCTAAATAATTGTAACCATGGACAACCAACCCGAAGCACCGCTGAGCAGCAATGAAAAAACCGTTGCCGGTATTTTACTGATCCTGTTTATTTTACTACCCATTTTAACCATTATTGCCCATTGGCCCAGCGAGCCGCCGCCAACGGCTAACGCGGTTTACAAATACTCGCTTTTTGATGTTTCCCTGTTGAAAGCTACGACAACTGTCAAACAAGTCGCTGGCAAGCCGGTTAGCGTTGTCACGGAGCCCACGGGAGGAATCCACTGGAGCACGCTGGCATTGATCTTGGTCGCAGCTGCCGGGTTCCTCGGGAACATGGTTCATATATCGCTTTCGCTAACGGCTTACATTGGCTCCTGCAGTTTTAAACGAAGCTGGATCTTATGGTATTTCATTAAACCATTCTCAGCCGCCGGCCTGGCGCTTTTCCTCTATTTCGGGTTGAATAGCGGAACGTCCGCAGCGCCGCTGAACCTGATGTCCATTATGGCGGCAGGGACGCTGGCCGGTTTATTCACCGATATCGCCACACAAAAACTCAAAGAGATTTTTGAAGCCATCTTTAAGCCAACCAATAACCTGCCTGACAAACTTGGCACAGCCGGTGCAAAAGCCATGAAGATTGACCTGGAACATATGCAGCCCCCTAAAATCAATCCGGCAGGGGCCAATAAAGTAACGATTCCGGGGACCGACCTGGACGGCACTAAGCTGGTCATTAAAATAAACGATGTGGAAGTTTCGAAACCAACGGTCACCCCGACATTGATCTCCTTCGATTACCTGGTAACGGTCGATCCCAAACCAGCTAAATACCAATTAGTGGTCAGTGATAAGGCGGGAGTAGAACTTGGTCACAAGGATCTTTAACAATTGAAAACACAATATTGATTCATTAAATACCTGACTTATCCATGATCAGAACATTATCCGCCGCAGTACTTGCCCTCGGTTTGCTGACCAGCACTGTCCGTGCGCAAACGCCCCCAACCGGGCAGACGGGGCAAACCACCCAAAATCCCGGACCGGCGCAGCCTCCGGTTAAAAAGGTGGTCACCCACTATGGGCCGCTGGTGACCAAATCGTCGGCCAACTTAACCGTTGACCTGGGTGATGTCGGCTTCACCGGCAGTCTGCCATTTGACGAGGCATTCGGCATCACGGTCCCAATCGACGGCACCGTCGTAAGTGTCGCTGTATGGTACCGGCTAAAGCCCAAGCCCTATACCGCTGTAACCCCAACAGCGGCCAATAACAATGGCTGGACAAAACTGGACGCCTATCCACCGGTAGGCAACAGCACCAATTACCAGTTTACAGTGCCGGCGCTTAAACCCAATAAATATTACCAGTTTTTCTTTGGCTATAAACGGAAGCCGGACGCGATTGACAAGGCGGCACTAACCACATTTACGCAACAGGTCATTGGCCCGGCCCTCGAAGCCAAGGCCCGAACCACTGCAATAGGCCGACGAAACTTTGAATTTACCAACGGTGAAGTCAACGCGATCATGGATGCGATCAAGGGAAAGATACAGGCTTATGTTGCGCTCAAAAATTTATCAGTTGATTTTTCGCTGATTGACAACGGACAGTATGCCAATCTTTTTAATACGCTCAAAAATGTCAGTAACGCCCATCAGACCAGCGAAGACATTAAACACAATATCGAACAGAATGACCTGGCCTTCGCCGCGGTACAGGCCAGGCTCAAACATTACCGGGACATCTATAACGCCTCGGGGCACACACCTGTTATTGCCGCGAATGTGAAACTGATGGATGATATTATGCTGGCATTACCGGCATTCTTGGCACCGCCGCTTGATCCGAGTACGATAACGACCGGATTGGTCTCGAATTATACCACCACCTGCACATCGGTCTTAAGCAGTTTAGGCAGGATCGATATTAGCGGCGACGCTACCTACGCAACGCTTGCTGATGATCTCGGCCAATTTGTTCAGTCGAACCGGCAGGGCGTTCAGGATTACTATCAGTCGCTCCAGGATGCTACGGCACTCGCCGCCGCCCAATCGAGCAGTTTTGTGGATATCGTCACGGCTAATTTATCCAATGATGTGATTATTAATGGAACAACCATTTCGGGGGACTTCAACACCTCGGCAAGTTTTTATGTCAGCGGTGATCTCGGTATTGCGGCCATTCCACAGTTTTCTAAGGCCGTACCTTATTTAGGAACCAATATCTATTTCCGGCCCGTTAATAAGGACATTACGCTCGCCGGTTCACCCGATGATTCTTTTGGAGATAAATTTGGTCGGCGGTTTTCTTTAATGTTCGGCCTATCGATCGCTACGCTGGCCAAGACCAATTACCGGACGGACCTGTTCGGTGGTAGTTTTAACCTGGTGACCGGGGCGGGACTGAGGATCACTGACTATTTTCGGCTCAATACCGGAGCGGTTTGGTACCAGAAACTCAATGATAACCCGCTCAACAGCAACAGCTATGTCCAGCCGGCCTTTTTCATCTCGTTTTCGATCGATTTAGATGTCAAGACTGCCCTGGACAGTTTATTTCCTACACGCAAACCATAATTAAAACATAAGCATATGTCATTCATACAACTCAGCGCGATCACTCCAACACCCGACACCATTACCGCACCCTCTCTGGTGGAATTAGCTTTTACCTTAAGTGCGGCCAAAGGCACGCCGACAGCGGTTTATTACCAGCTCAACAGCGATGATAATATTTATTTCCAGTTAACCAACGGCTCCCTGGTCAAAGAATTGGTGCAATTGGTCACCATGCCAGCCGACACCAAGACATTTAAAGACAAAGTGCTCATCCAAAAGGTCGCGGTCCCCCCTGGACAGGACCATCAGTTTGGTTTTATTTATGTGCAAGCGGTCAATAAGCTGAATGACCTGAGTGCTATTAAACATTGTATGATCAATTTCGTATGAAAAAGAAACAATTTCTCGGGCTAATGCTGTGGATGGCATTAGCCTTGAATTCCTGTAAGCCCGAAGATCAGATCAATTTGACCGGGGTGATCGCCTTTGACCACCCCGAGCAGGAAACTTTGGTAGCAGACGGGGTCACGACCCTGCCGGTACCTGTAAAAATTAAAGGAGGTGCCGATCCGGACAAGCGCACCGTCACCTTCACCACAGACCTGGGCACTTTTACGAACAACGCCAACACGATCACGATCGTGGCGGGTAGCGATGATAAAGCCACGGCCTACCTGAAAAGCATCGCGCAAGGCACGGCCACGATCAAGGCGACCGTTTCCACTTTCAGCATCACTAAAACGGTGCTTTGTACCTTTTCAAATGTCCTGTCTTTTTCGAACGCTACCACAGAAACCCAGACAGCGGACAATTACTCCCTTTTAAAAATTACAGGGCACATTAATCCTGGTACTGACGCAAGTAACCGGACCATCACTTTCACAACCGATCTCGGTACGTTTACCAACAATACGAATACAGTTGCTATCGTAGCTGATGTGAACGGCGACGCAGTTACCTATTTAAAGGGAAACGTAGTGGGAACCGCTACCGTAAAAATCGCCAACCAAAACCAGACGGCAACCAAAAATGTGGTGTTTGCCGCCGTAAACCCCAATAATATATTCACGTTCGGGACCATTATTGATAACATCCCGGCGGACGGCGTCAGTTTGGTCACCATTCCAGCCCAGGTAAATACCAGCCTCCCGGCAGCCAGCCAGTCGGTGACCTTTACGACAGATGCAGGTAGCTTTACCAATGGTTCGGCTGCGATACCCGCGGACCCGTCAGGTAACCTGAAGGCCTATTTAAAAAGTTCGGTTGTCGGACCTGCCCACGTCAGCGCAACCTGCAGTGCAGTCACCAGGACAGTGACGGTCAATTTTGTACCGGCCGTACCGGATTACCTGTTATTAACTGCCAATGGCACGGTGACCAATGGCAGCGCCAATACGCTGACGATCTCGATTGCGGCAAAGCGCAACATCGGTACCCCGACACCTAACTTTGCCTTGACCTATAGTGTCCTTGACGCCACAGGGAATATTGTAGGGTCTTTCAGTAATGGATCGGTAACCGATCAGAATGGCTTAGCTTCCGTAGTTTATACGCCGGGCAATACGACATATCGGGGCAATGTCACGATCACAGTCGCCCTGAAAAATTATTCGGGTGTCAGCGAAAGTATCAATGTACTGATTAACTAATTTTAATCCATAGCAAATGCCCAGGCGATGGATGATATTGACGATAGTATTGTTGCCAATGCAATAAAGGAAGCTTTAAAATAATTGAGTGTGTGTTTTAACAGGAACCTTGGTGATAATTACAGGTAAGTGTTGTCTATTATTTGCTCAGAAGCTTATTTAGGGCAAATAATAGATTTTTATGGAAATTTTCATCAAACCGGTCCTTTGGACTTACAGAGAGATTACAAGAGGTAATAACAACCTTATTGAAGGAGAATATGGCGTCAGGATAAGAATGACACAAGCCAGGGCTATCACATACATTTCAATTGGTTTCAGCAGTTCGCTGAAAGAATGGGATAATAAAAAAAACTATCCCAGATTAACGCATCCTAAATACAAGGAACTTGCTGTCAGCATTGATAAAATTATTGACGACATTCTGTTTGAAGTAAAGTTGGCGGAAAAATCAGGAAGGAATATTACGCCCATACAAATAAAAGCAGCGGTTAAAAAAAGTGGTAAAAGCGTTCCGAACGTTGATAAGCCCAATAAAATCCTGGCATATATTCAGACACTAGTTGACCAGTACGAAGATTCAGACAATCCCGGATATGCCTCCATATTCCGTAATTGCAAGGTTAGTGTTCAAAAGCTCCTTTGCAACAAGGACTGCAAGTTCATTGAATTCACCAGGGCGCATCATGAAGCTTATGAACTACAAATCTCAAAAAATTCTGAATCTACCAAAAGTATTTATCTCAGAACGCTGTATAGGGTTTGGAACCTTGCTATTGCGGATGATCTTGTAGGCAAAGAACTACATCCCCGAAAATATATAAAATTCAAGGTATATAAAAGAATTCGTACCAAGAAGCGATCCATCAAATCTGATTATTTTCAGCAAATATTACGTTTAAAATTTCCTGAAGAGAGCCGTGAATACAGATCACATCTGTTATTACAATTTATGTATTATGCCAGAGGTATCAATTTTAATGATATGCTGAAATTGAAACCGGACAATATTCAAAACAATGGCTTGGTCTATAAACGTTCAAAAAATAAAAGGGATTATAACTTTCAACTGCATCCTAAAGCAGTGGATATTATCAATACATTTCTCAATTACCCGGTTCAATCTGATGCGGGATACATCTTTCCGTTTATCTTCAAGATGCACGACACCGCAAAAAAGATTCATACCCGTATAAAATCGGCTTTGAAAGATTTTAATGAAGATGCCAAGGTTATTGCAAAAGCTGTGGGATGGGAAGTACAGTTTACCTCAAATTCACTCAGACATGGTTTCGCGAGTCATTTAAATGAAGCTAATGTTGAAATTCGGATCATTCAGGAGGCTTTAGGACACGAAACTCAATTACAAACCCAAACTTATCTCGACGATATAGATGACAATGTGGTTGCAGAAGCGATAAATAAGGCATTATTATGCTAATGAAGGCATTCTTTTGAAGCTAATGAAGTCAATAAGCCTTGCTGATGCACCAGGAAAAATCTTTACCTATTTTATTGCAACATTCACTTATCCTGTGTCTTCAGCTGTTTCTTGTTACGGCCTGGTTCTTTTGCGGATTATAGCTTGTTTATTCTTCACACGATGCGGATACTGTACCATTTCTATGTAGCGGTGCAAAGATTCGTTGGCTGGAAGAAGTTAATTTGCAAGACCTACATGATAACTATATCAAAATCTTTACGGAAAGACTTTTCTGAATATGGAACGGATCGGGTGTAAGCCTATAAAAAATATTTAATGAAAGGCGCCAGGAAAAATTGACTTTAATAATCCAGAACAATTAAATAACTTTAAATATGCTACTGACTAATCATAAGATAACCGAAGACTTCAGCATTGCCGAAGAACTGATGCAAACTGATGATCTCATTCATAAATGCAAAGTAGTTCAAATGTCTGTGAAGGATGGAGATTTCAGCCTCGAAGAGGCCCTGAAGATTTATAAGGTATCGAAGAAAGACTACATCCATCTCACCGCCAATAATCTCTAAAAGCTTTACATGTGAATCGTTTCCTTTTCAGACGGAAATCTTACAGGATCGGTCATTTGTTAAAGGAAACATTTTGTTTCTAACGTCATCGGAAGGAACTATTGGAGATTTTCGGCAATTCCATCCAAATAGAGTAAGCGAAAAACAATGTGCACAAAATGCACATTGTTTTTCGCTGTTATTACTTTGACAAATATTGATGGGCCGGAACTACATGAACAACTTTACCATTTTTCTCCAACCGATCGGTTTGATCAAGCGTCACGATAAAGCCCTCATCAGCATTAAAAAATGTAAGTGCTTCGACCACACCATCCAACTCACGGTTGATATTATCAGGGTTTAATTCAAAACACACCTGAACGGCCTCCACTAATTTGCCATTATTCGTGATAACGAAATCGCATTCATTCTTTTCAGCAAAATAATAGATCTCCCGGTGTTTTTGACGCAGGTGCAGGTAAACCAAATTCTCGAACTTTCTGCCATTATCTTCTGTAAAAGAACCTGAATTAACATTGATCAGGCCGGTATCTATGGCATAAACCTTCCTTGGGTTTGCGATCTGCTTTCTTAAAGAATAGCTGAATTTTGGCACGAATTGTAATAGATATGAATATTCCAGGTGTGACAAATACTCCATAACCGTACTGGTAGACCCGATCTCAAACAGCGTCTTGAGCCTGTTACCTGTGATCAACTTTGAAACATTGGAGAGCAGGTAAAATGCCAGCCGCTGCAATGTTTTAACATCCCTGACGCCGTAGCGCACTGCAATATCCCGGATTAGTATATCCTCAAATAGTTGGTTTAATATTTCAGGTATCCCTTGCTTTAAATATTCCGGAAAGCCGCCTAATTCTAAATAACTCAATAAGGAGGATTTATCGTAAGATAATCCCTTGAAAGCGCAAAATTCGTGATAAGAAAAAGGAAAAAGCTCTTTTGTGATATGCCGACCGGTTAACTTGGTGCCCAACTCCCGGCTTAATAAAGAGGCATTAGAGCCTGTTATTACTAATTTATAATCTTCATCCAGCTTTTGCCTCGCGTATCTTTCCCATTCTGGTATAATTTGGATCTCATCAAAAAAAAGCACATTACTTCCGCTGGCCTTTATAGATTCATCCAGCCTGGCAAAGTCGGTAGGGCCGAATTCATAAAGCCGGGGATCTTCAAAATTAAGATATAATGCATCAGGATATCTCTCTTTGAGTAGTTGGAAGAGCAGCGTGCTTTTCCCGCATCTCCTTATTCCCGAAACAATTAATGCAAACGCTGACAGGTCTGGCAAAGTTGCCAGCGCATCTCTTTTCAGACCAGGATCTTTTTGAGTCAGGTTTGCTTTTTGCGTTTCGATAACCTGATTAAAAGCAGATTGAAGTATCATATTTATTCATTTGATACAAAAGTACAAAATTGTTTGTTAGTAAGATACAATTTTGTTTGATGCTAAAATACAACCACGGGTTTCGACAGACAGTTTTGCGGAATGAGGAGAAACAATTGGTATGATAAATTTCAATCGATTTCCTCTTCCGTTAGAAAGAGCTCCTGGCCAATATATTTTTTCTTTAGCGGCTTCATATCTCTGCTGACTTTGGTATCGGTTATGCGTGCATACAACTGGGTCGTATGAATACTCTTATGCCCAAGCATTTGCCCTACAGTTTCAATCGGAACTCCGTTGGTCAGTGTTACTGTAGTTGCAAAAGTGTGACGGGCGCAATGAAAAGTCAGCCGTTTTGTCCAGCCCATCATGCTGGTTATATCTTTGAGGTAGGCGTTCGCCTTTTGATTGCTTATTTTAGGCAGGATAAAATCTTCATCCAGAATTCGCGGATAATCTTTATAGTGTTCAACAAGACGCAACGCCGGGCTCAATAGAGGAACTCTTACGCGATTGTTATTTTTCGTCCTGTAGGTCTGAATCCACAGCCCACCATCCTCGCCTTTCAATATATCGGTCCTTTTAAGCTTAACTGTATCGGCATAGGAAAGACCGGTGTAGCAACTGAAAAGAAATAAATCCCTTACAATATTAAGCCGCCTCTTCCTGAGCCGCTTTTTTGCAAGCTCATTAAGTTCATTGCTGGTCAGATATTCCCGATGCACTTCTTCATGCCTTACCCGATAGGCGATGAATGGATCACGCTTTACCCATCCAATCTCATAAGCTATTTTTATCACCGTCCTTAATTTTTTGACCATCTGTATAGCGGTATTAATCTTAACGCCGTAGTCCGTTTTAAGGTAGTATTCGAAATCACGCACAAACCTGTAATCTATTTCGTCCAAACGAATATCGTCGGCTTTATTTTTCATGGCGACGTACTTTTTAATAACTCTATAAACCGTTTTGTATTTGGCAAGTGTTCCCGGAGTATAGTCTTTACCCAATAGCCCAGCTATTTGATTTGTATGATAACTCCATGCTTCTGACAGCATTTTTGGCGGATCAATTTCCTCACCCTGCATCAGCTTACGGATATGTACCGCCTGAAATGGCTTTCCTGAAGTATAAAGCTCAAGCCTGCAGGAATATGCTCTTGCGTAAAGCACATCTAACCAGGCATTGGTAATACGGGCATTCTCTTTATTTCCTTTAACCCGCTTAGTCTGACTACTCCATTCTTCACGCTTGCATCTCTTGCCGGTTGACCACTCCTCGCGCTGTCCGTTAACATTGAGCCGAATATAGATGTGTAATAAATCGTTCAGCTTATTTTTAGGTTCCCTTAGAAGAAAAAGTACGCTGAATGCCTGCGACCGCGCAGGAGTTATGGCTTGTTTTTCGGACTTTTTTTTTCAATCCCGGAAAGCATTTTATCAATGTCCTCTGCTTTGTAAAAGAAGATCTTACCAACTTTATTATGGCTTATGGTTCCGGCGATCCGCATATTCTGCAGAGTGCCGGCAGATATATTTAAAAGCTTTCGTACGTCTTTACTCCTAAGCCATTTCTGCTGTTGCAGCGTTTGCGCTTCCTTGAGCGGTTTTAAGATTTCGAACAGCTCATTTTTGAAATTCTCAAGGTCCTTTTTGGTCAATAAATCGTCTGGAGTCACATTCAAATATTTAGAAAAACAGAACAAATGTAACGAAAAACGGGACATAAAAAATGAAATTATTTAGACTTCCCAAACATCTGTACATTAAACTCATAAAATAATCCAGAAAAACGTTATTCATGACAGAGTTCGGTCTTTATCTTGCCAAAAAATCCGTTAATAAAGCGGAGATTTCCCGTAAGACAGGAATAGGCAAGTCACGATTAAGCGAACTAGCCATGAATCCCTCAGCAAGGTTAAGAGCAGACGAGTTGTATTTGATCGCCCTGGCAATTGATTCAGATCCGGCCGAAATTTTAAGCCACTTATTTAAAGGCTTAAAACTTAAGGAATAATCTGACAAGATGTTAGGTCGTTATTAAAGCGTAAGTGGTATTTCCGCCACCGTATCAATTTAGATTTTTGATTTCATCCAAAATTTTTTGAACGAGAAATGGGATTTCTCCTTTTAACATTTCTTCATAAACGACCTTTTGCGCATTAAATGTGTCAATTGCGACACATAGATCGTCCGATACTTGATAATCGTGTGAATAGTTTTTTATCAGGAAATCATGAAGGATTTCACAAAACATGCCCAATTCATCTTTTTTGAAGCCACGAATTTGTGGTACTAACCAAATTGCGCCTATTTCGGTTTTTCCATTTCGTTCGTGAGAAAACAATAAGCTGGGATTTAGATGCAAAGGAAAATCATCTACGGCAAAAACCTTATGAACCTTTTGAACCGTAACGAATTTTGAAATTTTGATTGGTCTAATGTCGTCGAAATTGAAATCTTTGAAGTTATTTAAAATGTCGATGTTTTGTTGAAACATGGACTTTACCTTTTTGTCTTCCGTACTTTCTCGTTTATTGGTAAGCTCCTCAATTTTAATTTCGTAAAAATCATTTTTATTATGTTTGAAAACATTATAGATACAACTTGTACTGGTCACCCAATAATTTCCTCCTTTTGAGTCTTCATCGTTCTTGGCCTTTTCTTTAGCTACTCTATTTTTTAGTTTGTACGCGAATCTCTTCTTTGCGTTGTCATTAGATTTTCGTCTAAAATCCACTAACTCTTTAATAGCTATTTTTTGCATTTTTTCTCAGTGATTGCTTTTATTTCTAATTACAGTCCGATAACCGTAGACTTTATCTTTTGCTAGCAGAAGGCTTGATGATGGCATTGACTACGATCATTACTGGTGTAGCCAATTTCAAACGCTTCCTTTCTGCAATGATGGCTTGGATCTCCCGTATTTTTTCATCTTGCTTATCATTCACCCTTATCACAAGATAAATACTGTGGTTGGGATTAACGCCTTCTGCCACGTTATAGGTAGGCAGCTGCTTGGTAAAACCTTCAATAAGTTTCGGGTTACTGGTGTATTTGATCTCTAGGTTGACTTTCGCAGCTCCATGAGACAGCTTAAAATCCAAGGCTCCAGACCCCGCATTGATCTCCCTGTTAAGGTCCAGTCCATTGGACTCGGCGTAAGAGTCGGCAATAGCATAAAATAATAGCTGAGGGAATCGTTCTGGTCTCAACTTACCTTTTTCATCATATAGGTTATAAACCAATCCGTTATGTTCTGTTAATTTCTTGAACTTCTCTGCGATGGCGGTGACGATTTCTAAAACCTGATCTTTAGTTTTAGAGGCATACTGAGTAAGATCCAAGGGATTGTCTACTGCCGTTTCCGGCCCTAACACATCCCAGATAGTGACTCCTAAGTGATCTATTAAAAAATCATATCCTCTCGCTGTACGGTTCTTATAACGCTCTAAGAACTCCATTAACAATTTGGGATTATCCAAGAGCATTTTTTTTAAGTCTTCCTTCTTAAAATCGGAAACGACTCTTTTCCATGTCGTTCCGATAAGATCGTTCATTGACTTTCTAACACCTGCATTATGCTCTGCTGCAATAGCTACATCTTCCCATT
Source organism: Mucilaginibacter sp. KACC 22773 (assembly GCF_028736215.1). Classification (NCBI taxonomy): domain Bacteria; kingdom Pseudomonadati; phylum Bacteroidota; class Sphingobacteriia; order Sphingobacteriales; family Sphingobacteriaceae; genus Mucilaginibacter; species Mucilaginibacter oryzagri. The sequence goes on from NZ_CP117883.1 coordinate 5,877,199, forward strand.
GCGCTGAAACGGCCAGATCGCTTAACAATACATTCGGCACAAAAACGACTGTCTTACCTTGACTGTCCTTTAATGGTTGTACATTCAACTCCGTAGCGATACGCGTCGTATAAGCATGAAACTCATCCTTTAAGATAATAGACACCATATCACTGATTCGATCCGCTCCAATATTCTCTTCAATAACAGGGACCAGGTCAAATAATTTAGGGTCTGATATTCCCGCTCTTACGACGAGGTGGACGGTGGTTAATATTCTTTCTGCCATTTCTGGTCCGATACCACTGCCCCTGGTTCCTTTTTGCGAATACCCGAGGCCCGTGTTTAACCCTTCGCCAAAGGTGAGTCGCCTGTGCGCTTCCCGCCAAAATGGGTCCCCTATCTTCCGACTGCTTTGCACCAGGTGAAGGATGTCCGTAAAATAATTTCCTAGTTTGGTTGCGGCGTCCTTGAATTCAGGAATAGTACATCCCGCAATAAGTGCTGGGTCAATATGCAATCGGCTATCAAAGTCGGTCATAGAGTCAAAAACTCCTTTATTTTTTAGCTGAATCTTGGTCAATCCGAGTAATGTGCTGATCCGTTTTGGCATGATAGTTAATTGGTTAAGTAAATATCGCAATATATTTACTCACTTGCTGCTTAATATTATTAGGCGATAAGATAACCACTCCAGCCCAAGTTATTAGTAGGGCATTGGTACCATATCATACAGGTTTCATCTCTTAAAAAATGCACTAAATTGCTTATTCCAGCCCTCGATGTTATTATGAACGATTCTTTTTAGAAAGGCTGGATTGGCTTTTGCGTTTTGTTTATTCAATTCAACTCCCGTTTTAAAAAGAGAATGCCGAAAAATGAATGTAGCATTGCCTGTCTTGAGGTTTTCGAAAATGACCAGGTCATCTTTCGTATATTCAAACATCAGGTATTCATCAAAGCCACCTAAGCCTATCGTTACGTCGGAAGGTTCCATTTCTTTCAGCATGGCGAAACGATAACTATTACCATGGAATGATCCTTCCCGGTCATGATCTACGAATTCTTTATCCACCAGTTCTAGCTTTTGCGCCACTGTCAAATTACCTGATGACAACATCTTCTTGTGTTCAATCTTGGTAACCGGCACGATTGGTTCAAAAACATTATCATAGATCATAAAATATGCTCCTAGAGCTATCGCCATATTCATAGCGGCGCCTGCTTTCATATAAAGGGCGGGATCATCCTTCATTTTGAAAGCTGGGAAATGAAGGATGACCTCCTTTTGCGGGGTTTCAGCTTTTTCAAGCGCTAAATGATATTGATGTAAAAGTTCCTTTTCCCAAATATGGAATTCCCTGTTATAGTCTATTTCCTTTTCAAAACGCTTGCTATAATAGTGAATGTGTTTCCAAATACTCTCTTTACTCTCCGGTTGTTTCCGAACATATTTCCCTTTTGTGTTTTCCCTGAGCGAGCTCTTCTTACCGGTAACGATCAGTGTAGTTGTATGGCCATTGATTAGATCAAAAAGCCCGGGGTGGCTTTTACCTAGTTCGGTTAACGAACGTACACCGAAACCAATGTAAAAGGTTTTGCCTTCATCTACTACTCCTTTAAGGTACTTGCTGGGATTTAAAACACGATTCATAGCCTATTATTATGTTATTAAGGTGTATAAGGTTAGCGACATGCCGAATTCCTTATTTTTATTTCTATTTTTAACATTAATACTTTCAAGCGTGACATATGCAAATCATGATTTTGTCACGCTTCGCGGTAATTACTTACAGTAAGACCCTTGAAACCTGGACTTATCAATCTTTCTGACTCGCATTTACTTGAAGCTTTATGCACAAGTGATGATGATCATTTATTGTACAATGAATTCGTACAACGATTTTTACCGGATGTGCAGTCCGAGTGTGAGAAGGTATGCAAAAGCAGAAAGATCGATAGCCATGCAGGGATGCAAATCGCACATGAAACCTTCGAACGTGTAAGGAAGTATAAGTCTTTCAAGAAAGACCTGGTTAAGATCCCTGATGAAAGAAAGGGCATATTGATATATTTGAACCGGGTCTCTTTAAGTTTATTTAATGATTTTCACAAACGATGTCAAAGTAAAGAGATCCATCATAAAACTTATTTTGATGATATCATATCGGCAGAAATATCGAGCGTAGGCGTTAATGATCTTAAAAGGAAAAAGGATTTCGCGGTTTTGATGTTAAAAAAATTGAATGCAAAAGAACAAAAAGTATTACTAACCGATTTAGAATATAAGCGCCATCACAAATATCTACCAGATGATGTCGTACATATCTTATCAACAGAGTTAAATGTTAAACCGGTTTCAATCAGAAAGATAAGAGAACGTGCCGTACAAAAAATTAAAAAAGCTATCGACGAGTTCAACCAAGGGTAAGGAAACACCTTTTACCTTGGGGGACTTTGAGAAAGGCCTAATGTTGGCTGGTCTTCTCAGGCCGAATTCCATACAAGAACTCCAGGAGCGGGAACAAGTAGAAAAATATGAGTCGGAAAATGCGTCCATCGCTAAACCTGTCTACTTCAAACGGGTTGTACTCGCTGCAGAGATCGTTGCCAAGTTACATACCGAGCCTTCTTTAGGAAAAGTAAAATTCCAAAAGTTGGTATTCTTATGCGAGCACGTGGCAGGTATGGAATTGACCGGGCGTTATACCAAACAAGCAGCAGGACCATTTGATAACAAATTCATGCACTCAGTCGGCAAAGAGTTCAAAAAAAACAACTGGTTTTCGATCGAACAAACCTTTACCGATAATTATACGCGGTATAAGTTCTTGCCAATGGAAAACATGAAGGGTTATAAACACTACTACGATAATTATTTTAAGGACATTGATGATAAAATCCAGTACATTATAGAACTGTTCCGAAAGCAAAAAACTGATCAAACAGAGTTAGCAGCTACAGTCTTCGCTTGTACACTTGAATTATCGGCCCAACAGAGTTCAATTAACAAAGAGACGCTTTTAGAACTTTTTTATGATTGGTCTGAAGGTAAAAAAAGGTTCACTCCGACCGATGTACTCGCTTCTTACGATTGGCTCCAAAAAGTGGGGATAATCGAGAAAGCCTGAAATAATTTTAATAAGTTTCCGTATTTAGTCAAGATATTTCCTTTTATAAATAGCTAATTGTTTTTTTGACGCAGCAGTAAAAATAGTTCGATGCCGGCGAACTTGCTTAAGTATCCTTGGTTCTTTCATAATCTCAGACGCCCGTGTGGCATAAGAAAAATAGTTGCTTCTAAACTCATCGTCTTTTTGTTCGGTTCGGTATACATAATAACCGAAGCGGTTTGGCTCTAAATATTTGTGTTTTCGCTTTACTTCTTTTTCGTCCAAATTGATATTAGTATATAAGCGGTAAAGCCTTCTTCGAAACAAAGCTTGCGAAGCGCCGGGTGTATTTCGGGCACTTAGCATGGCATGCCTGGCTTTTCCTTTTACAGCCATAATCATCCGCCGATAAAATTTAGATAAATTGGCAGATTTAATTAATGTCTTATACCCGTAATATTCAAACCCTAAATATGTTAAGGGCCGGTCAGGATAGAGGGAACAATCTTTCAATAGATGAGAGCGGACGACCGTTTCATGCTCAATGGTCTCACTAGTAAAATAATATTGTTCAGTCTTTTCTGGGCTAATGGTGACCTTGCTTCCATTTTCTAATGTATGACTTAGGAAATCAATCATTGCAACCCTTTGATCTTCTTTGCAAATTATAATGATATCATCTGAATACCGTCGGTAATATCCCTGACGCCCTGTAACGACAAAATCCAGCACGGCCTTGTCAAATTCAAGCAGGTATAAGTTTGCAAGCGTCGCACTGAGTGGCAGTCCCTGGGGAATACCCATCATATCACCGGCTTTATTACGAAATTGATTTTTATAGACTTTTAACTTTCCCTCTTTCAAAACCTGGCGAAAATCAGCCGGGTCAGCAAAAAAAGATGAAGTGTTTTGTTTGCGTATTTCAGCTAGTGACCCTTCGTCAAAACCAGATCGATGTCCATCATGGGTCGGCCTTGCCCTAAGATCGTCTCTTAGAATATAAGAAAATCGGGTAGATGCTTTAAAAACGTTGTAGTGATCGGGACTTAACATTGTTTGCCTCGTTATTTTTGCCCAAGCTTTTTTCAATAGCGAATGATCAATACTGCTGAAAAAACTCTCAATATCGAATTTAAGCGCCCAACAACCACCGTTTTCGGCCCGCTCTTTTATTGCAGTAAATACCTCATGGGCGAAATGAATGGTACTTTTATGTGCATCTTTTTTTGACGGGTCTTTGATCCGTCTGTAGGCGGTTACGCAATCACTTAAATGCGGAGTATTTTCAATCTCTTTCAGATAGGCCTTTTGTAGCAAATCGCCATAATAACCAAATATCATCGCATCCATATGACTGGCGTAATGCAAAGGTCTGAGCTTTGCATGTGTTTTTCCTTCAAATGAATGCTGTCGTTTGCTGCCGCCTTTAGGGATTTTGTACCTTCTTACTTTAATATTAGTATGGATCAAAGGAAAGAAATTGTAACCGGCTACAAAATCAGGATTCTTTACCATACCAAGGACAGCCCCTCGCTCATCGTAAACGTTGATTTGACGGGTGATGTGGAGATAGCCACGGTTTTTTAACCAGGTTTTTTTTCGTTTAGGTTTCATAAAAAAGGGACCTCCAACTGATTAGCGCATCGGATCGTTAGATTGCATAACACTTGCCAGGCAAGTAGACCGTTACCCAAATTCTTGAGTCGCGCCATTATTTCCAATATTATAGCTTTAAATACATTAATATCAACCATGAATACATCATTGAGAATACTAAGAATTATTACTAAATTTGTAGATTGTATAACCGTAGGTATCAAGTTCATCAGCATAGTGCTTCTGTTCGTTCTACCGAGTATTTATAATCAACCGGAGGTGATTATCACCGCAGATGCTTATAAAGCCAGTTATGACAATGTCCAACCTCTATGCGCTAGTTCACATACATAGAGCAAAAGACGGTCTATACCAAACGCATATCGTATCCTTTGTCGGAGGTCCCCTACAAATATATTATATTTGACATATTATTCTTGTAATATGCCTAAATTCCTAATCGGTGACATTGTCACAATTCTTTCCCACCCATTCACCGTAGAGACAACTGATATTGTTATAAGCGGCGAATATTTGATGATCCCGCCTATAATGGTTGTTAGTGAAATAATAGATCATTCTAAGGACACTCCAACGCTGCAAGATAAATTCAAATGCATATGGTTTTCGACAAAAGAAAATCAATTCAAGGAAAGTTATTTTTCTGAAGATGATTTAAAATCCCTACCGGCCGAAAAGAGTGATATCAGCGGGATCGCAAAAAATTCGTTGGTATCGTTAATAAGTTCCCCGCTGGAATTAAGTAAACGACGTAGTTTTTTGAATAGAGAAACGCAGCAACAGGTCACCAAAAACACCAGCTCGATAGCCGGGCTATTAACTTTCATCTCACCAGTAATGGCTGTTTTGGAAATTCGTGTCTTTGATAAATTAAAAGATAAAAAAACGTCTCCTGATATTCAATCCAAAAAGATTTATCCAGCACAGGTAGCCAAATGTAAATGGTTTGATTCAGTCTCAGAGAAATTTTCAGAGTGCTGGATACCGCTAGAATGTTTGGCCGCGTTGCCTGAAGTCCCGCAAAGTTTGTTAGCATTAATTGCTCAGGTCATCAAAGACCGGCATTACCTTAAAACCTCAACAACAGTTGTTCGACCTGATCAATTAAGTAATCGTAGCGGGCATTACTACTTAAGTTGTTTTGACTATGTATTGTATCAAAATCAGACAATTGCCCTTGATGAGATTATAGATCCGAGTGTATTGAGCAATCCATTTAAGGACTATGCCCCCCTGTTTAAAAAGCATGGTCGCAAGGTAAAAGAACTTAAACTTATGATCGATGTAGAACAACTTATTGAAAAATCGATAAGTGATACTAAAAATAATTATCTGGTCATTAAATACCAGGACAACTATAATAACTTCACTGTTAGGACAATCAGCAACTATGAATTGATTATGGGAACTAATCCTCTAGATCCTGCGGGTCTCGCCATTAAATATGTTCGGGCATATTGCCATTTAAGACAGGCAGATAGAAACTTCAAACTCAGTGGCATTGTGGATGTTTCGGTTTTAGATGCGGAATTTTGAAGATAGGATTAAACCACCTGAAACGACTTGAAGCTCGAAGAACTCCCCCCACTTCATAAAAGCATTCAAGACACGTTGGCGGCAATAAAGGCCGTGGAATTATTAGCTGCTTAGCTTAAGTCTAACATAGTGACCAGATCGTTGGATTCTTCGATGATCCATTGGTCTTGGGCTATAAGGGCATCTATGAGGATAAGTTGCCGACTATTGAAGACGCCTGCATTCGCTAACTCGTTGCGCTTTGCTTGGTTGTGCCATATACTGCGGTGTTCTGTTTCGGCTATGCTTTTTGGGGCTCCATTGGGCATCAGCAATTTGATGTTAGGGATTTTTTGTCTCACTAATGGATAAATGATAAACAAGCCGTCATAGTCCCAGTCGCAAGAATAATAAATAGGCAGTTCACGGGTTTGTGCGTACTGGAGTTTGGCGATGTTTTTTCCACCGGCATACCAAAGTTCTATATGGTGTTTACGGGGTTTATTGGGCTTGGTCAAAAAGTCCAGGTTTTCGCATAACACGATGATTTCCGGGTCTTCACATTCGAGGCGGTACATGTATTGCTGGTCTTTTTCATTGGAAAAATGAGTGACCTCTAAGATAACTTTCAGTGCGTCGACCACCGAGGAACGGTTGTCCAGGTATTTATCATTTTTGAAAAACATCTGTGATAAGCCGCGAACGGATTCATCGGCTTCGGCTAATTGTTTTCGGAGCTGATCAAGGTTTCCGGCATCTTTGTCGGCTTTGATCTTTATAAGTATTTGGATGTCTTTTTCTTCGAAGCGGCTTTGGGATTTTAACAGGTTGTTGGTGTTCAGAAAGTCCTGGTATTTTTCAAAATTGCGTTGGTAATGTTTTTCATAAAACGGGGCAAACCCATATTGGGCTACTAAATGTTTGCCTTGTTCCTGTATCAGTCGCAATGGATCGGCCAAGTACGCGATTTCGCCGCTTTCCCTGAGCGTTTGGTTAATGCTTACGTTCTCCCGGTGATAAAGTTTATCAAGCGCTTTGAGTACTGTCCAGTTCATTGTTTTTTCGCTGTAAATAAGTGCGCAGGTCTTCAGCTTTATCTTTGGTTTTAAAATACGAAGCTGAGGGTGCGAAATTGATATTCTTGTCTTTTTTGCCTTTGATCAGGTGATGAGCGTACCAATCGTCAGCTAGTGTAGTGCGGAATGGATGGGGTGCCATTGTGATGATCTGGTAGCCGAACTCTTTGGCAATGGCGGGAAAAGTGTTAAAGTTCGAATTGTCCAGGCTCCCGATCTCTTCCAAAATAATAAAGCGTAAACCTTTCCGTTTTTCAGCCTGGACAAAGGATAACCGGGCAATGCCGAGTAGTGCGATAGCTGAGTACGTTTCGCCGGTACTACCGGGAATCTCTATATCGAACTCATCGGTTAGCTGGACCTCCAGTTTGAAATAGGTCTTGGGATCTAAGAGCTTCGCGATAGGGACCCGTTCCGATAACCTGGCGGCCCGTTTGAAAAAATCCTCGATAAATTCGCTGATCGGTTTATCGAAGGGTATTTCCCCATCTTTTGCCGCCGTCCTGACGCGCTGTCCGATATCTTCGATAAGGTTGATATTAATCTGTTTATCATCCTGGAAGTCGATCTTGAAAAAGAAGCGTTCGCTGATCTGCCTGCCCTTGAAGAAAGTATTGATGGATTGAACGACGTTTTTATATTTCTTGTAATGTTTAAGCGTGCCTTCAAACACTTTCACCATGTTACTTTTGATTTCATCGGCGATCTTCAGGCGTTCGATATTGGCATTATGTAAGGCTTCAGCAATATTGTCGGTGGTTTTGATCTTCCCCCCAAGTAGGTTCTCTTCCATGACACGAAAAGAAAACGTTTTGTGGGCGATCTCGGCATTCACCGCGTCGTTGGCGTTATTTTTCGTCTCTTCAAAATGTGCCGCAGTTTGCCGGTATTTTAATTCCCGTTCTTTTTGGGCGTCTGCTGTTTCTACGCTTAAAATCTCCGCAGTTTTCGCTAAAGGCCAGGATTTATAGGTTGACAGGTTTTCTTCGTAACGCTGGTAATAAGCGGTGTTTTTCAGCTCGAATGTTTGATTTTTGAGCAGTGCGGTTTGAGCCAGTCTGGTTATTTGCTGGATATAATCAGCTATTTTTTCGTTGTTGGTCTTGATCTCACCTTCCAATCTGACGGAAAATTTGCTGACGGCAGTTTTACGGTCGAGTTGTTGCTGATATCGGGCTTTCAATCGTCTTTTGAATACTTCTGGTTCTGCACCGTCGTGCGCGACCGGGACCTGCTCAAATACTTCTTCCAATTCCGACCGCAGGGCCGAACGAGAAATTTTCAAGTTCATGATCTTATTTTCTAACTGTAGAATACAGCCGACCGCCTCTTTTAACTTTTCAATACCCGAATAACTTTGCAAGAGGGGATCAAAACTCCGGCCAAGTATAGCCGTGTCGTAAGCCGATCCACGTTTAAAACGATCCAGTTGCTGGAGTTGTGCGGCCAGGCCGTCATTTTCCAGGCGTTTACGATTGGCTAGATCTGCTGCAGTAAAGGATAAAGATTGGGCCATTGGGTCATAGGCAATAAATTCCGAAAGCGCACCGAGCTTGAGCCAGAAGCCTTTATTGGTTTCATCGATGCTGATTTCAAAATCCCTGAACAATGCCTCGGTATCCAGGAAACGCGGATCAGTTAGGGGATTAACCGGCTTTTTTACCGGTGCTGAGGCAAAATAGAGTACAGCTGAACGTTGTTCAGGGCTTAAATTCAGGTTTTGACCGGACAACCAATGCAGCAAGCTTTCCGATGCACTATTTTCCAGTAATGAAATCAAGCGGTCATTAAGTGTCTTTGCTTGGGTTAACCGGTTTGTTAAACTACTGATTGCTTGTTCTTGCTCCTGCCAGGCGGTATCAATAGCTCCCAGGGTGGGAAACTTTTGTAAAACGGTAAAAGCAAAATTGACCAGGTCTTTGATATCCTCTACTTTACGCAGTTCCATGTCGATCGGACGTGCCTGGTTTTTCCAGTCCGGATGCGGCACAACGGGCTTTAATGCTTCCAGTTCATTGATCGCTTCATTCAAGTCTTCGATCCGGTGGGTTAAATCACCGTAGCGGGTATGAAGATCGACGTGGCTGTCGGCAATTTTTACGGCTTCCGTTAACGCCCGCTCCAATCGCGGAAGCTTTTTGTTTTTAGTTTCAAGCAGCCTTTGATGCTTTTGAAGTTCAACAAGCTCATCTTTACCCGCCTTTTCTTGTGAAGCGATTATGCCCAGTTCATGATAGAGTTGACTTAGTTCTGTGATCAGCAATTCTTTTTCGACGGCTTCGGCTGCGATATCTAATTGACGAAGTACTGTTAATTGCTCTTGCTTTTCCTCCAGCGACCGGATGTCTGTATGCAAACGGCCATATTCCCTTAATATCTTTTCCAGCGAAAGCTGCTGCTGCTGGTAATCGGTCAACAGGTCTTTTTCTTCGTCCTCGAACAGAAACTCTTTGAGGCTTTTGGAGGCGGCAGACGGGCTTAAATTCAAGGATTTTGCTTTCGAAAATGACTGGATCACTCGGGCAAACGCTTTCAGATTGCCCTCCGCTGACAGGTTGATCGATAGCACTTCCTTATCAAATAAAAACTGGTAATACTGCCGGACATCTTCTTTTTTCCGGAAAGTTTTCAGGTAGATACCCTTATCCTTCAGCCCGGCCGCCAGCATTTTAGTATCGGGTATGCTCGTGCCGCCTAACAGGAAATCTTTCGCCCAGGGAATTTCTTGTTCAGTAAGTGTCAATTGGTTGATATCTGCATCCAATTCCGGGGTTTTCAACAGTACAAATGGAGCGATCCGGGTACCAGATTGGGCGCTTAACGAAATTCCGATAGCCAAAAAAGCCCCCTGTTTAACTTCGACATTGAGGAAACAATAAGCCACCCCGACCCCGTAAGGTAAGGTATAGATGCTGCGTTTTTCATTCTTGACCGCATCTGTTCCGAACTCGATCAGGTCAGTATCATAAATAAATAATAATTGCATCAGATCGGCGATCACCGATTTACCGACACCATTAGGGCCGATAAAGTCGGTACGCAGCGGGTGAAAGAGATAGTCGTGTACGTAATGCTTCAGCATACCGACGGTGGAGAGACTGTAGATCCTGGGATAATTCATATTTGTTTCCCCGCTTTTACTTTTTTTGAAAAGGCTGCTAGATCCTGAAGCTCGGTTTCATAAAGTTCAGCTATCCGGTGAATACTCGGATTGATAACAAAACAAAGCTCTTCCTGCCCGGAAGATGATTGCGTTACCCAGCCGAGGTCATTAAACTTCGTGATAGCTACTTTGAACCGGCGTTCGGCCGATTGCCATTCGGGGTCTGTATATTCCGTTCGGAGTTCCGGGAACAACATCCGCTGTAGAGCTATTCGGTTATCGCCTGACTGAATATCTTCCCTGATCATTGTCCAGGAGATTTTCTTTTCCGGATCAAAGAAACGCGTAAAATACATATCCAGGAGCATCAAGGCCGTAACGGTCTGTAGCTCCGTGAGTGCCCGGTAACGGGATGGGTCGCTTAACTTTCCCTTACCGGCATCAAAGAAATTGAGATAATAATAGGTCGAGCGGTCAAACATCTTCCGCCCCAGTTCCATACCGTATAGCTGACGATAGTAATTTTGAAAATCACGATAGTAATCCTCCAACACGGAAAATATCCCGTAATCCGTGACCAGGATATGCCGGCCCGACAACAGTTTGATATTCAAATCGGCAAAATACCGGGCGACCGTTTCTTCCATCAGGAAACGAAAGTCCGCAGTTTTTTCATTTTCATTTTCCATATCGTCAGGCTCGTATTTTTCAATTCAAAGGGCTGGGGTATTATCTCCAAATGGTGTTCCTCGTGCTCGGATACATATTGGGTAAGTTCTACAGCGACATGATAGGCCACGGTGAGATCGTTTTCTTTGACCAGGATAGCTTCCATGAGGTCCCCTAATTCCAGTTCTTCCTGTGCTGCCAACAACTTTTTACATTCATCCACCCAAAAGCTAATCACCTCCTGTTGTTTGACTGCTGCATCTATCAGCTGCATTTCCTGACGCTGGTAATCCTCATCGATCTCTGGTTCAGCGATAAGATTTGACCGCGTCAGGCCGTAATCATAGTACTCCGGGTAATGAAATCTTATTTTTTCGAAAACCAAACCTTTAACCAGGGCTTTGTTAACGAACGGCAGTTCATCTTCGCGGTAGGTAGTATTCTCCAATACTGTTTGGTATAAGCGCTTGACCTGTATCCTGAAATGCGATCTGGCTGAAAAATTCTCATGCAGTTCGCTCAATTTTTCGCTGGCCCGGTGTATCTGGCGCCGGATATTGCCTATCTTATAATCGATGGTTTCAAAGAATGCCTCGATATCTGCATAAATATCAGTGGCTTTTAACCAGTTCATTTTCAACTGCGCCAAATGCTGATTTTCCTCCGCAGTTTCCGGATGTTTAAAATCCTCGATCTGCTGGTAGAAGCTATCCACATGTGTTCGGAGAGAACGCATAAACCGGTCTTTCGAAGCGATGGCATCGGCGATATCTTCGGCCCGTTCACCGAAGCCGTGAAACACCAATACGAATTTTTTGACCATCTCGGTCGCGCTGTCATCCGCCGAATTTAAAATGGTGTTTAGTGACTCGTAGGATTTTTCCAGTGTATCTTCCAGCGTTTCCAAATGGTCCTTCAGGATGCGCTTATGCCCGGAAACGAACTCCCGCCCAAACCTCCGCTCCATATCATCAATGGTCCGGATCTCATTCAGGCGTATACTAAAATACTTTTCAAAGTTGGCCTTTAATTGAAAATCCTTGTAAGGGTTGTCCAGTTTACGCAGCATCAATTCAACCAAACTCTCGGCGTGATCGGTCAGGTAATACTTTCCGGGTTCCAAAGGCACATTCCGGATAAAATAGTGAATGAGTTGTTTAATGATCTTTTCCGTCTGCACCGTTTGTGCCTCGTCATACCTGGCAATACTATCAAGGATATATTTAATATCACTGCTTGTAAAGTGCCGCCCCAGCGCCTTGGACTTAATCCGTTGATAGAGCTCAATGACCAACAGCCCACCCTGATATTTCGATGGCAGCAGTTGGTCATATTTGTCAAAAAGATCGCTGGATTCAGGCATTGGATAAATTAGGTATTTACTAATATCCGATATTATTTTTAATATTCCGTAATTGCTGAATAATACAGCCTAACCTCATGTTAGAAAAAAAAGACACTTCTTTAAAGACGCTTTATGAATATCTGCGCAAGTTCCATCTTTCGGACAGTCTGATTTTGGTGGGTGCCATCAATTCGGCATTGAAATACGGAGCCAAGCAATTTTGGACAGATGGCATTCATCCCTCCGTTATCGGCTGGCTGAAAGCACATTGTAGTGATGAGCGGGATTCCTTTAGTATTTATACCGGAACAACCAGACTTGCCCGTTTTTTGTTGTTGTCAGGTGCTAACGACTACCGGGATAAATCATTGTCATTAAATGATCAGTCTTTTGCCATCGCCCTGAACATGGCGGGGAATATATATGAGCGGGAGCTGGAACGGAATATTCTGGCCCCGGATTTAGCTTCCGTTCTGGGAAGAACATCGCAATGGCAATTCCCACTCCAAAGCGACCAGGCAGCATTATTGGGCAGGGCGTACCTTTTATTCGTTTTATTGGCCGAACAGCCGGTTTCCGGTTACTCTTTAGAGCAGAAAATGCGCGAGTACTTTAATATAGGCACTTTCGAGTTTATGGCCACCGGTATGATCATCTGGATCAAAACGGACGGCTATGAATATGATCTGATCGATATTTTTATACCCGGGCTAAAAAAAGTCGCCACAGAAAAAAACCAGCAGACTTTTTTGCGCCTTTCCTCCGGTACTCCTGAGGCTTACCGTCGGCTAATTCGCGGAAATGATTGGAAAAACAGCAACAAGTTATTGGATATCTATGCCCTGGACCCATTTTTGGCCATTCCTGCAATAGAGATCGCCCGTTCAACAACATATAAAGCTGGTGGTTTTGTGATACCACAGCCGCATTATCTGTTCGAGCGGGCATCGCATGGGATGTTTTATTTGTTAGCTAATAAAGAGCAGGCTTTAGCGAAAGCAGCGGGAAATAAAGGCCAGAATTCATTCCGGGTAGAATTCGGATTCATCTATAGGAATTATGTGGGGATGCAACTTGACCAGGATAATAGCAATTTTGACTTTATTGATCTGGATAATGATTTCAACCATACGTCCGGCGGAAAAATGCCTGACTTCGCAATTGTTAAAAATAACGCTTGTATCCTATTTGAAGTCAAAACAACATTGTTAAATGTAGCCGCCAGATCCTATTATGAACCAGAGGTATTGGAATCAGAAATAAAAAAAGGTGTTTTTAACAAAGCGCTAGATCAGTTACAATCATTTGCGGAGGCTGTTCTTCAGGGACGGTTAGATGATCCGAGGTTTAGAAACATCAAGCGGGTTATTAAGGTATTAATTGGCTACGATGATATTTTTGTCTTAAATACGCTGATCTTACCTTTGCTAAACAAACATTACGGCAACAAAGCGGAGCATTTGCAACTGGCCTGCGTATCCGACGTTGATGTGATGGGAACGCTCGTAGCCGAAAGACGGGATCTCGTTAAAATGATTATCGAAAAAGTAGATAGTCCTGAAAAGCACTCTTATGCGTTTATCGCAGATTGGGAAAAGAAAGCTTCCATCAATAACCCTGTGCTCCGGCGGGCATACGATGATTTAATGCTGCGTATGGCCGGTCCAAGCGTTTAACACAGGAGTTTTTACTATTTCTAACCTATACTGACTCATCTGTTTTTACTCTGCAAGTATTCCTCTCTTTTAAAGTCAAGGTTGTCACCTTCCCTGTGAAAATCGAGAAGTTCTTTTAAATCCATAATTTTAAGTTATAAGGACAGCAAGGATTTTAAATCCATGGATCCAAACTCGATGACCAAATCTCTTTTTATTTTCGAAAACGGGGATTTGTGTAATTCCGTTTCTTCATAGTTGGTATTAAAAATCATTTCGTAGGCGTCTATTTTCGATGAACGACTAATATTGATGATACTTTCAATTTGCTCCTTGGGATAATTCATGGCGGCAACCAGGGTTCTCTTAGCAACTGGCTTAAATTCGTTATAGATAATTTCCAGTTTAAAAAGATCATTGTTACCTGCAAACCTGGCATCCCCGGATATATTATTTAAAACTATGTTGAACCCGGCCCCCTTTTTTGATATAATGTCCTGGATTTTTTTATAACCACTAAAAGTAAAAACACATTCATTGCCAAAACCTTTAAAGTATGGATTCAAATGAGTGGACGGATTTGTAGGCAACATATGTTTGAAGGAGCTGTTACAAATCCAGCATGACGGAATCAGATTGAAAAAAGATAGGCCAAATAAGGGATGGTCACCTTTAGACAAGAAATGATCAAGCGGGGGACGTAAAATCAATTCTCTTCTTTTTACCCTTTGAATGGTATTTACAAAATTAATATTACAATAAGGGCATGTAATCAATCCAATATTATTACACAAATCAAAGGCATTATACACCGCAGTAGTTTTATCAAAAAAGGTTGATGGGTTGAAAACTCTTTTTAAAGCTTCAATAACCTCATTAGCGGGTTTAGTTGGGAACGCACCCATCACCGCAATTTCTAACGCAGTCATTTTTGCGGGTTTCACCGACAATACTTTTCTGATTTTGATATCGTCCGTAAAGTATGCCAGTAAAAAAGAATTCACCGCTCTATTGAGCCTTGTCTTTACTTTGGGCGTAAGTGAATCGCAGTGCTGATTTACGAATTTATTTAATTTGAAGTCTGATAGATTAATTTTAAGCATACCTGATCTCCCGTAATTTTTTTATCATCAACTGCTTAATTATAGGTTCGTCGATCAATAGAATTCGTTCCATTAAGTTACCTGTGAATATCTGGACTGCATTTTCAATATTTTCAATATCGTTTAAAATGTCATTGATATATTGTTTGGCAAGATCACCAATTAAAGAACTTTCTATAAAGAAATCGTTGGCCAGAAGTACGCTGGTATTTTGTGCGAAAGTGCCGAATGACTCTTCCTTATACCGCCGGTTTCCATCTTCTGTTTTTTTGAACAGGTGAACGCGTTCTTTGGGAAAGTCTGATAGTACGAGCGGCGAATGGGTCGCAATGATTAATTGAATTTTATATTCCTTGAAAATGGCATTTAAAAATTTACAAAGAAAGCTTATATACTTTATCTGCCAGCTTGGGTGCAACCCTATTTCGCCTTCATCTATAAAAATGAGTAGGGGGCGATGTTTTTCGGTCAAAGAAGATTTTACGACATGCATTCGTGAAAAAAGGTCAAGGAACATTTTTTCACCACTGCTAAAGTTTCTCCAGTCGAAGGAAATGAATTTATGCAGGTTGGGTACGATATTTCTTTCAACACCTTCTTTCGGCGCTACATAGTTTAATACTTTGAATAATTCCGTAATCGCGGGGTCATCGACGGAAACTTCCAGCACCAACAAATGATTGGAATCTGTAAAGTATATGCCTGTTTTTCGGGAGGAGAGCAATCGGTATACAATTGCAATTAATTGAGGAAAAATAGAGCTTTTAAAGAGGTCATCGTTTGCAAAAAACTTTTCGATGAGTTTTATCAATTTATTAGCATACTTGCTTTTAAATTCTATTATCTCTTTGGCTAAATCATCTGAGTAATTATGATGAAGGACTCCTGGAGTTTTGATGCCGTTGATGGATAGGAAATACATAGATAACAGGTTCCTAAGAAACAAGATCTTGGCAATGACTTTTTTCTTGGATTGATCCTCGGAGTGCTCCCTTAATTGCGTGGCACAATCTGCAGTAAGTTTGTCGAAAAGTGAATAGCCCCGAGCTGAAATATCTTCCTTGTTGGGATTCAATCTGTTAAAATGGATATTCAAAGTTTTTGGCAATTCAAAAGGCAGATCAAATTCACCCTTTGTTTCATTGATAAAGTTGATTTGTCGTTTGCTGTTTTTGGTTTTATGAAAGAGAAAATCGTGGTTTGAATCCATATACCCGCCATTTTTATCCAGATCTTCCATCACTATTTGTGTCAGGGAAATATCGAAAATTTGGGGTTTACCATCTTTTGCAAAAAAGTCAATGACGTTAAAATCGAGAAAGGGAGAATAATAAATCATGGGACGGTCCAGGTCGTAATTTTCGAAAGCTGAATGTTCAATCCTGATTTTCTCCATTCCTGCGCCTACTTCCGGCTGAACGTTGCTCTCCCTTAAGGAGTGTATGATAAAAACCGTTTCAAAATCCAGTTGGTAGACCATCAAATATTTGTAGTTGTTTATATAATAATCATCCTCTCCGTCTGTGGGCATCAATATTTCGGTGATAGTTTTGAGAAGCGTCGTTTTTCCTATTCCATTTTCCCCGGCAATAACATTGATATCATAGATATTTTCACCTAAAATCTCCTTCAAATAATTCCTCCTCTTCGAGATGTGAATTTTTTCACCATCGAATTTAATGTCAAATTCGTTGGTTAAATTCAACTCAAAAGGCAGGAAATTATCATAATCCTCTAAATACAGGTATAAGAGACTATTCATATCAAAATTTGGTTTGGCTGTTTTAGATGGCATGATTAAATTTCCTCAGACAAAGTGTTGGTTTGTAAATTGAATGATTGATAATATACCTCAAGGTTGTAGTTATCCCTAAGATTTTTAAAGTAAGTGGCGGCTTTCGTTGTTACTTCAGTTTGGGTTACGACGATCATTTTTTTTGCTTTTTTCCGGTCAGGCCAAAGCGCATATTCCATCAACTGCCCTACTGCCTCCCGAATTGAAGTGAGCAGGTTGGTGTAGGACTTGATCTCATAGAATATTTTCTCATCCCCATCCTTTACAACGATATCGATACGATACATTCCGTAACCAGCCCAATGTTCCCGTTTTACATTTTTTCTGCCATATTTCTTCCTTAATTTTTTTGCAAGCGCCTTGCAAATCTCCTCATGGAGGTATACTATTTCAATCGGTCTCGGGGGTGAAACATAAGTCCTTTTTCTTCTCCGGTCAACTTCAGTATCTTCGTTTTCCTCCGGTGGGATAAATGGAAAGTCGTCGTCCTGATCAGGCGTTACAATTAAATATTCTTCGCGAACAAACATTAAGGTGTAACGCTGTGCCCGATAAACAGGGTGGTCTTCCGGCAACTCATAATAAGGGTCATTTAGTTTTAAGTTTTCCGGCTTAAACCGGATATTGAACAAGTCAATCCCCTGATATTCTGAGAATCCTTTGATGTTGGCTCCTGATGCGATGATCTGGTTTTCCATCTCTCCCAGCCACCCCTGGGCACGATAATGATCAGTGATCTCGTTGGCTATATTGGTGTCAATGACCTCAAGGCCGGCAATCTCGCCTATCCAGTAACGAAGTTTGGTGGTATCGTTAATGCTATACAACCATATATCATATTTTTTACCGATGTAAGCTGCCTGGTATTTTCGCACCGGTTCAAGAAATCCGTAGTGATAACCGTCAATTAGTTTACCAGTATCAAAAAGCCATTCTTCATGACCATAGCCATAGCGCCTTTCATGGGCGGAATCATCGGCGCTTTTACCATCGGGACCGGATGGCATCACCCATCCATTTGAATTCCAGGTTAACCGCGATGCCCTTGCCTGTGTTTTAGCATAACCAAATAATAACTCAATATCTTCGGGCCTGGTAACCTTAATCAGGGTTTTCCACCAATCCCCGGCACCCTGTCCGGAGGGTTTTGGACCGGAATATAAAAATGGATTATAATCCCACACTACTGAAAGCTGCCCGGTTGAAATATTGTCGATACTTTTTACCGTACCAACTTTCACGATGTCAACAGTATTTTGCTTCCTTGCAAGGTAACGTATGCCAATACGGTCATTGACTTTTACTTTTTGTAATTTTTTATAGATAACCAAGCCTTCGCCGGTGGTTAGGTCATGGTCAGTAGCCCAGTATTTCTCCCTAACAAAATCATCTAACATGTTGACTTGATCACCATATTTTCCGAAATAGCTGGCACCCACCCAAAATCCCGGATGGTCGTATGGAACGTCTTGAACGATAAAGCGAATCGTAAAGCCTAATGAGGAGATAAAGTTTCTTGAACTATCGTTGCTTTTAAAATCGTCGGGGTGTAGTTTTTCGCCTGCAAATTCACTCGCAAGTTGGACCAGATACTTAAATGGGTAAGGTTTTCCAGCGGATTGAAGCCAGTATTCGTTCCATAAATGGCTATTGGGGACACCATCTTCCTCGATTTTAGCAATTGCAGCATGAATATGTTTTTTGGCAATAAAATCAAGTTGATGCGCCATAAGGATGATAGGGTTAACAAAAAATAAATATAGGCGATATTAGTAAAGAAAAACAATTCAATCTTCCCTGATAAGCCTATAAATTGCCATAATTAGAATCAATACTTTTTGAACGCCTACTAAAAAAATAAATGGTTAGGTATTTCCATCTGCTAAAAAAGCTTTACCTTGACCATTGGCAAGGCCTACCTAAACATAAACCGCCAACCATCAAATCACAATTATTTATGACACCTATTGAATATGAAATAACACCGGAAAGACAAATTGCCGTTGATAAGGCAATCATTGAAGATGAACTTTCGGATCTTAAAAAACACGCCACCAATATGCTATTGGATTTTGGCAGGTTCAACGATTTTTCTTCTAATCGGGCCATCTGGGAACTCGTTCAAAATGCATGTGACCTTACTAAGCACTGTGAGATCACACTGGATTACAGAAACGAAAAATTCGCATTCACGCATAATGGCCGACCGTTTACTTCTAATTCCCTTATTTCTTTAATTAAACAGGTTTCAGGTGATAAGGATGGATTGAGTGAAATACCGCCTGTAGGCAAATATGGAACCGGTTTTTTGACAACGCATTCCCTTGGACGAAAATTTGTACTCGACGGTTTTTTGGAGACCTCCGGACAGTATATTGAAATTAAAGACTTTCTTATTGATCGCAGTGATAAAAAATGGCCGGAATTAAGTAGGCAGATCAAATTACAAAAAGACAAAGTCTTTGAAATCATCGGAAAAGGAACGGAAGTATTTCCGGCTACTTTTTCAACCACATTTACCTACCTGCCAGAAACAGACCAGGAAAGAAATTATGTTAAAGAATCCTATCGTGACCTAGAGGAATACCTTCCACTTATTCTTACAATCAATAACCGATTAAAATCTGCAAAAATTATTTCTAAGGATGGTAATGAAACGTTATTTACCCGGTTGGAAAAGGAAAGCATAATCAATGAGGAGGAAATTCTACTTTATAAAACCACTGTGCTAATAAACAATGATGAAAAAGTAGTTTATTCTATTGCAGAAAATTACCGGGAGATTGAAATCATTTTGCCCATTAACAAAGATCACCAACTATTTACCTTCTCAGACAGGGTCGCAAGGCTGTTCTTGTATTATCCCCTTGTTGGCTCTGAACATTTTGGGATGAACTTTATAATCAATTGTAATAAATTCATGCCCACTGAACCAAGGGACGCTATCCATTTATTTAGCGAGAAGGACCAGTTTAGGGATGATGAATCAGTAAACCAGGTGCTTATTGAAAAAGCGTCAGACCTGCTATTCAAATTTTTGGACAGTACTTTAATACCTGTTGAAAATCCGCTTTTGTATGCTGATATCAATTTCAAAAGGGGGTCAGATGACCTTCTACAAAATAAATATTTTACGTCGCTTCAAACCAAGTGGATCGACGAATTCAAATATCTGACTATAGTCAAAACGAAGGATGGCTATAAAAATGCACTGGAAGTTTTCTTTCCCATTCCAGAATTATTGGAGAATGATAAATATTTCGACTCTGTTTACTACCTCGCCGAAAAGTTCTTTCCTGTCATGCCAACGAAAGAAACCGTCAGGGAATGGAGCAATTTTATAGCCAACTGGGGATTTGAAAAGGCAAATTATATTACCAACGAAGTCATTGTCGCCCATATTGAATTAAATGGTCTAAGCGACTTTGAATTTGATCACCTGAAAAACTATTACGATTATTTGCTGGAAGCCGGGCTTGAAAAAATGTTTATGGAATATGAGTTGTTGCCAAATTTGGATGGAGTTTTTCAGCCATTCAATTTGCTCAAAATTGCCCAAAATATCGACAAGCCATTAGTGGAAATTGGGAAGAAGATGATACCTAAAAGCATCGCTCAATTAATAGATCCCAGATTTAAATTCAGTTTTCCATTTGACAATTATAACCGGCGGAGTTTTTCAAATAGCATCACCAACAAATTAAATGAGGAGGAATTAGAGGATCTTATTTGTTTGCCGAAGGACTATAAAATTGAGGAATTTGATTTCGATGAGGAGCCGGGAGACGAATTGTACGACCTTGAAACATTTTTGGCATTACTGGATTATTGCAAGCTGAATTCGAGCAAAGACTCAAATAGCAAGCCCATGAAATTGATGTCCCTAATCAGTAAATATTATGGGGTAGACGCTGCGCTAATTGAAATAAAAACTATTAATTCCCAGGATGAGGACCTTGAACAACGGGCAGGACAAAAGAAAATAGTACAAATATTCCTAAATACGTTATACCAGCATACTTCAGAATGGGTTGAGGGTCATATTGACTTTATTTATGAAATTATCAGCTATAACGAAGATCGTTTTAAGGATGTGTTTTTAAGTTCTGAAATTTATCCTAATCAGGTATTTGGCTTAGAGCTTATCACTAGCCTTAAAAAAGACGGCGGCATTACTGACGATATTTACAAACTTTATAATACCGTCACTAAAAAAGAAATTGGAGAATTCTTAGGCCATAAAAAATTTAACGAGTTCCTGATTGAAAAAAACGAGGAAATGACTAACAAAACGCTGTCCACGGTAATTGAAGATATAATATTTGGGACGGATATTACAGACATCAATGAACATCCCTTTAAGTCGGAAATACTATGAATAATTTCACAAATCCAAGTCGAACCTTATAAGAGTCTTTTTACAAGGATTGATACCCATAAGGCAGCGATGATGTTAAGTATTGTGACAAATGAAAGCACCAAGGACGACATTTTTTCTATTGTAATCCTGGAGGAGAACCAATTAAAAGCGCTCGGAAAAATTATTAAGCGTCCCAATTTTGAAGACATTCTTAATAAGGCAATTGACGCCATCAGGCTCGAAAAAGAAAGAGATTCCGATTGGGAACATAAATACAAGATAGGAACCTACATCGAGGACAAAATAAGACTCAAGCTGGGTACTGAATTGTCGGAAAAAATTAATATTGACAAAGGCAAAAAACTGGAAGCGGAAGACATACAGGGTGGACAGGATATTGTGATTTCCTTTAACGGTGATCCATTATATTACATTGAGGTGAAGTCACGATGGGATTCTCGAAGTTCGGTTTCTATGAGCAAATTACAACTTGAAAAGGCCTCGAAAAACATTGAAATATATTCGCTGATTTCGGTCGATGTGACAAAATATAATGGCGAAGGGGACCGTTACCAGCTAAGTGAAGCAGAAATTATCCCTCTTATAAAAGTTCTCAATGGCTTAGGTTCCGAAATATTTCCACTCATCGAAAATAACTTAATCGCAGAAAGCGACGTGTCGTCCGCCGTAAAATTGATTGATTTTAGAGGTATCATCAACCAAGACACTATTAAAAACGGATTTGAATTTGATTTTTTTGTTGATGACTTAGTTGCTTCTTTAACCGAAAAAGTGAATGCGTTAATAGGTATGTAAAACTAACTATGACCAGTATTTAACATACTGTAACGATGGATTAAAAGATGACTAATATGTTCGTTAGGAATGATATTCGTTGAATTCTACACAAAAGACTGCTGAATTAACGCAAAGATTATGAGTATTCTATCTATAGATAGATTAACCAGGCAATTGATTGTAATTTTTTCTTCTATTATTATCAATAATAACAAATAGAGTTCATTTTCAAAGATCCATCGTTTATAGTTTAAATAAGCATGTTTTACCCTTGTTTTACTTTTCTGCAAAATCAGAATCCAGATAAAGATTTTTATCCAACCTCCGTACCAACCTCTTGCATACATTTTACCAATTGAATAGCAATAATTAACTTATATTCAAGTATTTAAATATGGTTTTGGATTAGTATTGTAAGTAATTCATTTATGGAAAATGATGGGATAAATCACAAAAAAAGCACTTACAATTCCGTAAGTGCTTGGTAATCAGTGGAGAATATCGGAGTCGAACCGATGACCTCTTGCATGCCATACGGCTTTTTTCAAATTATACCTGGTTATACTTTTCAATCAATTATCTAATTATCAATATTTTATGTAATTTTTTATACTAATTTATTTGGTGCTTTTAATCGAATATCACTACATTTGTTTTATCACAGGTTTATCACAGCTGTGAATTTTACAGACCACTTGCATGTTCGCTTGCATGCATTAAACACCATAAAAAATATTGCTATGGAAATTGCAGTAAAGCCAATACTTTGGACCTATCGAAAGATATTAGACACCGAAAACAACTACGTCATGGGTGAGCATGAGGTCAGAATCAGAATGACGCAGAACAGGGATCCCAAATACATATCCACGTGTTATAGCAGTTCCATTGAAAATTGGGATACCGAAAATAATTGCCCAAAATCTTCTCATCCTAAATACAAAGCTTTAGTTTCTAAGATAAAAATGATGGAGGATGATATACAGTATGAAATCAAGACCGCTGAGAAGGCTGGTCGCCTGATTACACACGTTGAAATTAAAGCCGCTCTTACTTCCAAGGTAAGCCTGACCCCTTCGGCTGAAAAACCAAATAAGATACTGGCTTATATACAATCCCTTATCGATCATTATGACGCAATTGATAATCCAGGGTATGCAAATGTGTTTTACAACAACAAACTGACCGTGAAAAAACTGCTTAAGGACAAGGATAAGATGTTCCTTGCCTTTACGAAAGCAGACCATGAAGCTTATGAGCGGCAAATCTCTGGGACAAGTGAGTCAACAAGAAGTCATTACCTGAGAACCTACTACCGGGTTTGGAACCTGGCGATTGAAGATGGATTATGCACCAAGGACCACCATCCCAAAAAGTACATTAAATTCAAAGCCTATAAAAGGATCAGGACAAAGAAGAGGTCGATCAAATCAGACTATTGGGAGAGACTGCTTAACCTTAAGCCGGCGAAAGATACGCGGATCTACCGGTCTCACCTGCTCATGCAGTTTATGTATTATGCAAGGGGAATGAATTTTAATGACATGATAAAGCTAAAAAAAGAACAGTTTGTCAATAATGGCATAGTTTATAAACGCTCCAAGAATAAACGGAACTATGATTTTGAATTGCATCCGGAGGCTGTACGGATCATCAATTTATTTGAAGAGTTTCACGAGCAGTCTGATGCGGGCTATATTTTTCCTTTTATCATGAAAGAACATGATACGGCTAAGAAAATTGATGTAAGAATTGATTCCGCTTTAAAGGATTTTAATGAAGATGCTAAAGCTATGGCGGAGGCTGTCGGATGGAATAAACAATTTACCTCAAATGCCCTGCGCCATGGGTTCGCCAGCCATTTAAATGAGGCGGACGTCGATATCAAAATCATCCAGGAGGCGATGGGACACGAAACACAAGCTGATACCCGTATTTATTTAGCAGACTTAGAGGACAGTACTATAACCAATGCTATAAACGGAGCGCTTATTACGCGGGGCAGTAAAAAGAAGCAGGCATCACATCAACCTGCGGCCGAATTGAATGTACAAACTAAAGAGGTTGCTTAGGTTAAATATCCGAGGTTAATATGACCGAGTGGCGGGCTGACTAATAACCTATGCCTATCAAACTTAGTCTCAATAAGGGTGAGTGCATTTTAAAGGCTATCTACCTTTCGATGTCAAAGAAGAGATAAGGAAAATGAAACAAAACTGATGAGGTTTAATTCATCCAATTACCATGCAAAGCGCTTTGGGGAGACGACCACGGTAATTGCGGATTGGTACAGAGACCCAATTATTACGGAATACCTCACACCACCAAAGATAAGTATGGGTCACTGGTTCGAGTCCAGCCTTACGAGCAAAAACTACTAATTCAATATTGGTGGCTTTTTTTATAAATCAAGTTTTTTTACGAGGCTGTAAAATGAATTTTTATAAAAATTGTAGCAGACGAGCTGGCAGAAAGAAAAATCCGCGTAAACATTGTTAGTCCTGGCCCTATTCTGACGCCAAGACTTAAGGTGGAGAATTACATCTACTGAATCGGTTCCCGATCCTACTGGCTTACAATGAAGTATATTTAGATTTAGTAAGGTAATCATCGATTTCCTCAGCGCTGTAATAACAGGTGCCGCCTAATTTTCTAAAAGGTATCTGGCCGCGGTTTCTTAAGTTCTGTAAGGTAATTTCGGATATGCCAAGCATCTCCATGACATCTTGCGTTTTAAGCCATTTCCTGGGTTGTTTGGTGTTGAGTAGGTTTTCGATATCAGACAAAAGTTGCACCCGGAATTTTTCCAGGTCATCAACAGTTAAAACCTGTAGTGACATGTATTATGAAGTGAAAGATTTTTTTAAGTGTAACCGGCAACTATCCGTTACACCCGCAAGGGATTGCGTTGTAATCCGCTACTAGAATTTGCGGTATTGAAGAGGTTAAAAAAATATGTTGCTTCCCGAAACAGGTTTTATCTGCCCCGCTTTTGGCGAATTTCTTCATTGCGTTGTTGCTGAAGCCGGATATTATTTTCTATAATTGCCGGCAGACCTGTTTCCATCAAAGGGATAACTTTAGCGGTCAAATTTTCTGTTATGGGATATTCTCTCAGCAGTTCTGATAAATCAGCCCCATATTCACGGGCGACTGCAAAAGGGTCAAGTTTGAGTTCATTTGGTATTTCAAGAAGCACGACATGCTCCGGAAATTCGGTTAGGTTTTCCGGTGGGATGTAAAGCTCATGCATATGGGTATTAAAAAAGCACAGGTAATTATCACCATAATCGTCCATCTCAAAATCATCAAAGCTGATGTTTTTCCAGGGCTGTTCAGTCTCCCTCATTTGCCTCAATCGCCAGTCCACAGTGAAATCGGTTCCGGCAAAATCGATGTGCGGTAATTTACCTGACTGGCGAATTTTCAAAAGTTCAGCAGCCTTCTGTTGCTGAACCGGGTCTTCCATCCTGATCCTTATTTTCTCAAGCCTTTCCTGCTCGTAGTCATTGATAAGGGCTTTAAGAAATGTGTTAGCAATATATTCCTCCCAACTTTTGTGGGATTGCGGAGAAAGCCGATGATTTTGCATCAGCATATTATCCATTTGAATAATATCTTGTTCGTGCCAGGTTTTAAACTCGGCCATTGCAGCATCGAAATTTTTATGCTCCGCGAATTTTAGAACAAGTTCTCCGCGAAGCAACGGGCCATAAAGATCAATCAGTTCTTTTTCGGTTATTGTCCCGGTTGATTTAAACAGGTGCTGTTTGGTAGTGTCCATAAAAATTAAGTATGGGGTTATGTGTAGCCGATAAGACGAGATAAGTGCAAAATAAAAGTCCCCAAACACTTGCTGTTGGGGACTTTCAACCTAAACCTTATCACAAAAGCGGGATAGAAACCGCTTAGATGTTACAAAAATAAAATATTAATCGGATCAATACTGCTTGATCCCTGGCCCTATTCTTCGCGTCAGTATAATGGGTTTGTGAGCGCTAAAACCAGCGGGGCCAATGGCTTATTTGCTGCCCCAACCGGCATCGGTTGTATGATCACAAGCTTCTGAGCTATCAAACACGCATTGGATCAAATAGCGATCTACATTCAGTGTGATAGAATGATAGGTTAAACTTCCGTCTACACGGCTCCCCAAAGAATGTAAATAATCCATGCGTTCATCCATCACATAGAAATTTCCGAATAATGCGTCACAGTATGAGCAAGACGCCGCAAAATAGCTACTTTTTATCGTGTTACTATATTTATAACCTACAGGTGTAATTTCCTTATCATGCTGTCGGAGTGTAGCGACAAATTCAGCAATTAAGTCAGCCGTATTCCCTTTGATTTGATTTAATGAAACAAGGCTATGGTAATATTGCCAGGTGACGTCATTCCAACTATTTAGTTGCCGATTCGGAAAAACGATTCCGGTCACTGTTTTGATCTCCCTTTGACATTTCCAACAGGTACTGCGCATAATTTCCAGGTTAACCGATTGAAATCCCACCATCGGTCCTGCATAGGTAACCGTAGTATTCCAAATTTTCGCAAACCCGCTGCGCAGATCCTCATAATGAATTCCATCAAAGGTCATTTGAGACTTTTTTTCTCTGCTACAGTTTATCCAAATAAAGTTTGGGCAATGGATCAGTAGCTTTTCAGAAATAAAAACACCTGTGTTTCCTAAACGCATCTCGGCAGTTTCCTCATTGATCACGATCAATAGTGCATCTTTGAAAATAAGATCATCCCTTAATGTTAATAGCTGCTCTTTATTTTCAGGATTTAGGTCTAAAGAAAGCGGCAGCACTACTATGTTAACCAGCTTTTTTTTACCGTCAGTCAGTGCCACAAAAGCATGGCTTATGCTATAGAATTCCTTTTCAGGTGTCTTTTCTTTATAGAAAATTCGCCGGCTATCCGGCAGGCTATTTTGCAGTTCAACAGCTACGAAATCATAAAAATCATCTTTCATTTGTAAGAATTCTTAAATCAACTTGCAAATTAATACGATCCGAAGCGTTCATGGCCGGGACCTTAATAAAAATAACATTAATACTGGCGATGAAATATGGAGTTGCGTATATAATCGTTAAACCTGCGCTGGTACTCCCTTTCCTGATTTATTCTACGTTTTATCACCGAACATCTCCAGGTGCACAAGGCTATGGCCAGGAAGGCGACTGACAGACAGGTCAATGTTTCCTTCCTGGCTTCAGCTGCTTGTGCAACAGTCAATTCAGCTTTGCTGTGTTTTCTGCCTACTGCACCAAAAAAGCAAAACATGGAGATCACACAGGTCAATAATATGTTTCGAATTATAGCTTTCATAACGCTGATTTTTTAATTAAAAATACTAATTTACTTAGTAATGTCCAAGCATTGTTTCAATTTAATTCGTAAATATTATTGTTATGCCGGGCCTGCTGAACCCGCTCCCGTATGGTGTCCGTGATCGCCGATTCCGGGATACCCTGAAACAGTACTGTCTGATTTTCTACATCCGTAGTTTTCAGTGTCAGACACATCAATTTACAGACCAGGAGCACAAATGATTGGGTAATGATGTAATCCTTTACCCTGAACATTTCTACCTGGTCCACCCGCTTAAAGAATATCCCCTGGCTAATCTGGATATATTCTGTTGTTATTAAATACCGGAAACTACGGATATAGAGCAGCCTGTACCAGGCCCCGCCGCAAACGGCGAGGCTGAACAGGATAAAATACGGCGACAGTGTCCAGGCCAGAAAAAGGAAAGCAATGGCCAGTACCATCAGCGGCAACGCCTTAAGAAAAGTATACAGCCTTGCCGGCTTTAATAAGATATCATCGTTCTGTGTCATGTTTTAATTGTTCTAGAAAGGTTGGAGATCCGGCCGCTTTGGCGGTTCGGAAACGGGGCCGAATGCCGAATGCTTCCTGAAAAGTATGCAGGGAAATCTGCTCAGGGATAAAAGCCCGTAAATGATCGCCATGATGGATATGGATTACAGGTTCCCTATAAAGGATCCTGATCGGAATATTTTTAATAGCAGCAGTCAATTTAATATCGGTGATATGCCCGATCAGGTCTTTACCAAATACCAGGATAACTTTTCGTCCAGGGAAATGCTGTCTGAGCCAGTCCCCTTGTTCTGTATGCAGCCTGTTGCCGATCGCCACAAAAGCCAGTTGCTCCAGCCGTGTAAAGCGATGGCGGTTAAGTGTAATAAACGCCATTGCCTCCATAACCGAATAAGTAATGATCAAATGTGTCGCATGGGGCAGCCCTGCCACCCAAAGATTTTGCGTGGAGGGCACAATATGATAACCTGAACCAAAACGTTCAAACTGATCACCATAGCTAAAGGAAAGTTCATTTCCTGCATGAAAAAAGGCCTGGACTTCTAAAGGAATGCCAAGCCCTGTCAAAAGATGATTCATCCTATTACCGGCCTTTGCGCGATTGTCCCCGTTCAAACTCGTGCGGTTTAAATCCATGCTGGTTCTCGATATCCTTGATCGCCTGGTAATAACCGGGGCTTAATTTCCCGGCTGCGATTGGGTCACGTTTCTTGTTGAATAAGGTATTCAACCCTTTAAATACCATATAGGACAAGCCACCATCCATCAGGATGGATGCAACAAGCGCCAGTTTATTGGAGCGGATGCCATGCTTGTCTGTGGCCGAATAGCTGAAGCGGGTGCCGTCCGGGATCTGCACTTCCTTACCCTTTCGGTATTGCTCTTTCTGGGCCTGGGTAAGAAATTCGTTATTGACCATATCCGGGGCCAGGATCTTCTCGGTATCCGAAACGATAAACTCTTTTGTTTCCGTGTCGTATTCAACGAGCATTTCCTTTTTATTGCCATGGTTATCAAGGGCGATCCGAAGCACGCTGCCTACTTCACCCTTTTGCAGTTGCATCGCTTCATTTTTAGTCAGGAGATCCGGAATCTCAGGGTCGCGGTAAATCGGGTGGATCAAAAGGTCCAGCTGGCCCTTTTCATTTGGTTTCAGCGATATTTTGGCATTGATGGATTTGATCTTGATAGTGTCTGTTTCCAGGTCATGCAATTCCATTAAGCTTGTGCGGCGACCTGAAAGCAAAGCTTTCAGGTCATCGACATTTAACAGGAGCTGACCGCCTGAGGCCAGCCCGATAGTCTCCAGATCCTTGAGCGGGAGATCATTTTCGTGAAAAGTTACCGGGTTCATTTATCGACCAATTTTTTGTTGCTGGCCCAGTTCCTCGGACTGGCCTTGTTCTTCCTCCAATACCATTTCCGATTCGCGAGGGTTGGTTTTGGCCTCCAACAGGGATTTATAAAGGCCATATTCCGGCTTCAGTACCTTGCGGGTACCTTCGGCATCTTCCACCTTGATACTTTTGGTCTTATAGGTTTCGAGCACCTTGTAGGTGGTGTCCATATAGGCTATTTCGTCGCCTTTTTTAAAACCGGCTTCGGCACCCTGCTTTTGTTCCCTTTTCTGATTAACGCCTAACAGCAGGTTTGCGATTTTTTGTGCATCCCTGGAAGCTTTGGCAATTTCAAAAGGCTCGTCCTTTAAGATCTTGGCAAAGGTGTTCATGTAGGCGGCCTGCTGGCCAAAGTTATGACCGATCTTTAATTCGCCGCCGATAAGAACAGCCGCGATTGCCGCGCGCATTTCCTCGCGGGCATAATCCATGGAACCGAATTTGCCTTCCATCGGGCGGTTCAGGCGGTCTTCATGGCCGGTCCAGTGTGCCAGCTGATGGATAGCGACCTGCAGGTATTTTACCTCATTGTCAAATTCCTCCGGTTCGGGAAGGAAAATCGCATCGCGCTGCTTGTCGTAAAAGGCTTCCTGCCCGCCGTGAATAATGATCGCCTTGCTGTCCTGGATCAGTTTTGTAGCGCGCTCTGTCGGATCCAGCTTTTGTTCCGAATCCTGCTTTTGCAGGAACTCTTCCAAAGGCATGATATCATTCATTTGCTCGGCGTTAAAAAGGAAGGCCTGGCCGCGCTGCGGTTTATCGAATTCTACCGTTTTGGTTTGTGTCACCCCATCTTTTTTGATGCGGTCGCCTTCTGCGGTGCGGATGGCCTGGATATCGCTTGTTTTCGGGAACTCGATCAGCGTACCTTTTTCATCCTTTTTCACCCAGTTACCGGCGTAACGGGCGGCATCGGCCGACATCCAGCGCGGATCGTCGTGGCGCTGCATGCCGAGGATCAGCGCATTCATGGCGCTGTAGCCTTTACCGGTGGTCGGATTGACGGGTGTGACAAAGGCGGGCAGGCCGTTATCCTTAACCGGTTTTTGAAACAGGGAATTACCCTCCTTGATCTCCGCGATCAGCTTATCTGAAAGCTGAACGGGAAGTGCTTTGAAATTTTTGCTCATTTTCTTGTTTAATTAGCAGTTCGTATAAAAATTTAAGTGGATTGACGTATTTGTGCCTGTAGCAGATACTGAAATGCAGGTGCTCGCCGGTTACTCGCCCGGTTGCTCCGGTGACGCCGATAGGCTCCCCTGAGCTTATACTATCGCCGGGGAAAACGAACACCCTGCTCAGGTGGCCGTAGACCGATTCGACCCCGCCATGAGCCAGCCGCAGATGGAGACCAAGGCCGTCATTATAAGAAGCGGCCGTGACCTTGCCGTCGAGAATCGCATAAACCGTGTCGTGGCGGGCCTTCAGGTCAACGCCGGCATGCAGCGCGTACCCGCCGCTGAGCGGGTGGATGCGGTAACCGTAGTCAGAATTTATTTTCAGGTGTTTGAGCGGAAGACAGACCAGGCAAATGCTGATCAGGGTTTTCAACGGCTGTAGGCTTTGGACAGTTCCTGCTTTTGCGCGGGGCTAATGGATTCTAATACCCTTTCCTGCACACCGGGGTGATCGTTGGCCAGTGCCAGTGCGGCATAAAGTGCCTGCGAGGTTCCCCTGTCCTGCAGCAACATGATCTTGTACATCGCCTTGAAATCATCGAGCGGCATGGATGAACCGTTATTGGTGAGATCGTCAAAAACCTGTTTTTTGTCTTTGAGCATCAGCACCTGCGGGGCGGGATAATAGGCCTCGCCCCCTTCGGGAAAGCGTACATAATTCTCGGTTTCAGACCTGGCATAGGTCAGGACACCAATTTGTCCCTTATTCCTGCCGGTATCGTTTTCCAGATCCGGCTGCACCAGGACGAGTGTCCCGGCTAACGTTGCATTTTCCATAATATTTACTGTTTAAAATTTTACCTGCCTATTTTTCGGGTTGGGGCGATCTCTATCACCTCATTCAGCCGGGTCGTTGCCCAGCGATGGAGTTCCGGGTCATCCTGGACCAGTTCAAAAGCTTGTTTGAGTTGTTTCGCCGATCCGGCTTCCTGCATCCCGGCGATCTTTTGGAGCAATTGCGGTATCGGCGCCCATAAAGAGCCTTTTTTATTCTCCGCCAGTGATTGCAATTCCCCGGGCGTTCTCAGGATAAACAGTGTCTCCGAACGGAAGCAATCGATCTCCTCATCTTCAAAGCGTACCCAGAAATGGTCATCAGCAAACTCTGCAAATTCGATCAGCCCGATCCTGCCCATATAGTCGGAGGACCAGAGTACCGGGCTGACGATGACCATTAAGCCAATGGTATCTTGTTCATTCATGATGTATGTGTTAAAATTTACCTGCCGCGTTTGATGGCCTGATCAAGGCCCAAACTTTTTTCAAGTGTGATTAAAGCGGCTGTGAGGAGTTCCGGGTCTTTTTGGACCATCTCCAGGGCGGTGCGCTGATGTTGCTTTGTGCCGTAATCCAGCAGCAAGGCAATACTTTTCAGGTCTTTGAAGGTATCGACCGACAGCGTCAGCGCATTTTTATGCATAAAATCATAGATCTCACCGGGCTCTTTAAAAGTGAGCAGGGCATCAGCGCTGTACAGGCCCACCTCCTTGTCATCAAAACCGACAAAGAACTCGTCGGTATTTAAAATGGCGGCGGTAATGATCCCGATCTGGCCCTGCTTATTCACCGGGTCATCTTTTAATTCGGGATGTACCAGCAAATAATCCGGTAGCTGCACTTCATTGGTTTCTTCTTTCATTTCTTCATGGTGGCTTTAACAGGTACGGTGGACGGGGGCGGCTTAAAGGCCAGTACCATTTCCTGTATCTCCTGCGAGATGTGGTTAAAATTTTGCCGCAGCTTTTCCTCCATTTTTCCGCCGAAATCATAAAAGGTGGGCAAGGATTTATAGCCTTTCTCTTCCTTTTTGATCTCCTCCATATCCAGGTTAATGCGGCAGTTGACGGCAGAGGTTTCAAACTGGCCGGTATACTTTTCCTGCGCATCGGCGGCGATCATGCCCACCATCTCGCCAGAATTGAGGGATGCTATTTTTCCCGCAGGTATTAGCGCTTCGAGTTTTTCGTTCAGGGAGGTAGAGGTTTTATTACGGTCGATCGACAGCCCTTCGCCCAATTGTTTGGATTTACCAAAGAGGCGTTCCAACCATTCGAGCGTTTCCTTATTGCGAACAGAGCCGGACAGCACGGTCCCGACAACGGCGGTAATGGTCGCCGCGGTATCTTTCCCGTATTGCTGATTGAACTGGGGCAGTTCCTGCAAGCCCATTAAAACGGCAACCTTGTTGGAACGGGCGGTCGCGATCAGGTTTTCCACCCGGTGAACGAACAAGGTCGGCACCTCATCGACGATCAGTGCCGAAGGCAAATTGCCCTTGGTATTGATCAGTTTGGTCAGCCGGTTGATGATGATGGAATAGCAGGCCGAATTAATATTCTGCGTATTGGGGTCGTTGGCCAGTACCAGCATACCCGGATTTTCCTTTGCGGATATCTTCAGGTCAAAGTCGTTACCGGAAAAGACCCAATAAGTTTCTTTTGTCGCCAAACGGCTGATAAAGATCTTCAGCGTTCCGATCTGCCCCTCTAACTGGTCAAAAGCTTTTGCATTATATGCCGTCATGAACGGTGACAGCAGGGAACGGAGTTCCGGTTCGGAGGTCAAAGCGTTAAAGATTTCCTCGTAAGAGCGGTTCAGCAAAGCCAGTACATGCGGGAAGCTGGAATAGATGCCGCCTTTATATTTGCTCATAAAATAAACACAGGAGGCCAGGAAATTAATAGCAGACTGCGTGAAGAACTGGTCGCTACCCCCGGAGCGGTCACCTTTTTTCAATGCCTCCACCAAAGCCTCGGCAGTTTCTGCCGCATCAGCCAGTGAGCGGATATAATCTGCCCGCCAGGGATTGATGCGGCGGCTTTTTTCGATGTCATTCAAGTTGATAACATGAAAAGCAAAACCATTTAGTTTTCCATTCTGCTTGGCCAGTAAATAATGATAGTAGGCAATATGGCCGAGATCAGGGAACTTGAAATCATACAGGCATACCGCAAACTCTTTGGCAATCAGTTGCCTGATAAAGGGATTGACTATACTAAAGGATTTACCCGAGCCCGGCGTACCGATCACCATCGTACCGCGAAAAACATTGCAGATATTGACCCAGCCGTTCCGAACCTTTCCCTTATAGTAGAACAGCATGGGGATATTGACCGAATACGGCGTATCGATGCGCTTAACCGGCTGCATAAAGCTTTCCGCTTCGGTATTCCATTTATCCTTGCCAAGCCCGGATTTGATGAACTTGGAGATGTTGTCCATCGAAACGCTCACTATGAGTGCCCCGCTGAAAGAGCAGATCATGTACAGCAGGTTATACCAGCTGGTATAGGCAAATGCCGGCGGGGAGGCACGACCCGCAAAAACCAGGCTGCCGAAGAACAAAAACAGACCGATGGCAAGCGGGTAGACGATATGCTTTTTAGGGTCGAGGTCTGTTTTCTTTTTTGCCAGCGTACCGATGCTGACCAGGCAGGTGAGGCCAAACGTTGCCAGTTTGCTATAGACCAGGTTCGAATAAATGGCCAGGTGGCTGATCCTGTCCAGCGGTGTAAAAAA
The DNA here is from genome assembly GCF_028736215.1 of Mucilaginibacter sp. KACC 22773. Lineage (NCBI taxonomy): Bacteria > Pseudomonadati > Bacteroidota > Sphingobacteriia > Sphingobacteriales > Sphingobacteriaceae > Mucilaginibacter > Mucilaginibacter oryzagri. The sequence continues at coordinate 5,911,274 of NZ_CP117883.1, forward strand.
AATGCCCCAGAAAGGGGCATCGTGATAAATAAAAATGGCGGCTTCCAATCCTATGGACAGGTATATCGCACACTGCAAAAATCCATGCAGTTTTTGCTGTTCCCTCGTCTCCTCCATAATAAGAACGGTATAAAATAAAAAGCCACCGGCGTTTTGCGGGTGGCATAATTGAGCAGGAACCGACGTCAGCGAACAATACGCCGCTGATCCCTGTTATCCGTACCTGCCTGTTCCTGCTGCCGCAGGTGATGTTCATTCAGCAGAAAAGCCAGGTGGTGACCGTCCGGTACTTCGGCAAAAACGATATGTTCCGGCAATTTGTCCGGTAGATCGTATGGGTTGAGTTCATGCAGGAAGGGTACCTGGGTCACCTGCGTATCGATATAAATGCCCGTTTTACCATCGCGTTTGAACACGTCGGCAAAGCTGATCCTGTTCCAGCAATTTTCCGTATCCCGAAACGCGTTCCGTCTTTCATCAACAAAGAAATCTTTACCTGCGATCCGGATGACCGGCAGATCCGTCGGAAAGTCCTGGCGCCAGCCGGGACGTATTTCATCCAGCCTTTTATTTCTGCCCGCCGGATCCAGGGCATCAAAGGGGTAAAACCAAAACAGCTTGACCTGCTCGGGGATCTCCCCAACCAAAGAGCCGTCATAAACCTGTTTCGTTTTCCTGTCATACCATAATTCATAATGATCTTCCAGGCAAAACATATCGAAAAGGCCGATCTGATTTTCAGCATTATCGACCTGCACCAGCGCCATCAGGTAGCCGTTGACATAAAATGAGGTTCCCTCCAATTCGACTACCGGGAAAGGCCCCTCATATACATTTGAATTTTCCATTTAAAGAAATTTGATTAGCGTTTCAATATACCGGGGCTGTACCCGGCATCCTGTTCAATAACCTCTTCCTGTTGTGCGGGATCCATATCGAGGGCCTGCTGTGCCTGCGCCTCCTTATCTTTTTCAGCAATCCTGTTGCTGATCTCCATTTCCAGCTTCGCCAATTCCTTTTTCAGGGAGGCCAGTTCATATTCCTGGTCAAAGGGGCGCTGGGTGAGTTCCCGGACTTCCGGGATCTGCCGGTTGGTATCGGCCAGTTCCTTTTCATAACGTTCCGCCATGCCAACGACACGGTTGATCGCCTCCAGGAAATACCGCGCCGCCAGTTTGGGATTATCGATATTAGGCGCACCGCCGTTCTGCAGGTATTTGATACCCGTGGCACGGCTTTCCGCGTAGAGCGAGGTGACCTGTTCGATCCGGCTGGTAAAACCGGATTCTACGGTTTGTAGCTTACGCCTGATAAAAAGGTCAAAGCCATAGAGTTCACCTAAATGCTGTTCAGGTTTCGCGGGGTCAGCAGGCTGCCAGTTTTTATAGAGCCCGATGAAATGGTTGCCGATGGCAATGGCTTCCGGCTGCACGGAATCAGCAAGCTTTAAGGGGTTAAGTTTCGCGCCGTCAGCATCATACTTCAGCACAGTTTTATAAGCCTGCTCATCCTTGCGCACCATTTCCAGCGTTTGGCCGGTTTCCCGGCTTTTCTTTTCCAGGTCCTCCAACAGGTAGCGGCTCCTGGACACCTCCTTAAAGTGCGCGCCCTTATAACCTTCCAGTTCGGCCACCTTTTTTTCCAGGCGGGTCTTTTCCAGCAAAGAAGTATCGCCGGACAGGATCGCGATATATTCGGAAAAGCTCATGCCGCTTTGCTCATCTATGGCACCCTCGTCGAGTGTCCGGACGGAGAGTTCATTGTTTTTCATCTGGCTGATGAAGATCTGTTTGTTTTTGAGCAGGTTGAATTTGTAATTATCCAGGGACTGCTCTACGGCGTAAATAAAGTTCCTGACCTTGTTGCCGTAAAATTTCTTGGTCAGCCAGTTGCCTTGCCTGGCGCCGCGGCCGTCCCGCTGCTCGAGTTCCGACGGTTTCCAGGGAATGTCCAGGTGATGCATGGCGACAATGCGCTCCTGCACATTTAACCCGGTTCCCGCTTTTTCGGTGCTGCCGATCAGGATGCGGATCTCGCCGGCATTCATTTTTTTAAACAGTTCTTTACGCTGTTTGTCCGTTGCCCAGTTATGTATAAAGGTGATCTGGTTTGCCGGGATATTAAAATCAGCGACCAGTTTATCCCGCAGTGCATCATAGACATTAAACTCACCGGTTTTTGGTGTGCCGATATCGCTGAAAATGATCTGCGTACCTTTATGCGGCGTACTTTCGTGATAGATCTCAGCCACATTTCGTGCACACACGTTGACCTTATTGCCGGGATGGTCGCCGTATTGCTCCGGGTTGACCAGCCGCATATCTACGGCCATTTTCTTTGCGTAATTGGTAGCGATCAGCATGCGGCCTTTGTCCTCATCCCTGGTCAGCGGACGCCTGCCGATCAGTGTTGCATCCCCGGTCCTGGCAAACCCCATCAGCCGTTTAATAAATTCCTGCTGGTCAGGGGTTGGCTTAATGTTAACGAGCGTTTCATCGATCTCCGGCTTGTCCAGGTTGATATGATTCGCTGTTTTGTAATCGGTGATCTGGTTATAAAACAGCGCGAGTTCCGGCACTTTGATAAAGTGGCGAAAGCGCTCCTTTGCCCGTATCTCGTTCGTTACCGTAAATTCAAAATCAACCGTTTTTCGCGCATAGACCGCGGCCCAGGCATCAAAGTTGGAAATGCGCTGCCGCTCCAGTTCGCGCGGCCGGAGGTACTTAAAGATCAGGTACATCTCCGTCAGGCTATTGGAGATCGGCGTGCCGGAAAGAAAGGTCGCGCACAGGTCGGTATCATAGCGGTCCTGTAAGGTGCGGATAGCAAAAAGCATATTGAGCGCTTTCTGGCTTCCCGCGATATTTCCCAAACCCGCGACCTTGGTGTGCCGGGTGGTGAAAGTAAGGTTCTTAAATTTATGCGATTCGTCGATGAACAAATGATCAATGTTCATCTCGCGGAAATTTATCCCGGTGTCTTTGCGTTGTTCTATCGCCTCGATCACGCCTTTGAGCTTGGCTTCCAGGTTTTCCTTGCGTATTTCCAAACCTTTGAGCATCTCGCGGCTGATCTCCTCCCCGGCGTTCTGAATGGTCAGCAGGTCCAGTTCAGTATTACCCAGCTCAATTTCGAGGATCTGGCGTTGAATTTCCGGTGCCTGTGGAATTTTACCAAACTGGTCATGCGTCAGGATGATACAGTCCCAGTTATTGTTTTTGATCTCGTGGAAGATCCGTTTGCGCTTAGCCGGTTCAAAATCGTTTTCACCGGGCGCCAGCAGCTTCGCTTTGGGATAAGCCAGCCGGAAGGTGTCGGTGATCTGCTGCACGTTGGCTTTCAGGGCCAGGATCAGGGGCTTGTGCACGATGCCCAGCCTTTTCATTTCCATGGCGGCGATGATCATCGTCAGGGTCTTGCCCAGGCCCACCTCGTGGTCGATCAAACCGCCATTATTTTGGATGACTCGCCAGGCAGCATTCCGCTGTGAAGGATAGAGATCGCTGATCTTTAACGCCTTGAAATCAAACCCCGGCAGCGAAAGGTGGCTGCCGTCAAATTCGCGTAAGGCATAACAGTTATAGGTGTCATTGTATAACTTTTCGAGATACTGCTTTTCCTCGTTGGGCAGTTCCATCAGCCAGAGCAGGTACCGCGTCCGGATGTTATCGATCTTGCGGTGTGCATTCTGGATCGCTTCGGTGTCGGGCACCCTGACAACCTTTCCGTACTGCTCCACCGGGTAAGTAAAATGTGGACTGGTATTCAGCAGGGCGTATTCCAGCAAGGTACGTCCCGTAACCTTATTGCTTTCTTTTGGGGTGACCGAAAACTCCTCGTTGGTAATGGTATTGCCTTTTTTTGCATAGCTGACCTTGTAGTCGTCTACAGAGAGCAGGTAACTGATCTTTGTATCCAACTTAAAAAGGTCCGTAGCGAACCGCTCGTAGTATTCGAGCGGCACCCAGCGCTCACCGAGGTTGAAGTCCAGCCTTTCAAATGGTATCCTTTCCGGCTGTACACGGCGGATCGCGCTAAGGCTCCTGGCGAATTGGAGGTTGTTTGGCTCATCCCCGGCAAGCTTTTCCGCGACCTTTAACTTTTCTACAACGTTGCCGGACAAATAGTTGTCGGTCGTTTCCCAGCCAAGGGATTGCGGGTTCAACAGGATCTGCTTATCCAATTGGATGATGATCTCGTCTTCGGTTAAGCCGGTAACCTGCGCAATGATGGAAAGATCTACCCGCCCGGTATCATTCAGGCAGCGGGCCAGCGCTTCTAACGGATCGTCTGTTTTCAGCATTTCCTTTTGCTGAAAAAGCGGCCCGTAAAAAATGTCCGACCGAACAAAGTTTTCCTGCTCCCTGATCTCCAGTGAGGAAAGGACTTTAAAGCCTAAAGCCACATCCTGGAGGATCCGGTTACGGTTTTCAGTTTGGTTGAGCTCCCCGTATTTACTGACAAATGCTTCGTAATAAAAATTCAGTGACTGGCGCAGTTCGGGGAACTGGATCGCATGCTCATTTTCATACCCGGATAGTTCCAGGTAAATGTCCCGTAGGGTCAGGTAGTCTTCGAAAAAAGCCAGGTCCGGCTGCGGGTCAAGGGGATCGAATTTGGCCTCAAAGTTATGCGGCTCGCCAATCAGGCCGGCCTTGCCTTCAAAAATGACCAGCGTATCTTTTTCGTAGAACGGTTTGATATCCGTAAATGCTTTTGGCCGGTCGGCTACCAATCTGAAGGCAGCCTCTAAGGTACTGTCGCCTTCATAGCGGTAATCATGGCCATATTGTTTTAGCTTAACGGACAGGGCATCCAGTTCCTGCCCAAGGGCTACGCCTGTCATCCATTTGCCGGGGAAAGATAACTCGGAGAGGTTGCTATAAAGCTTGTAATTAAACCTGTTATTCGCTTTGGCGCGGGCGGTTAGTAACACAATGCTGTCATGCAATGGACGCTGGGTTGTGCGGATAATGCTGACCACCCGTGCTGTTTCCGCTTCAACAAATTGCTGATCGAGATCATCCAGGTAGGCCTGTGCCTTATCATCCGATTCCGGTTGCACCGGGGCATCAAATAAGCCCAACTGGCCGAAATTTAAAGCGGGCCTTCCCGTCGCTTTCTCTTTTTCCGGTACGGGTAGAAAAGTGAACTGCCTGAGTTGACCTTCCTTTTTGTCGAAAGAGATAGCTTCCCATTTCGCATAATTGAAGTTTCGAAAACCGGCGACCAGTTGCTCCCTGAGTATGGGAATAATATCCAGCATCTCGCCGTTTTGCCAGGCAATCCTGGAGGGCTTTCCCCGGGCATTGGTGCCTTCGATGATCTCATCCGCGTAAACCAGTTCATTTTTATCGGCTAGCCAGGCATTAATGTGGTATTTACCAAATGAGTTTTCGATTTCCACGGTATCCAGCAACATGCTTTCTGCTTCGGTCAGGGTTTCCTTGGTATCGTTTTTCTGAACCAGGATCAGGTGCATACCCACTTCGACGTTGGCGTTCTCCTTCATCAGGTTGGCGGGTAATACGGCTACGGTCAGCAGGTCAGCGGTGGTAAACAGGTACTTCCGCGCGGTGGCATTGGAAGGATTGTTCAGGAAGGCATCGGTAACGATATAGGCCAGGATGCCGCCGTCGTTGATCTTATCCAGCCCTTTGGCAAAGAAATAGGTATGCACCTTGGCGGAGATGCCGCTTTTGTTGTAGGCAGGATCATGAACGGCGATCTTTCCAAAAGGAATATTGCTGATCACCAGGTCCGATTGCCCTTTTTCGGTTGCGGCGGTTTCCTCCAGCTTTTTGATCTGCACATTGATCGGCGTGTCGTATGCCGAACAGATCGCGGTCAGGACCTTCCCGGTGAGGATGTCCTTTTCCACCGCCGTCACCTGCGCCAGTCCGGCGAAAGTCAGCAAGGCCTCTTCAATAAAAACACCTGCCCCGGCGCTTGGCTCATACAGGTGTTTAGGCAGGATATTGCATTGCAGCATAGCGGTATAGATCGCCCTCGGAATAAAATCCGGCGTATAATAGGCCGTCTGCGAACTGCTTTTTAAAGCATCAATGGCCGCTTTATATTCTTTGGCGGTCAGTTTTTTCTGCAGCAGTTCGTGCAGTTCCATGACCTGCGGGTATAGTTTAAGGTCGGTTTTGGAGGCACCGAACTTTTCCCAGGCGGATAGTTCCCCGGGCGGGAACAGGACGGCCTTGAGCCCGCCGAATCCCGCGTATTTTTTCAGCGTTTGCAGGTCCGCATCAGAAAGCTGCCGGCCATTAAAGTCCAGGGCGATCCGGATGGCCGCGATATTATCTGCCATCTTCCTTACGGGATTGAAAGCCATATCACACCTCCTGTAAATAATCTGCTATGGTGCCGATCACTTCGTATTTTAAGAAGCGGTCGTCCTCGTCCAGGCCTTTGATTAAAGGCGCACAGAGTTCGAGGATATTGGTAAGCTCGTAGTGGAGAATCCCATGGTTGGAAAAGCGGAGATAGGCCCTGATGAATTCCTCCTCCAACACCAGCTTTACGTAATCGTAGGCTATGGAATCAGTCATAAAATTGGGTTGAGCGTTAATTCGGCAGGATATCCGCATCAAGGATATCCTGGTAGGAGATCGTCAGCGTTACGATCCGCCCTGACAGCTGCTTTTCGCTGAGTTCCGTGTGCAATACTTTATTACCCGGAAAAGACATCTTTTTAAAGACAAAGATGTTCCGGTAGTTCCGGGAAAAAGCCGGCGAATCAAACAGGACAAACTCGGGCCTGATCTCCACGGATTGGTTGTTGGCGGCTTTGGTTACCTTTTTATCATCTATCCGGAACCGGAGATCGGCGATATCGTATTTCAGATTGGTTTTATTGTGGTAGCCGATATCCAGGAAAATATAATCTCCGACCGTGTAGACGTGATTTAACCGCCCTTCAATGCCGAATGCCTTTACTTTTTCCATGCGCTGCTCCGGCTTTTTGGCGATCAAACTGAGTGCCAGGGCCTTCAACTGATTTTGTGAAAGTCCAACGCCGGAAATATCCAGGGGGTTCATATCCGCCGGGACGATGCTGATCTCGGTAGGGACACCGGGGTAACCCGGCAGCAGCCGGTATTGCGCAATAAACTTTTCACCGGCAATGGTTACGACCGATCCCTTGAAGTACTGGAGCGAATCACGCAATTTCAAGCGTAATACGTTTTTTAAGGGCAGGTCACCGGCCAGTTCCTTCGTAGAAATATCCACGTACCGGATCGGCTCGGGAGAAATAAAGTGTATGGTCAGGTTGTCCGGGAGGTAAACCACCGGCAATGGTTTTTGGGCATAGAGCGTAGGGGCGCAAAGCACCAGTAAAAAGAAAAAGATCGTTTTCATATTAATAGCTTTTTTCGTGTGATTACTGCATTTCAGCTGTACTCAAGAGGCTTTCGCGTTTTTGGGCGTTTTGCAACGCGTCCGTGTCAATTAAGTAGAGGTAGGAGTTATATTTAAGCTTTGCCTTGTTTTTTCGGATGAGCGAAGCAATGGCAGAAGATGTGGACTGAAAAACTTTGTCGAGCGAGCTCATGATAAACTGGCTGTTGCCGGAACTTCCGTCGATCGTAACGCCTTGGACCGAGTTGCTACCCAGGTCTTTGGTAAAATCCCGGAACGCGGATGAGGGTACATACAGGCCGGGTAAGCCGTCCATATCGTAAACGTCGAGTTTAACCGGCAGGATCTTTCCTTCAAATAAGATCGAGGTAATGGATAAAGTCACGCGCTGTTCTGAAAAGCCGCTGACCTGGGCGAATATATAAGTACCCTTTTTGACCAGGTTATTGCCTGCCTTAATATCTTCCAGCAATTTCAGCCGCAACCGTGATCCCGCGTAACCTGTGACATTCTCGTCGATCACCGCGCTGATAAAAGCCGGTTCCTTTTCGGGTAGAACGGTATTGAAATCACCGGATAGGGCATTTGCTTTTTCAACCGTCAGTTTTACCTGGCTTGCTTTGAGTTTGGCTGCTTTGTCGGCCAGTTCTTTTTTCTTTAGTTCCTCTTTATAGGCCGGATCATTTTGCTTACTGACACTATCCATGATCGCCATCTGCTGCCGGAATACATCCATGGGGTCTTTCTCTTTCGGCGCCGGTTCAACCTGACGGGCAGTGTTTGCCTGCCTGCGGCTCATGGCTTCAACGGCATTTGCAACCTGTTGGTCATGTGTTATACCCGATGGCCGAATACGTCCACCTACCGGCATTTCAACCGCTCCGAATTTAAGTTTCATAACCTGCCGGATGGAGTCCAGCTTTTTCTTTTGCTGATCGGAATAGTCATTATTGTACGCCGGATTGCTGGAGTTCTCACGCGGGATCACATTTACCGCGGTTAAACCATCCGCTTCCTTATAGGTATTGCGGTAGGCATCCAGCTTATCTGCGAGTTGTTTCTTCCGGACGTCGGCTGAAACCTGCCCGACCGAGTTATTGAGGCCGACCGTTTCTTTGGCCGTTTCCTTTGGTTTGGAAGAAAAGCCGCTTTGCCAGGCATAAAAGAACAGGCACAAAAACGGCAACAGGATGACCGGCAGCATATATTTGGGCTGTTTAAAATCAATTTTCATAGTGTGTTTACTTTAATGATTGATGAATTTCCGCCAGGCGGCTGAGCGCGCTGTCCAGCAGGATGCTGTCCCGGCCTGACAATTGTTTTTTAGCGGTCAGGCTGTCTACCAGCTGTTTGAGCTGCATAGTCTCACGGATATTGCCGGTGGTCCGCAGGATCTGGCTGAAGCCATCCTCCACCGGGCTGACCTTGGTAACTACTGTTGCTGCAGCCTTCTCCGGGTGTCGGAAAACCGTAAACGACAAAACCAGAGAAACCAGCATCAGGACTACCATGCAGCCGAAAATGAACTTTGGATAGGCTATGGTCAAACTTTTGATCGCATTTCCGGCAATAGCGAAATAAGTCCCGAATTCCTTTTGCAATTCACTGTACAGGGTATCCCTGGGATCCCTGTTAGAATGTATTCTTTTCCACATCTTGGAGGTCTTTATTTTCAAGGGTTTTCCAGCCACAGATCAATACGCCATGCGGGTTATTATCACTGCGCGGGATGTCTTTCAGGTAACCTTCGGTGATCAATGAACGGACGACAGTAGAGCTGCGCCGGTCGATCTTCAGCTTTCCATAATACCGGAAATAATGTTTGGGCACATCCACCGAAATCGAATCGGTTTGCAGCGTTAACACAGAACTGGAAGAAAGAATAGAATTAAAAAAACCATTTTCCTTGAGGTTATTATATTGCTGCATGCCTGATTCGTCCACCAGGTACATGGCTTTTTTCATCTGGTATTCCATGTAATTATCATCCGGTGTGAGCGAGAAAAAAAGCGAATGGAAAAGGTCGACATCGGCCCTGTACTCGGCGGGACGGTTGATCTGTACATCGGTTTGCCTGGCCAGTATGGGGACGTTATTATCCAGGATGTATATATTTTTCTGCGCATTGGATACCAGTTTATAAGCATACAGGCAATTCATGCCTACAATGACCAGTGAGGTCAGCAGACTGCCTGCCGCTATAAAAGTGGCCAGCCTGACCTTTGCTTCAATATTTTTGATGATCATGACTATCAATTAAATAAAAAGGCCGGCCCGCATCTGCGGGTCAGCCTGACATTAAAAAGAAGAAAAGAAAAAGGATTTAAAAGAAGCTTCCAGCGGCTTTCCGGGCCATGCTTGTAATGGTTCCGGCACTTCTGCCAAAAGTTGATGTTGCCGAACTGATACCGGAAGTGGAGATGATCCAGGTCGAGATGCTGGGCACGGTGAACATACAGATCGCGCCGATCAGGAATACGATGATGACGGTACCAAATGACAAGACACCATTACCTGCAAACCAGGCCATTTTTTCCAGATTGGCGCTCATTCCGTTCTCGCCGACGAGTTCCTTGTATTTGCTGATCTCGGATTTTAAAGCATATTCCTGCATCAAACCGCACAGGTACATGATGAGGTAAGCAATACCGCTGTAGAGATTAACCGAAATAAAGCGTGCGATCCAGGTGCTGAAACTATCGCGGAAAGCCGGCAAAATACTGGTGGCAACAGCGAATGGCCCAAGAATGATCAATATAGTCGAATAGATGATCTGGATCATAAAGATTATGTAAACCGCAATGCGCAGAATCCAGATCCCTAATAGTTCCAGCAGCTGTGTAAAGAGTAGCTGCATGCCCACGGTCAGCCGGTTTTTTAATTCCAGCAAGGGTGAGACTACCGTACTGATGCCTTCCTTAACGGTACTGGTTACCGAATCCCATGCCTGCCCGTACCAGGTATCGCTTTCCTTCTCAGCCACCTCAGCCTGCGCCTGGTAGGTGTATAAGGAATTGGAGACGGCGAGCATCAGGCTGGAACGGTTCAGGCGCAGGTTATTGACGATCGTTTGCTGGCTGTTAAACATTTGCTCGGTTTGGCTGGCAACGATGTCTGTCGGAAAGGCGATCATTTTGACGAATACCCCCCACCAGAGAATGACCATGGCTAAACCAAAGGGACGCAGCAAGGGCATGATCTCCAGCTGTTTATCGCCGACCATCATTTCATACGACTTTATCGCGAAAAAAATGATCATGAAAATAGCGGCAAGCGCTTTCGCATCACCAATAAACATCCCGAAATGCGTCCATACCGAATCTTTAAGGCCTTTTAAAAACACCATGACGCCTGTTTCATAGACACCGTCACCCTGTAGAAACTGTAAGGTTTTGCCATTGTCGGGTGGGGGTGCTGATTGGGCAAATAAGGAGCTGATACAAAAACACAGCAGTATGACTAATAGGAGTTTCTTTTTCATTGCAGGTTCTTTAAAACGTCTCTGGCGATCTGGATATCCGTTTGTGGGGTCCAATCGCTGACCGTCACTTGTCCGGCCCTTAATTTCTGCTGCCGGGCGGTCATGTCAATGGTGGCTCGTGCCGAGGAGGTACTGATCGCCCATACACCGGCGAGGTTCCGGTATTCCATCAGCAGGCGATGGTACGCCATGATCCGTGAACCCCTGTCCATCGTCGCGGTATGCGCGGCATCAAGGCGTTCCCTGAGCATATCCAGTTCATCATTGTACCAGCTATATAAACCCTCCGAAACCAGTTTCGCGCTGACTTCCGGGGAAAGCCCGGCCAATATGGAGGTCATCGAATGATCCAGTACCGGCCTCAGTTCCTTGCTGTAATAAAGCTGCCACAGGGGGTCGATCCCGGAGACCAGGCCCGATTGGTTGGCTATTTCGGATAATGCCGTATTACGTACGGTATCAGATTGCAGTTTATATTTATTATCCGTACCGTTCATCATGCCAACCAATGCCAGGCGCTGCGTTTGCGGCCCGTTCGCGCTCAGCGGCCGAAGGTCTTTTTTATGGTAACTGGGATGAAACAAACCCCAGGTGAGCCAGTAATAGGGATTGAGGCTGAGAAAACCGGCTTTCGGTTCGAATTTGTTTTTGTCCCATTGCAGGTAAACCATACGTTCCTGCTGGTAGCGGACGGCTTTGTCCTGCGCGGGTGTCTGACTGAAACATTGCTGGATCAGCGAGAACCATATCAATGGCAGTGGTATCAAAAAGTTTTTCATGATCGATTGTTTTAAATGTATAGGAGACCATCCGACACTGTCGGGGTGATGGTCATTGGCGCAGGTATTTTGCGTTTTGAATAGTTTCATTAACGATCCGGTTATCCTGGCTGATAAAATTGGCGAAGGGATTTAGCGCAGCGATCACGCCGCGTTCTTTCGCCCAGTACATCGATTTCCAGGCGCCATAAGCTAAGCCGTCCAGTATTTGCAATTGCGTGATCACTTTGCGCAGCAGCTGGTCCCGGGAATTATAGTCGGCCAAAACATTGTTGCCCTCTTTGAGGACATAGCCGGAGACATCCGATACCAGGGCCAGTGAGCGCTGCCGCATTTCCGACGCGATATTTTCGGCAAATAATAACAGGTAGGGCTCGTTCCTGGCCATGGCCAATGCCTGGTTGATATAAGCGGTCATATCTGCGATAATGACCGCCATGTTTTTTACGGCCAGCCCGTCCTTTAAAGCAGAATTCAAATTGGACAAGCCTTCGTAGATCATGGTCTGTGCCAATACCACGGAACCCACATTCGTATTGAGGTCACTGATATTGTTATTGATCTTACCCAGGTACTGGTCATGGGTCAGCTCGGCGCTGCTCCTGACAGCGGCATTTTGTGACACAGCGATGAGGTGCTGGTAGTCGATCACGTATTGCTGCGCAATCAGGGAGGGCGAAAAGAAAAAGCCGAAAACAAAAAGGAGCACAAAAGTTCTTTTTTTCATTGTTTAAGATATTTGGCGTTTTGAATAATGTCACCTGCAATAGCCTTATCGGCATCAATGAAATTCTGAAAGGGGTTTGCCGCTCTTATCAGGGATGAAAGGTTGGAATATTGCATCATGCCCAGCATATTTCCCGACAGATCCTGGATATTACTCAATTCAGAGATGACATAATCGAACAGTATTTTGCGGTCGGATGCCTTCATTTGGTTTACATCACCAAGCGAAAGCGAAAGTCCCGTGACATAGGCCACAAGGCTTCGGGCCTGCGAAGTAAATTGCAAAGCAGATTGATAACCGACCGCAATTAAGGCTGGATTTTTCTGCACCAGCTGAACGATCTGCGCCTGGTTACTCACGATACGCTCGACCATCGGTGACGCGTAGATGCCGATCTCCGCGATATTAATAGCAGTTCCTAACGTATTGTACCGTTGCTGCAAAGTCCGGTACATCGCTTTCGTTTTTTCCAGCAAGCTCAGGTTCGCCTGTTCATTGGCGGTAGCCAGGCCCTGCTGGTTCTTGGCTTTGACCTGCAGTTTGTTTTCGGATTCCGATTCGTCAACGAGTTGGTGAAGTGCCGGGATATTCAGTATTTTTTGCTGGGAAAAAGCGGATAACCCGAAGCCTGCCCATAGGAGGAAAATGGCTATTATATTTTTCATAAGAATTTGATTAGGTGTCATTGCGGTGGAACAGATCCCAGCCGCGGCGCATGCAGTTACCGAAGATTTGTATTTTGGCTCGTGTCGGATACCATCCTTCGATCATTGCGTAGGCATCTTCCGGCTTTTGGTTTCGGTGTTTGACTTTGCCGGTAAACGGGGATGCTAAAGGATCCGGAAAATTACCTTTGGGCGGCCAGTATCCTTCTTTTTGAAAAACGAACAGGTATTCAAAAACCTCCCTGGTGTTGCCGCGTTTCCATTTTGCACGCTTCCATATCTGGTAGGTATCATATTGATAACCCAGGCGGTTCATATATTCGCGGCAGTCTTCCGTAAATTTTTCGGTTACCCAAACCAGGACGACATGGTGCCTGGAGGCCAAATCCGCCAAACAACACTCGATGAAATTAAAGGCCCGGATTGCCCGCCACATTTTCGGCCGAATGCTGTCGGTCAACAGTTTATTAGATCTTTTGTAAGCCCTGTATTGTTTCCATGGCGGACAGATCATGAATAGTTCATATTTCATTGTTTGAGGTATTTGGCATTGGTTAACACGTCATTGGCTATCCGGACATCCTGGTTCTGCCATTCCGCCCAGGGATTAAGGGAGCGAAATATGCCGTTGATCTTTGCCCAGTACATGGCCCGGCTCATGCCATAGGCGATACCGCGCAGGATCCGCATCTCATCGGCAATATGGTTGAGCAGCTTGCCGCGCTCTCCGGAATCCATGAGATTTTTTGTTCCCCCCTGCAGGACAAAGGTGCTGACCTCGGCGGCGAGCGTTGTCGCCCTTGTCTGAAAATCCCTTGCGCCCTGCTCTGCAAAAAGTAATAGTGCCGGGTTGGATTTCGCCAGCTTAACGGATTCCTCCACATCGCCTATAATATCGACCCCACATTGGGCGATCTCTTTAACGGTGTTCAGGTTATTGATCACGGAAGCTACCTGGCTCAGGCCCTGGTAAATTTTATTCTGCAGGTTATTGACGATAACGAGCTGGCAGCTAACAGCGAGCTGCCCTTTTTGAATGAGGTCAAGTTTGTTATTGGTGGTGTTAAGCTGCCCGTTAATGGTGCCGGCATTTATGGCAATAGCGCCTGATACGGCAGGATCAATGGTCAATGTCTGTGCATGGGAGCTGCTATAGCTCGTCATAATTAACAGTGCAAGTAAAAGCGGCCATATGATAAATTTGGTTTTCATGATGGGTGGTTTTGATTAACCTGTGAAATAAAAGCAGGTAAAGATTTACCGCTTTCCTTAAAATCCCGGACAAAGGCATCCAGACCCTCGGGATAAGAACCGAAACGGCTGGTATAATTTTCTACTGCCGACTTTTCCGGTTTTTCTGTTGTGTAACAGAGGTATTGCTGCAAGGACACCTCTACACCGTAAACTTCACCAACGGCCCCGCGACGGATATAGACTTCCTTGAACCGGCCGCGATTTTCGATATTATCCAACTGGTTGATCGTAAAGATCTTCCTTCGCTCGGTTTCATTTATGGAGAGCAGCGCTGCTATATCATTATAATTGTCCTTGAACTTGGTTTGGTCCAGCAGGCAAATGGTATCGGAGTTGTTGATGATACTATCTTTAACTACCGCATTGCCAATAATGTCCCCAAGTTCTTGGGTAACCACAATCGCCTCGCCCCAAAATTTTCTAACCGTTTTATACAGGTAGAGTAAATACCCGGCCATTAAAGGGCTCGCAATTGCCTTATCGGGTAGGTCGGCAGGATTACTCCCGCTTTCCCCCCTAAGAACCGTACGTGAGAGTTTCCCCTCATACGGCTCAAGTAACTTAAAGCTTCTTTATAGAAGCCGGCTCATGATAACCGTAACTTAAGTTGGTCGCTGCTTCTGCGGCAAACATCATGTACAAGCGTATTTCTAATTTCGTCACCAAACCGAAGACGGGTGGTGGCCCATTGAAATTCCGCTCCAATCAGTTTACCGCAAAGAGGACACACACGGTTTTGCTTATTCCAAAGGTGTAGCAAGGCTCTTTTTCCATCCAGCGATTCAAGCATTTTATACACTTCTCTCGCATGGAAGTAAGGCTCCCAAGCAGCATCGAACGGATTGGCATCCTGTTTAATCTGAACATGCCTAATTATCTTCGTATCGTACATCCGTTTCAGAGAAAAGACTTCGCTTTTCCCTTTATAATCGGGTGTATCCACTGCAAAACACCAGTTCCTGTTTTTGATTCTTCGGAAATACCTGTCTGATATCCAATACCTGCCTTTTTTGGGAT
Source organism: Mucilaginibacter sp. KACC 22773 (assembly GCF_028736215.1). Taxonomy (NCBI): domain Bacteria; kingdom Pseudomonadati; phylum Bacteroidota; class Sphingobacteriia; order Sphingobacteriales; family Sphingobacteriaceae; genus Mucilaginibacter; species Mucilaginibacter oryzagri. The sequence continues at coordinate 5,926,568 of NZ_CP117883.1, forward strand.
GCCTTCTTAGCGCCCAAGACCACAATTTTTGGAACATCAGGAAATCAACTTTTCTAAAAGTCTCGGAAGCCGAACTACTTTTGAAGTAATTCGCCCAGCCAGTTATTACGGGGTTTAATTGTCTAATGAGAACTTCCTGTCTGCTGGTTTTATTGGCACGTATAATGCCGCCAACTTTCTCGGAGAGTTTCGATAGACTTGCTTTGGATGGTTTTGTCAAGAGTTTTCCATTATCATATTTACGGATATTGAAACCTAAGAAATCAAACCCATCAGTAATATGCGTTATCTTGGTTTTCTCTTCTGAAAGCGTTAGACCTCTTTCGGCAAGGAATTCTTTAACTAACGGTAATACTTCTGTTTCTAATTGCTCTTTAGTCCTTCCGGTGATAATGAAATCATCAGCATAGCGTACCAGTTTTACCTTTGGCACAATGGCTACTTTGTTGACTTTCTTAATCTTGAACTTGCTTGCAAGCAATGTCTGCAAGCCATCCAGTGCAAAATTAGCAAGAGTTGGTGAGATGATTCCGCCTTGCGGTGTGCCCTCATCTGTAGAGAAACGTTCATTGTTAAAGATGAAACCACATTTCAACCATTTTTGGAGAATGCTTTTGTCCATAGGAACATTAGCTAATAACCAGTCATGACTGATGTGGTCGAAACATCCTTTAATGTCTGCTTCCAGAACCCATTGCGGAGAATACCCTTTTGATAACAGGCTAAAGCTTATTTGCAGAGCATCCTGTGCGCATCTTTCCTTACGGAAGCCATAAGAATGACTGTCCGCTGTGGTTTCAGCGACTGGCTCTAAAGCCATCAGGTACAATGCTTGCATTGTCCTGTCTTTCATCGTAGGTATCCCTAATGGGCGTTCTTTACCATTACTCTTTTTAATGTTTACCCTTTTTAGTGGTTGGGGTTTGTAATCCCGTCTTTTCAGGTCGTTAATTGCCCTAAATTTAGCATTGGTAGTAGACCACAATACATTGTCTACTCCAGCCGTGTTTTTACCTTTGTTAGAGGTTACCCGCTTTACTGCCAAAGCTTTGGCATAAAACGAATGAGTTAACAGCCACTGCAAGGCATTCACCTTGTTGTATCTGCACTCTTTCTGAGCCTTTACAAGTCTAACTTGTAGCTTTCTAACCTCTTGTTCGCATTGGTTCCAGTCGATGCTGTCCCAATTGCAAACTCGGTCAGAAGGCGCACACGATTTTTCAATTACGTTCATTTGCTTTCCTCCTTTTGAAAGTTCTAATAGTTAATTGTAAAAAGTTACCATACAGAAGTCTGCCCGCTTTCGCGTAGGGTGACGTTTAAACCCTTATCCGTTCCATTACAGAACGGCCTTCGCTTTTTCTGCTTTCTTATACCCGCACCACTATCGGCTCACCTTACGGTTTGCTTTCCTGCGCCAGCAGGAGTGATACGGGCTTACCGAGTTCTGCATAAGTGACAAATGAATGGGTTAGGCTCCGTCTATCCACCGGCAGTGCTATTGTTCGTGTACCCCATGCATGGACGGGGGTAACCGACTGCTTCCCTTTTGGGTCATAGCCTATCAGTATCTTTGGCTAATACGAAGTTACGATGGTTCAAACGACAGTTCACGTATGTTAGCCATACCATTCAACCTTGAGCCCCAATCTTATGATACTAAAGATTGTTGCAAGCCTCACGGCTTTATGCTCCTTCATCGCGAAAGGGCTTTTTTACTCGGCAGCTTCATACAAAACAGTTACCCGTAATGCATGTGCCGATAGGTTTCTGCTGACGAAACAGCAGGTCTGATCATATTGTCAGACAATCACTTATGCAACTTCTCGTCGCACCCAGGCTTCTTCCACAACGAGCGCCTTACGCCTGTCAGAGCGGTACCGCATCTTTTGGAGGAATACGTCCATAATGGTCAATGTCACGAGTGGAAAGAGAATTTTGTGCTCCTTCACGCTATCGATCTCATAGACAATGAAGCGTTCGGTAAACAGGGATTTGTCAGCATCCTTATTCAGGATCGTGGCAAATTCACCGCCTTTATAAAACTTTTTAAGCACGTACCGGAACTCATCGAAGTCGAACAGGATTTTTTCTTCCGCCTTGATTTCCGGTATCTTTTCCAGCGAAAACTCATAGAAGGTATTGAAGTTCAGCTCGGCACCCCCGGCGAAAAATTTGCTGTAGTAAGCAGAAATGACGTTTGCAACGACATCACGTTCAACGGGGCTATAGGAACCTTCGGCCCCTTTCCAGGCAACCCCGATGAGGGTACACAAAAAATCCTTCTTTTCGATGTTGTACTCCGATTCTTCAATGCGAAAAGGGTTCATCGTGATCGGCGTTTTATCCGTATAAGTGATGTATTTCCCCTGGTAATAGGAACAAAGACCTGAATAAGAGTGACCCGTATCGACAATGACCACGTCCATGTTATAGAGCATGTATTGCTCGATCAGCGAATTCATGAAAAAAGACTTGCCGGAGCCACTGGGGCCGAGGCAAAACCGGTTTCTGTTATTGATCCGGCCGGACCGCATAGGCAGATCTGAGGGGTCAATGCCAACGGGTATTCCCTGGCGGTCGGTGAACCTGATTAAAAAATCTGAAGCTTCATCTTGTGGCAGTGACTCTTTAAAAAAGAAGCAAACGGCTGCATCACAGGTGGTCAGAAACCAATCATATTCTTTTAACTCTACGCCATTGCCGGGCAAGGCCGTGCGGAACAGCTCCAGTTGGTTATAGGCGTTTTTGCTTGGTATGATGCCTAACTGGAAGAGGGAATTTTCTATAAAATTGACCGCCTTTTGTATGGCCGTAACGGGTGCAGCGACCAGGATATTAAAATGGCAATTGACCAGTAGCTGGTTCTCCCGGGCGACATCATTCAATAACTGGTCGATGTCTTCCACACATAATTGGTTTGCCGGGTCGGGTATTCCCGCATGCCTTTTCTTTTTCTGCTCCAGCTTGCGGAGCGTCACCACCTGGTTTGGTATTTCTATGACCTGGTTATAAACGATCACATCTACGCCCGGCACCTTGAACAGGAATGACAGGAAGTCCACGGGAAACCCGCGCATGCTTTCTTTATCGTTTAATTCGATATGCGGGGAAACATCCGGAGGCAGATCGATGCTGTCAATATTGACCAGGCTGATATTGCGTACCGAGCGGTCACCGATCCTGATCTCTGTCTCGGATGGAGACAGGTTATCCAAAACGATATTGGACCTGCCAAAGTCCATGCTGAGCAGTTGTAAGATCAGGCGGTTCAGCTGAGCCTCATTCAACGTGGCGGCTGATGGCAGCACATCTAATACTTTGCCTATGGCCTGCCTGAAATCCCGCAGAACCCGGGCATCGTACACATAAAACGCGCCTTTTTTTACCTGGCGCGTGATCGTTAAATAGGTAGCCACCTGCAGACATTCCCGCCCATTAAAATGCGCATTATATTGTTTTTGCAGGTATTCGGTGGCCGGTGGCCCTTTATAAGGTGAGCGGCTGATGATATCCTGTTTTTGCAGGAGATAACCATCCCCTAAGATCTTAATTACATTATTGAGCAGATGGTGAAATTCATCATAGCCTGCCGGGTAAGCGGAATAACGAATGACGGGGTTTACCATTTGGATCACCACGGAGCATTCACCGTTCAGGCCAATCAGCAGATCGTATTCACCATCTTTATCCACCCCCGCATAGGGGATGTTAAACAAGGTTTTTACGGCCATAATGATTAAGGATGTAAATATTTGAGGAGCGGCTTTTAGCATGAAGGCCGCCCTTTTGTTTGCTGGCGGTGAAAAGCAAACCACCGACAACAAAGCCGATCAAGACCATGGCACCAAGCCACATATTGACCAGAGACATGGTTAAAGCCCCAAACACAAGTCCGGTTAAAAGGGAAGCGATACCCCAGTAAATGAACTTGCCTTTGAAGCCTTTGAATATAAGGGGCCGTTGGAGCCCCTTATAAACAGGATACTTCCTGGCCATGATTACAAGCCGAAGAAAGCTTTGATCACCAATGCGGAAACAACGAGAAATACACAGGAACCTCCCCATCCCATTAGTTCCTTATTGATATCTTGATCACCCGAATTCCACTTGGAATAGACGCGGATGGCACCAACGATACCAACGATGCCGCCGATCACCAATGTAATATTGGTTACAGGCGCCACATAGGTCTTTAAGGTGGAGGTTGCTGTGTTCAGGCCGTTAACACCGCTTTGGGCAAACACAGGAATGGATAGCGCCAGCAATACGGCTGAAGCCCATAACTTTTTTGTTTTTGAAAACATTAAATTGGAGAAAAAATAAAGGCGGAGATCTTTTAGAACCTGCTGAGTGCAGGCCGGTTATGCTAAAAGAGCGTTCAGATCACGAACAACGCCCCGCTTATTTCACCCATGATATAGCAACTTGACTGCCGGGCAAACCCTAAAGGATCTGCAATTGAAGAAGGTAAAGACAGGAATCTTTTACAGCTTCGGGGAAGAAGCTTATCAAAAAACGGGCATTCAGATTCCGAACAATGCCCGCAGGAAAGGACCCGCAAGGATCATAAAAAAGGAAGCAAAGAACCAGCCGGCAACTGCTGAATCGATGTGGTCTCTGCCCATCTGCCAGTTATGGTAGATCCTCAGTCCGCCAAAGAGGCCAAATAAGACGGCCAGCACCATGCAGCAGTCAAAGGCGGAAAAGAACGACCTGGAAAGGTCTTGTTTAGCCTGCTGCATTTCGGCGATGCCGGGTTGTGCAAAACTTACCGCCGTTAGCAGGCAGCAACCAGCAGACAGTAAAAATTTCATGCTTTTAAAAGCTTACAGATTTGATGTACTCGACCGATTCTTCACGGGCAAGATTAAAAAGCTGTTTAAGGCTGACACCACCGGAAAAGGTGACCGGAGACTCCTTGCCGGAACCGGCCACTTCTTCGAAATGCGATCTTACAGGCTCGATGTCCTCCACAAAGGTGAGTTCATGTTTATCGTTTGCGGTTTCCCCGCGATTTAAACGCAGGTAGTCCCAAAGGATCAGGGCGGCATAATAGGTAGTATAGATACCAAACAGCCACAAGGCAAATTTTATCCAGGTCATAATGGGGTTCTGTTAAGATAGTTTTGAATGATGGTTTTGAATTCGGGAGTGGTATTCAAAAGATGCCTGACGGAAAATGCCACGAACTTGGACATGTCCACGCCGGTGGCCAGTTTAAATTTATTGAGCGTATCGACCGTTTGGCGGTCGAACCTTACATGCATCAGCGTTTTATGATCGCTGGTATCATAGGCAAACAGCGCTTTTTTTATACTGCGATCCGTCACCTGATGGGCGGCATTTTCATTGACCGATTGCACCGGCACTTCCGGCTTCTGTACGGGAAAGCTGGTGCTTTTCCCGGTATTTTGACCACCGCTTACATGTTGTTGCCACCTGCGGACGGCATAATGGGAAAGGAAGCTGCCCAGCAGCAAAGCGGAAACTTTTGTAAGATTCATAATTCAGTGTTTTGAATGTATTGTTTGATGATCGTTTTGAGTTCAGGGTAGGTATTCAGGAAATGTTTGACGGCAAACGAAACGAACTTGGTTACCTCGATACCTGTAGCCATTTTGAATTTATTCATGATATCGACCGTCTGCTTATCGAACCGGGCATGAACCATGTTTTTATTTTCGCTGTTATCATAGCCGATCAGGGCGGTAAGGATGGCGACTTCCGTCGATTTTTCCGTTTTCTTTCCAGTAGTTTTCGATGCTTTTGTCTTGGTAATTGCTTCTTGTTTTGCCTGTTTGTCGCCCGGCTTACTCATTTGTTCGCGGAGCTGGTCAGCTAAGGTTTTCATTTTTTCCATAAGCGGTCGGCAAATATTTGTTCGAATACCGGGGTGATCACGCCGTAAAGAGATAAGGGTGTTTGGAAAGTGGTGATCCTTTGAAAGTCGATGCGGTCCGGGATGGCTGCGGTGATGATGCCAAACTTGGACAGTTGTTCATTGACCTCGCTCATGATCTCAAATTTTACGTTGGCTTTGATCCGGTTAGGGATAAAAAATACCTGCACGTTTGGGTTTACCTTTTTAAGGACCACAGTGAACAATACCGTCGATTCAAAAGTGAATTCATCGTAGGCAAAAGGACAGATTACCAGGTCAGCAGACCGAAAGACGGGTATCAGCCCGTCATCATCCAGCTTACCGGGCAGGTCGATGAGCACGGCGTCCTTCTTGTTTTTCGTCAGGACATTAGCCAGCATCGGAAAGTTTTCCAGGGTAGCCGGTAACACATCATAGGGTTCAACATTTTCCAGCACCTTGGCCTTTTCAAATTTTTGTGATATGGATTGCTGGTAATCCATATCGATGATGGTCACGGGCCAGTCTTTAGCCAGGCTCAGGTAATTCCCTGATAGGACAGTGAGCGTACTTTTTCCGACGCCGCCTTTTTGGTTGCCATATAAACAGATCATAATTTTTCAATGGAGTAATAAGTTTTAAAATGATAGAGATTCATCGTGAACGAAGGACCAACCGCATTGACCGGTTCTAACGGGTATTCGTCCTGGCCTTTTTTTGCCGCCGGCGTTTCATGCCCAATACCTGCTGATCATCGACATCGTCAGCGATCATCACCGGGCTGATATGCACAGGCTCCGGTGCGTATTCCGAATAATAGGTGATCGCATTTTCACCTAAATAATCATGTAGTTCGATGCGCCGCAGTTGGTAGGTATTTTCCGTGTGGATGTTTTCATTCAGCAGGTATTTGAGGTTGAGGATCTCGCTTCCTTTGAATACCTGTTTGGTGGCGTGGTCAATGACCGTATAGCCGTAGGGCTTTTTACCTTCAGCGGAATGAAAAACCAGGTCAAGCTGATAGTGTGCCCGCATGGATTGCACAAAATCCTGGTCAGCTTTGGATGTATTAAAGAGCGATCGGATCTCGGTTATCCTCGCCTTATCAGGCACATAAGCATTCAACTTTTTCTGTAATTTTTCCTCCTCGACATAATCCCTGCCGAGGAAGCCCTGGTTTTCCAGGATCAGGTAAAACTGGGCTTTGGTACTGAAGCGGTATTGCATGGCGAACGAATAACCCAATACCTTATTGATATTCCTGACCGCTCTGACCTGCTCATAGTCCCGGTCTATCTGTTTGCCATCCTTGCCTACACGTGAACTCACGATGTGCACGTGATTGTTATCCGTGTCTTTGTGAAACACAATAAGATAAGGCTGGTCGCCGTATTTCATTTCCTTTAGCCACATCACGGCAGCTTTTGTTAGTTCCTGCTTGTTATAATTGCGGCCTCTCGCGGAGATGGTTGCATGAAACTGCGTGTTTTTAATACCTTTATTTTGCGCGGATACCATGAGCAGGTAGTTGACCAGGTCCTGCGGCCGCGGGTTGCTTAGTGCCTGGAGTATGCCGAAGTTGGCGATCAGCATCAGTTCACCGGTGTTCCGGTCCACTTTGTTGGTATTGTATTTCACGCCAGCAAATACCCTGGATGGTTTTTCTAAAATATGAGCGATCATGGCTGCGGGCAATTATAACGCTGTAAGGGGCGGACGGACTAGCAGCATAAGGCTATTACCAAAGAGCTTGATAACGCGATATCAGCAGGACGCTATAACGCCATAACAAAAGATCGACCGATCCGGATAACGCGCTAACGATATAACATGATAAAATGATAACGCCATAACCCGGTAACGCTATAACGCGGTAACACCTGAACAGGATAACGTTATACTTTTCTAACGGAATAACTTTATAACAGCGTAACAGGATAACATCATAACCCGCTATCGATATTTCTTTATAACGCTATAACACGATAATCCAATATCGGCGATAGATCAAAGTCCCATGGCCCTGATAATTTTCCGAAGTGCGGCTTCCAGGGATTGCTGGATCCGGATATATTCTTCAAACAGGTCATTAAAGTTTTGGATGATCGGGGGTGATAGCTGGCCTTTCAGTTTCAACGTATTGGCATGTTTAGCCAATTGATTGATGTTATTTCCGATCCGTCCCATCTCGGCGCCGACCCCATCCATGTTCCTGATGAGTTCCCTGGCATTTATTACCGCATTTTTCGCGTTTGACAGTACCCGCATCCGGATCAGTTCGGTTTTGGAAACACCCAGCTCTTTTTCCAGTTCGGCTACCTCCCGGTATTCGTCCTCGGTGAACCTGACATTGATGAACTTCGTTCGCTTTCCCGCCGCTAATTGCGGCCTGCCCATTAATTTCTTTCTGTGCTCCATGAAAAAATGAGTTGCGAAATTTTTTTATCTCCCCCCGGGAGGGCAAGAGACTTTTTGTGAAACAAAAAGACATCTTGCCGTTGCAAAAGCAACGGAATTACCTATAATCAAATCAGTGTTTTCAACCATTGATCAGGAATTTAGGTGGCGGCTCCGCCGCTATCCGCTCCCTGGCTATTTTTACAAAATCTATAGGCTTAACCTTCTGGTGATAGGCACCGCTATTTTTTTCGATACCGATAAAATTCCGGCCTTCCCGTATGGCTGCGATTAGAAAGGAACCGCATCCGCAGGCGTTATCCAGCACGATGGCACCCGGTATGGTAAAGGTCCTGATGATATAGCGCCCTAAGTCAACCGGTTTTTGTGTCGGGTGGTAAGGCTTAGTTTCCTCGTGCTCACAGGTCTTGCAATAAAACCAATCGTCAGGTTCTTCCTCGTCAAAAAACAAAATATCGTAGGGGTACCGATTGCCGTCACTAATTGCCTGAGAGGGATTGTACTTGCCGTAACAACCGGTGGTCTGTTCTTTGCGCCAGCCCTTGTTATAAGCTTTCCCGGGGATCATCTGAGGTTGGTACACGGGTTGTTTATTATAGAAAATACAGATGTCCTCATGCCGTCGCAGCGGCTGCTTTTTAGCATTCAAAAAATTGGTAGACTTCGATTTGATCCAGACGATCTTGTATTTGAACCAATCGGGGTTACTAAGTATGACGGCACCAGTAAATATCCCTGCTGCGGTCAAGGCAATGACGCCATTCGGTTTAATGATACGCCGGTAATGTTGCCATAACAGGCTAAAATTGATCGGCACGTCCCAGGGATTTATTGTCGTGCCGTACGGAAGGTCACATAATATCAGATCAATACAATTTTCCGGAAACCATTCCATAACTTCCAGGCAGTCGCCTTCAATTACCGTATTGAGGTAAGCGTCCAGGCCTTGACTCATGTGGTGATTTACCTTTCAAACGGCACTTTGACATTTGCAAAGAAATCCGTTTTATTGTTTTGAGTAGCGGCAGGCATTTTTACCTGCGCTTTGATCTTATCGTTATAATCGTTGAAGCCTTCATAAATTACCGAGCGGTCAGTCGCATAAGGCAGCGCTTTGATAAAATCCCTGCTGGCTAATTTACCTGCCTTATCCCGGTCAAAATAAATATCGAGCGAGGAGAAGGCCTTTGCCTTCGTTATCCCCTGCTGTAATAAAGTAAGTGTGTTAAGGACGATGATACTGTGGTCAGCATCCGGGTTATCGAAGCGCCAGCTTAAAAAATCGATAAACCCTTCAAATACAGCCGCCTTTTTTGGATGACCGGGAATAATGGTGATGCCCTTATGGCCCATACAGCCTTTAAAATACCGGTTGCGGACTTCCCAGGAATTGTTCTCATTGAGCCAACCCGCCGCGAAATAGTGTTTACGGACATCATTTTCATCCTCGATATAGTAATACACCTCGCTCAGATAAAATTTAGCGACATCGAAAACACCCCGGCTTTTCAAATAATCCGTTATTGCCGGATGCACACCAATGGGTTTAACGCGTTCAACAACGTGTTGGACCTTTACCGGTTTCCTTGGTCGCGGCACCCGCTGCTCAGTCGGCGCAATCGAACAAACTTCTTGTATTTTTTTAACGACCTCGTTAAATCCGAGATTCTTCCAATAGGCAAGGCCAAAATCGATAATGTTTCCGCCTTTGCCGGCACCATGGTCAAACCAGACCCCCAGGTCATCATTCACGCTGAAGGAAGGCTGGGTATCATTGTCCCTGAGCATACTGATATACATTTTTTCACGCCCTCTTTTCGGAACCGGCTGATAGCCCAAACGGCTTAACAGGTCAACCAGAGAACCTTGTTCCTTAAGCTCTTTAGCGGTTAGTAGATTATTCATAAATGATAATTTTGATTGTTAAAAAAAAGACCGACACCGTTTGCTTTTGAGAAGCTGTCACTGCCGGCAAAAAAATAAAAGGCCGATCTTAATCCCGGGTCTGTATAAAAGTGGATGGATGATTTCTGTGTACCGGCAGCGGGTATCGAACCCGATAATTCACTTCTGCCGGTAATATGTAGATTCGGGATTACTCGCGTCAGATCCTACGATCCGGGCTTACGCCTGCCTTCGCGCTTTCGGTTATTGCGGCTTTACGCTCACCTTCACGAAATTTCCGGTTGCTGGCCGGATAATGTTTTATCCCTGCATGTCAAATAACGTTCGTTGCCAAATCATTTCGATGAAAGTTTTAATGATTTAGTGGGAGCAAAACAACAGCGTTTTGGGACGGTCAAAAAGTTCAACTTTTTATTGCACCCCAATTGCACCCTTTGCACCCACTTGGTAATCAGATAGATACATTTAAGTATTTTGCATAAAAAAGGCCAGCAAGATTTTGCTGGCCTTTAAATGGTATTTTAAGATTTAATAGTTCCTGATCTTTGTGATCAGTTTTTCAAGAGCTTCGATGGCTATATCCTTATCATGTTGTTCCATGTGGTAAGTGCTTTTCCGCATACTGTTCCAGGAGATACTTTTAGCGTTTTCTGTAGATAGAAAAGGGACGAGTGAACGAAAGATAAGGCTTAGTGAACTTGCAATGATCAACCTGGTATCATCAGCGGCCTTCAGAATTATACCGATTTGATCGACGCTGAGCTTACAAAATATCTTGGAAAGTACATTACTCCCGGAGAGTATAACTTCATTTCTGGAATTTTTACCTGACACGCCATAGCGTTTGGTGATGGCGCTTTTCAATTCCTGAATGGCAATCAACAGATTTTCTCCGGTAATTGCTAAAGGTTGATCACTGGCATAGGCGGCGAGGTTAAACATCGCCTGCCGTTCCAGTGTGACCAGTGCATCATAATAATGAGTGATGATCGTATCGAGTTTTTTGGAAGAAAAAAGGAAAAATGTCCCGGCTTTGAGTTGCCGGAATACTTCCCGCAATTCCTTTTGGAAACGGGTTTCAATTAATTTCAGTTGATCGACCTTTATCCCGGACACATCCGTTTGTTGAGGATTGAGTGTAATTTCGATGATCTCGTCTAACCACGCATATGGGTAATTGTTAATTATTAGTGCCTTTTCCATAACCACGCTCCATTCTAGCTCGTTGCAATAAATATTAATTGTCCTGCAAATTTGGGGAGCTAAGTAACTGTCAGACAATAGGGTAAAGCACTCATTTACCCGTATGAGTATAAACCACTATAACAAAGACTCAGGCATCGAAGAGTTTATGAAGCAAAGTCACTTTATTTTTTGCCTGCGTTTTTTCGTATATATGCTGAATATGGTTTTCAACCGTCTTCCCAGCGATAAATAGCTTGGCAGAAATTTCCTTGTAGGTAAGTCCCTGCCGAACGAGCAAAACAATTTCGATCTCGCGGTTCGTTAATTTGTAATACCGGCACATCTCCTCAAATACCATTGTACCTTCACCGATACGTGCCAATTCCAAGAGGCGGTTGTACTCCTGACGGGCGTTTTTGATGGAGCGCCATATGAACAGGATGGTAATGCCTATAATACCAGTATTGGTACATAATACTTCGACCAGTTGACTGCTTTCAATCAGACCGAAAAACGATAAAGATGCCCATGGGGTAACGGCGCAATACATAGCGACCTCTTCGAGGTATTGATGTTCGTTGCGTTCTTGTACATGTTTACGCCTTATTGCCTGGAACATAACATAAAGCAGAACCATGGCATAAATGAAGGGAACGATCATCCCATATTTTAAATTGAGATGCCCTTGTATAGCAAAATCTACAATAAAAAAAATAACATAAGGTAGGAACAAAAAAAGAGGCACGCCATAATAGGCATGCCACCGAAGGGAAGGTAAAGTGAATGCCTTGTAAAAGTAGAATGGAAAATAAGAGGCCATCAGGAAGCCGCTGCCATATGCGACCATAAGCTGAATACTAACCAGAATGCTGATGTGCGGATCCGGGAATAAACCACCGGTAATATTATAAAACAGCATCAGGAAAAGGAGAATAAGGTACCATTTGCGTTGCTGATCCTGTGGGCGAAAGAGATAGTAAAATAGCTGAAAGAGAAACATGCCTGTTTCTAAAATTATAAATATGAAGGTAACAATATGAATTTGCGTACCGAATACCAGCATATCAATGTTTGTCGATTGTTCGCTTAAGAAAATACAAGGTGTAGCCTAAATCCAACCGGTCATAAATTTCAAAAGAGAACTTTTTGTACCAGGGAAGATTGGCCGGTGTAGAGGTCTCCAGAAATGTCGGCAAGCCGCTCGAAGTTGCCGAATCAATAACCTCTTTCAAAAGTTCACTTCCACGCCCGGCCTTTTGTGCAGACGGTTCAATACCAATAAACCATAAATAGGCCATAGGTTCCTTCGGCTGTATCTTTTTGATCAGGCCCTCTCGTTTAAGCGCTTTGAATATGCCAGAGATTCCAATTGCCTGGAAGATCAGTTTAAGGTCCAGCCAGATCGCAAATAAGGAGAATTTCTTTAGATGCGGATATAGCATCAACGCACAGCCGTCTTTTTGTTCAGTTATCCAAACGTCCCCAAAATGATTACACATTTCGAAGGAATAATCCATAAGCGCGGCAATTCGCCTTAACCGTCGGTTATCCTGGCGAACAATAAAGTTCACGCTTTGGTTATCCTTGAAAGCAGCCACTAAAATGTCAATAATCAAGTTTTTCTGTTTAACATTCGCTTGTACCATCGTCGAATAAATTTTAAGAGTTAACCCTGTTTCTGCTTGAAATTTGAAGTTTTTTGTCCACTTCGATGAATGCATTCAATACCTTATCCAAATGTTCTTTGTTATGGGTGGCCATGACGTTCATCCTTATCCGTGCGTTCTTTTTGGAAACGGCAGGATACATAATAGGATTCGTATATACACCTGCTTTTAAAAGTAGCCTGCCGGCCTCAAGTGTTTTGTGTATATCACCCACTTTGACAGGTATCACTGCTGATGAGGTCGAACCTACATCGAATCCCAAACTGATCAAACCGTTCTTCAGGTAGTCGATATTTTCCCAGAGACGATCACGCCATTCCGGTTCCTCATCCACCAGTTCAATTGCTTTCAGTATGCCCATTACTGCAGGGGTGGCAGTGGTTGAAAATAGGTGCTGTTTAGACTGGTATTTCAGGTAGGTAATGATCTCGGCGCTGGCGATGACATAACCGCCGATGTTACCTAATGCCTTGCTGAACGTGCCGGTAATGATGTCAACCTCGTCAAAAGCGTCATCCAACTCGATAACACCTCTGCCACTTTTGCCAACGACACCTATCCCATGTGCATCGTCAACAACCAGGTATGCCCCATAACGATGTGCCAGTTCCGCTATCTTCCGAATAGGCGCGATATCGCCGTCCTGGCTGTACACGCCGTCTATAATCACCATTTTCGTCCGGTATTGATCACGTGCACTTTTCAGAACATGCTCCAGCATGACCAGGTCGTTATGCAAAAACGTTTTTACCGTTGTTGTCAGCGCCCCCTCGTAAACGCTGGCATGTACATTCATATCCAGGATAGCGATATCATTTTTACCTTTATTATTATCCTTATGTAACAGGCATTGCAAAGTGGCGCTGTTTGCCGTATAACCCGTTGTGTATAATATGGCATCGGTCTTTTTGTAAAATGCGGCTATTTTCTTTTCGAGTTGTTCATGGTACACAAAGTGTCCGCCAATAGCAGGCGAGGCACCCGAGCCTGTTCCAAATATTTCGATCCCCTTAACAACAGCGGCTTTAACTTTCGGGTGCTGGCTAAAACCCAGGTAATCGTTTGATACCAGACATACGCACCATGTCGGATGCGTGTCGCCCGGGAGGATCAGGTTCATTTCAGGCCCAACGGGGGATAAAGATTCTATTCGGTAATTCAAATGGCCATTTGCCCTCAAAAAATCGAGGTATTCTGCAAATTCAGTTGCTGTTTCATAAATATTCTGGCCTTCTATGTTTTCAAAATCCTTAAAACTGGCGTTATTAAAATCGATCGGCATAAATCATTTATCAGTTAAGTAGATATTAATTTAAAATTAACTGTAGAAAATATGCGAAGTGGTGAGTTGAAGTTATTTTTTTACTTTTTCTTAATTTATAGGTAATATTTATATGCAACTCACCACTTTAAATAAAAAATGCGTTTTTATTTGCGGCTTAGGAATTTAGAATCGGGCATTTCAAAACCCCTGACCAAGGTTTTTTTCCATAGTGTTCTATGGATTACCGATATAAAATTGAGCGTCTATGACTGGGGAATCACTGATCAGCTATCTGTCTGCCATTGCAAAATTATCGCCTACTTTTTTGGAAGATTTAGAAAGTGGTATTGATGAGGAACAATACAAACCTCATCAAATTATTCATGCTGCCGGACAAACAGAAAACCGCCTATGGTTTGTAGAAAGAGGTTTTGCCCGGTCGTACTATTTCGATCCAACAGGAAAAGAGCACACCCTGAGTTTCTACCTTGGCAATGAAATCATATTTTCCTATAAAGGTTACTGGAAAGAACCGGTAGATTATTATCTTGAAATTTTAACACCAAGCTTGTTGATCTCCCTGACCTATGATTCACTTTATATACTGGAAAGGCATGAGGAAGCAAAATCACTTATACGGACTTTCATCCGGCAGCGCTATTATCAGGAACTTTTCAAAAGCCGCCTAATGACCTGGACAGCTGAGGAACGGTACCATCAGTACCGTAAAAGCCATCCCGAAATCTTCAAGCTGGCTTCGATCCGTTTAATCGCTTCCTATCTCAATATGACCCGCGAAAACCTCAGCCGGTTAATGGGCCGTGAATCGTGATTAAAACGCACCATTTAATTACAGAAACTGGTGATACATATCCATCAAACTGGTGATTGACATCACGGACAAATTTTCGATATCCCTGTAACTTAGTCTCATCAAAATTCACAATACATTATACCTGCTGACCAATTTTTTCAAACAAAAAGGCCAGCTAAAAGAAAGGAGTACGGTGACAAAGAGCATTGCAATCAACAGTGGGTTACGCACCTGCTAGTAAAATGTTTACGTTTTTTAAGATGGACAAACTAAAGGACTATGGAACGAATACTGAGCAACAAAGCCAAATTTCAAATTTCAGAACTTGCTAAAGAAAGAATAACAACTGCCATATGCTGGCTATGTATGGGATTATTTTTATATACTGCTTACGCCAAAATGATTGATCACGACCGATTCTTAAAGGGTCTGACAAGCGTGCATATCCTCAGCGGCTTTGCCGTTTTGATATCTTTCTCAGTACCGATCGTTGAAATTATTGTTGCTTTGTTATTGCTAATTCCCCAGACCGCAAAAATCGGACTTTACAGTTTCATTATTGTGATGATATCGTTTACGATTTATATTGTAAGTGCTATGATCTGGGAAAAATACCTTCCTTGTCATTGCGGAGGAGCCATCGAAAAACTTAGCTGGTCGCAGCATATATGGTTTAATCTCGCATTTATAATAGTAGCCAGCATTGCTCTCCGGCTCAATAAATTAAATACATCATTAAAAACTTAAGAAAATGAAAAATCTCAAAAAAATTGCGTTCGGACTTTTGGTAGGCGCAATGGCCATCGGTTTTAGTTCATTCACAACATTAAACGCTGTAAAAAGAAGCAAATTTTTTGCGGTGACATACTACCAACATGCCAACGGTATTTACAGTAAAGTTTTGCCTGCCAATGAGTGTGGGGATGAATCAACCAACCCTTGCAATATTTCTTACGTGACCGATCCAAATACTACATTTACGTATTCCAGTCGGCCATTGACTCCAAGAACCGAATCAACCGAGGTCGGAAAAGGGACCAATTAGGTAAAAAGCGAATGGAAATCCATCAATGGGCTTCCATTCGCTTAATTATGATAAATTTAGAGTGCCTGATTTATCAATTTCATAAAGGCTTTAGTATTCGGATTAGCAATCGTTAATTCATAATTTGGTTCTAGAATTGATGTTTTCGAATCTATTTTATATAAAAGTGGTGTCTGACTTATGTTATCGAGATCCGACCTCGGTGGTGAAGAAGAAATAATTTCGCCATTCTTTCCAATAATTAATTGTTGGGGAACACCAAAGAAATTATAATAAAGGAAAGCTGGGTCGTTATTGCCATTCCCATTGGTATATAAATTCACAGAGTTCTGTGACGTATAATGCCCGCTAATTAAACTTTTCATCCAACGCAATTTATTCTTATCTACACTTACCGTTATGAAAATAACATCATTACGATTTTTATATTCTTCCATTACAGAATGCATAGCAGCAGAGAGTTGCATACAGGGAACACACCCTGTTGACCAAAAATCCATTACGATGACTTTTCCTTTATAATCACTCAACTTATGAATATTGCCCACCGCATCTTGCAATTCAAAAGGATATGCAATAAATAAATGATTGCCCCAATCGCGAAGTAGAGTCTTATATTTATTGTTCCCCATAATTTTCAATGCATCGGCCAGAAAAGATCTTGCTTCGGTTGAATAAAACTTATTTAATTTTTGGAAGCATATAAATAAAAGTTTGTCCCTTAGCGGACCTTTGTAACCGAATTTAATCCTATTATAGACTTCTTTAAAAGAATCTCCCCGCATAAATTCACCTTTCTTGCTATAAAGCCTGCACATGTTAAACTCTTTTACGAATATCATATCGGCATAATACGCAGAGGCTATTTGATAATTGGTGTCGATTGCTGTATACTGAGGCTTTCTAATATTATATTGCATATACTTTTGCACAACAACTGCATTGCTCTCTATTGGCGGGGTATAACTTAGAATATATAATCCATCTAAAATTTGGTATTCACTTAAAGAAAGAATATCCGTATACAATACCCGATACACTGTATCAGTCATTTCCGGCTTGTAGCTATTTAAAATTTGCAAACGCATCTTTTCCGTGAGCCCGTAAGCAGCATCCTCAAGATACATCTGTTTCCTTCCCGGAAGTTGGGAAGCCCGTAAAGCTACTATTTGAGGAATGGGATCTATTGAATGTATTTGAAATTGACAGTTTAATTTAGCGCTTCCCTTGCCTTTGAAGGTCAAGTAGCCACCTTGCCGAATATCTAAATCTACACTGTCACCTTTTTGAAATAGATATACTTCCTGAAGCTTGGAAAGTGATCTTGTTGGAAAATGTATCGGCAATAAGTTTTTTAGCTGGTGTATTTTGTCATTTTTATTAAGTATCCAAAATGACAGGTATAAATACTTTTCCAAAGAAGGGATGTTACATTTAAAAGTGCCATCGCTGTTAACCGGAACTTTAACTATAACACCCTGATCGAAATTAGTTGATGTTTGATTGATCTTAATGCTTAATTCATTATTCAAATAATGACCTGTTATTGAGGTATCAACATACCCCGAAATTGTGACGCCGCCAGTCTGACTAAAAGCGCCTACTTGTGAAAGCATAAGGGCTATAGTGAAAATTAAATATAAAATGGGTTTCATGTTAAGAAATTGTGATGAACCGATATTAAGGTACTTTTTGATGAAAAAAATTAGGGGCTAGAAAATTATCGTACATTCTGCTGAAGTCCGCTCAACGCGATTTCGTCGTCGGGGATTGGAAGGACATATCTCGGGCTATTAGGATCTAAAGTATAAACCTGACCACTAAGATTTCTCGTTAACTTAATATTATGTCCTTCCAGGTTGAAGCGTTTCAAATCAGTCCATCTGACACTTCGCCAAACTAATGCTTTTCTACGTTCAGTTAAGATTTTTTCAAGCGTATCGCCGGCATCGGTTGCCGTAATTGCAACAAACTTGCCCGTTTTCATGCGTGTTTTCAGAAGTTTATTTAGAAAGGATAATGCCTCGTCTTTTTGCTGCCTTCTGGCCAGACATTCTGCTTTAATTAGGTATAATTCATCGGTGGCTAATCCGGTAAATGGATTACCCCGATCATTGTTTATCCCTTTACTCGCAATATAGTTTCCAATTGCATTTATCCTGAAATAAACTGAAGGTCTTAAATCGTTCGGATCGTATAATTTAATTAAGGTTGAATCAACACCATAAACGGTGTTATTCGAGTAAATCGTGGTCTGATATTCCCCCAATTGCTGCGTAAAATAAATGGTTTCTTGAGCATTAATCGTAAAAGAGGACCTGGTTGAAACAGTTAGTGTATTAAAGTCAGTTAACTGGGAATACAAGGCAAGTGATTGATCAGCGTTACTTTCCGCGAGTTCATACATTCGCATACTCAAATAAACTCTTGCCAACAAAGCATATGCTGCCACTTTTGATGGCCTGTTTTTTTTGTCCGGCGTGATGTCCTGATTTAATAAATCCTTTGCTTCCGTTACATCTTTTATAATTTGTTGATAGGTTTCTTCTACTGAACTCCGTTGAACTATTTCAGTAATCGCTGAATTAAGTTTTAGTGGAATCCCAAGATCCATGTTAGCTGTAGCGGGGTTGTATGCTTTAGCATAAATGCTGGCAAGTGTATAAAACATATAAGCTCTTGTAAATAAAGCCCATCCTTTTATATTTTTCAATACAGGGTTATTGTCAATTTTTTGCTTTGCAAGTACGTCGAGAACACTATTGCAATAGAATATCGCCTGATATGGTAATTTCCAATCATTTACCTGGGTTTGGCCTGGAAATATTTCTTTATCCCAAATATAAGTGGCCCTTGGAACCACGTTTATTAATGATTGCCATGAAGCCAGGTCCACGATAAAATATTCGTCAGCCGACAGTTGGGCAAGTGCTGGCGTCAAATTCATAACATTATCTGTGTTATCTAATAAATTTTCTAAATCCTGCGCCGAAGTAGGTACTATTAAAGCGCTATCCGGTTTACGGTCGAGGTTTTTTGAGCATCCCAATAAACAAGAAATCAGGAGTGGTAATAATATCTTTTTCATTTTAATGCAGGTTATAAGTTTAGATTAATTCCTAATGAACAACTGAATGGCTGCGGTATAACGGTCGTGCCATAATCGGGATCAATATTTAATTTATTTGCCCTCCATAAAATCCCTAAGTTCCTCGCGTAAATAAATATTGAAGCTTTTTTAAAGGGCGATCTCTGTAATATGTTACTTAGAACCTGGTAGTTTAATTTTATATCCTGTAGTCTAATGTGGTCTCCTTTTTCAACGTTGTCCTCCGAATAGGTGAAAAATGTACTTCTTAGATCATCCTGCGGATAAACTAAAGAGGGGCCTTTCGTAATTAATTCATCTCCAGGTTTTTTCCACCGCTTATCGTAATCTGCTTGTTGATATAAATAACTGCCTCCTGAAAAAACATTTTGCCTGCGGAAAAAATAGCCCAGCTTATAGGTAATATTTAACGAGAGTTCAAATTCTTTATAGCCGAATGTATTGATAACGCTTCCAAAGTATTTAGGTGATCCGGAGCCATGGTATTTAAGCGATGCGGGCGTTAGTGAATAAAGGATCGTAGAATAATCTTTGCTTACCGCTCCGTTTACATACCCTTGAGGAGCACCCGTGGCATCAAGCCCGGCTGAGGGAAAACTAAATACCCCATAATAAGGATATCCTTCGAGGGGGTTATTGTAGTTTCCACTTACAATTTCATAATTAGAACTTTGCTTCGCTTTATAGTTTGTGACTTTATCCGTATTATAATTGAACAGGTAGGTTGTTGACCACCTGAATTCATTTGTTAAATTTTTAGTGTTTATTTCTATATCTATGCCATTTGTACTGAGATTGGCATTATTGCCTTTGAATGCGGTTAAGCCTGATATCATAGAAATCGGACTGTTTCCAATTAAGTCCTGTGCATCTTTTTTATATATATCCAAACTTCCGCTGACCCGATTGTTTTGTGTTGTAAAATCCAACCCCAAATTCCATGTTTTAACTGTTTCCCATGTTAATGAAGGATTTGGGGGATTTGATATTGTTGAATAGACATTTCCAAATCTATTGGTAAATCCATAACTCTGCGAAGTAAGAAATGCGGCAAGTGTTTTGTCTACGTTGCCATTATAGCCGAAAGTAGCTCGTAGCTTTAGCGTTTTTAGCCAATCTATATGGTAAAATTTCTCTCTATCTATGTTCCAAGCGAGTCCGGCAGACCATAAAGGCACACCCTTTTGATTGGTTTTAACCCCGAATAGGTTGGATTCATCCCTTCTTGCGCTTCCTGAGAGTATGTACTTACCTTTATAGCCATATGAAATATTTGCGTAATACGATTGTGTAAAATTAATGAGGTTATTAAGAATGGGCGCTGTAGATAAGAGTTGTGACTGGTTGGGGTCGTAATAAATGCTATATGGCACAAGCGGATTAATCAAATTGTTGCCATTGATCAACGTTTCGGGCTGGTAACCATATAGTAACTGATTATTTGAATTGGTCCTACCATCATTAGTTTCATAGCCAACAATGGCGTTAATTTCATGATCTCCCGATAAAAGTTTAGAATATGTGAGCTGAGTCCGGAAAATTTTAGATTTTAGATTAGTTAGTGATTTATTAAAAACATTACCTATGGGTACCCCATAGCTTACTGTGTTTCCGAAAATGGAAGAATAAGTGTTAATTAAATCCCTTACATAATAATTATCTAATCCATAATTTCCTCTATTATTTCCATCCTGATTCAAATATTGATAGCTGACAGAGGCGTTTAATCCACTACCGATATCGTAATTTATACCAAACTTTAATTTATATTGGGTGACATTATTATGTTGATTTGGAACCAATTCATCTTTTGGCCGATAATGCCAATCAAGTAACTTACCATTGCCTGCTGTATCAATATAAGCTATTCGTAAATTACTTACCACTGGCAGAGATTTGCCAGCCTCATCTGCCAAACGGTCGTATGGACTATAAGGGGTGTAAGTCCCATATTTTGAATTGGTGTTAGTTGAAGCCACATATACTCCACTTGTTAAGGTTAACTTCCCTTTGAATAAAGAAACATTGTTATTTACATCAAACGTTAAGCGGTTATAATTATTGGTAACCGTATTTTCAAGATTTTTATCATATCCTCCGGATATGTAATAGCTATTGTTTTCGCCACCGCCGCTTAGGTTTAGCTGGTATTGCTGGTAAATTTTCGGTCTGTAGACATACTTGTTTAAATCCGACCGCACGTCATAGCCTTTCATTTTATTGATTTGCGAAGCAGAGTCTTGCACTGAAATTTCGCCATCCCTTCTTTTGTTCATAATTTCAACAGCCATTGAAATCGGAGCATAAATTTGACTGATACTTTGGTCATAATATCCTTGCCCAAAAAGATATTGTTCTAAATCAATATATTCTGATGAAGACATCTGTGGGATATAATTGAGATTTGGCTTACTGGAAATTGTAAGGGTTGATGTTAAGCCAATTTCCATTTTTTTGTTTTTATTGCCCTTTTTTGATGTTAAAACTATTACGCCATTACTGGCGCGGGTACCCCAAATTGACGCCGCAGCAGCGTCTTTCAATATTGAAATGGATTCAATATCCGCTGGATTAATTTGATCGATAGCGCCTTCATAAGGAAATCCATCATATACAACTAATGGCTCAGCATTGGCAAATAACGTACTTCGTCCACGTATGGAAATGGTAGGATTATTTGCGCCTCTATCTAAACCACGGTTTAACAATAAACCGCTTGCCACTCCCTCAAGACGGTCGAGAATATTAACTTCCACACTCCGGTTAATTGTTTTTTTATCAATGAATGTGAATGCCCCTGTTGCTCGTTCTTTAGGCAACGTCTGATATCCTGTCGAAACAATGTTCACTTCCTTTAATTCGTTTTGGTTTGAGGGAAGAAAAATATTAATAGGCCATGAAGTATTTTCATTAAAACTTACCTGAATAGTTTTGTAACCTATAAAGCTTATAATCAATGTACCTTGTTTAGTTCCGGTGTATATTTCAAAATTTCCTTTCTCGTCAGTGGTTGTGGAAGCTTGATTGCTCTTAATTTCAATCGTCGCCCTAGGCAGCGG
Organism: Mucilaginibacter sp. KACC 22773; assembly: GCF_028736215.1. Lineage (NCBI taxonomy): Bacteria > Pseudomonadati > Bacteroidota > Sphingobacteriia > Sphingobacteriales > Sphingobacteriaceae > Mucilaginibacter > Mucilaginibacter oryzagri. The sequence continues at coordinate 5,948,897 of NZ_CP117883.1, forward strand.
CTTGTTATCGGCCGAGTCTATTACTCGCCCTGTAATATGAACAGTTTTTTGTGCCAACGCAATAGAATTAAGGCAAAGCGCGGCCAGTACTATTATGAGTATAGTTTTTTTCATGTATTGGAGCAATTTAAATAGCTAATTATCTTAGATGGACGTAAGAAAAAAGGCAGCCCAAAAGAAAGTATTAACTATTAACTGATCCTTGGGCTGCCTCAAACAAAATTATATAGGCGCTTTAGGCTTGAGAGGAAATAAAATCTGTTGGGGACTAATGCTATGTGGAGTAGTAACTATTTTAAGAATAGTAAACGAGGCAAGTTTTCTCCTTTTCTTAAAGATTTCAATTCGTTTAAAAAATTTAAAATTGGCGTACGATTTCATTGCTCGTTTAAATAACGAGTCTCTACGGTTATAAGGTACTATGGCGTCACGGGCCCTAAATACCGTTCTACCAGGCTTCTGACGGCCCTGCCAACGGATTTACAATAGGGCCCATGACGCCACAGTGTATCGCAAAAATACAACAATATTGTCATGGGCATAATCTATTGTCCCGTTGGCTGCAATTGTCAGAATTTGGTAGCCGAGACTCTTTGATTAATACCTTTATAAAAAGGGAATATTTCTATTACTTCACTTCATAAGAATTACTTCAGAACCAAATGTATTTAAAATAAATCATTTATTTGAATTTATTTTTAAATAAATGATTGTTTTTAATTGATTATCTTCTTTTGAGCCTTGCTTCAATACTTTTAGTAAAAATGTAATTTTGAAAGTAGAAGCTCCAGAGAACCTATTAGGACCTTACCTGACTAAAAAGGGAAAAGATAGCGTTGAAATACATGAGAAAACCGGCATTCCTATTGGAAGTATAAGGAAAATGCGAAGTGGAGAAACTAAAGCAATTCCAGCAATAGAACTATATAAAATTTCGTTAGTAACCAAAGATTCAATTAGCCAAGTATTGAACGAAGTCTATCCAAATTTAAAATTATTCTCAATCGATAAAATCATATCAACTCAGATCAAAGCAGATACAACAGACCTTGGTAAGGTAATTTTCTCCCTTGAAGATTATGATCTTTACAATTTAGCCCATAAAACAGGGATAAAAAAGGATCGCCTGCGTCGCCTTACAAAATTGGATTCATCAAAAATTCAATCACATGAACTTTATCTAATCGAGATGGCATCTGATAAGGAAGCGGGAGAGCTTTTTGCCAATCTCTTTAAAAATATTAGACTTGTATAATGAATGATGGTAATTCGGGAAAGTTAACGTCGCCATAGTCTGATCTTTTTTCGTAAAACGATGATTAATAATCTTTAATTTTTAGTTTCTGATAATCCCAAGCATTACTTTTATCCACCTCGGCCAATTGAGCATAATGTTGATTGGCCAAGTTCTTAAAATATTCAAATTTTTTCTTTCGATCTGCTAATTGTTGATCGTTAAACCGCCAAGTTTCTATTGGCGCATACCGATTAGCAAGCTCTTTAAAAATCTGTGCTCTAAGCACTTTCAAATTAAAATTATGCATTTTTAGGCTATCCGCCCGGTCAGCCATTTTCCTGGCCAACAATAATTTATTGGTTGCCCGATTTGTACTTAAATCCGGGTTGACAACAAAGCTGTTATACTGTAAATAAAACAACGCCCTATAAAACAAGCTCGTCGTATCGTTTACGTTTGCTTTTAATTTTTTGTCCAGACTATCTATAAACATAGCATACATTTTTCCATTTTTTTCCAACGAGCTATTTCCGACGAAGATGACACCGTTTATTACCTTAACAGGCGGCTGTGCCTGAGTTGCATTTATGAAAAAAAACCATATAGCCGGGAGTATATAGCAAAAGATCAATGTTTTCATAATCGTCTATTTAGAATAGTTGTTAAATGAAGTCTGTTACAATTACAAAGAAAAGTTCATTTTATATTCAAAGTGGTGAGATGGTAAAAACTTTTGATCCTATCTACTTCAACGTTATTTATCGTCCTGCTTCTTTCGTAAAACCTCTGCTTGGTTGTAAATATCTTGAACAAAATGTTTGAGCTGCTCGGGAAAGCCTATAGTATTTTCCCCATTCAATTTACAAAGATCAATTTGGTTATCGTCTAGGCTTTTATAGAACCATTCGTTCAAATCGGCTTTAAACTGTTCAAGCGGGACACGGGAAAAATGTTCCATTATACCCGATAACGTGCTAAAATCGGGATGGTATTCCTGGGAAACTTTATCACACATATTAATTTAATTAAGGATACTTCACTATGATTTTTACCAACAGGCGTGTTTCTATTTTCTAAACAAGTGTATTGATTTTCTATCCAAATTCAAATAAATTATTGCATTAAATAATACAGGTGTACATTAATTCTAAATAAGTGTTTAGAATTTAGAAATTAATGACAGACTTAGGACTTTTTTTATCAAAAAGATCTGTAAATAAGGCCGAAATTTCCCGGCGGACAGGCATCAGCAAATCACGCCTATCCCAGCTTTCGAACAGCATTGTTACAAAATTAACAACTGAGGAACTTTACCTAATCGCTTTATCGATCGAAGTATCTCCCTGCGAACTTTTAACATTTGTCTGTACGAAAATATCTTTGCCTGAAAAATAGGTCATAGAAACTTTTCCGCTGATATTGCTTACTGAACTTTCATCTCATTTTTATTCTTATCTGCTGCCTGGTATGCCCAGCCAACAATAAGTTCTATTGCTCTCACCATCTCCTCACGTCCGTCTTCTGTAGCAATATCAATGTCTGAAAAAATGCCTCCATTGAAGCGAGTGTGTAATATTGTATAATATATACCGCCGACTAACAATGCAGCGACAGCACGGAAATTGACACCCGTATTGGCAAAATGTTGATCTGTTAGTTCAAACAGTTTTTGACCCATACTTTCGCGTGCATTATGGATGCTTCGCATTAATGGGCTATTAGTCGAAACTTCCCAAAGAATTAGCTTCTGCATTTGCTTATCCATATAAAAGTACCGGAACTGGTTTTGAAGGATATTGGTAATCAGTTTTTGGTCATCATTATAGGCTTGCGCGTCAATAAGTTCCTGAACACGATCTGCGAAAGCCATCCAATAATCAGTTTCCAGAATATATGCCTCTACCAGGTTGTCAAAATCTCTTTCAAAATAATCATAAATCAGTTTTTTAGTTACTCCTGCCTGCTTGGCGACTTTGTTGACGCCAAGGCCGGTATGTCCCTCCGTTCGGAAGATCTCGCCTACCGCATCTATCAGTTTCCTCTTGGTCAATTCCTTGTTTTTGATAACCTTCGGTTTGTTATTGTTGTTCATAGTACTATAGCTTAGGTTTTATAGATGAATTAGTATTATTCAAGTCCTTTTTTACCCAAGACCCAGAAAGGTTTTATTCTTAGCTGATCAGACTTCCAGTTGAAACCTTTTCGGAAAAAATTATTCAAGTCAACGCACAACCTGCCCTCCCCAGCAATAAGCGCTTTGGTAGTTTCGATTGGTAGTTGACTAATCTGATGCAGATATGGAATAATATCTTCATTGGGATTTTGAGAAAACGGATAAAAATTAAATGGGCGAGATCCATCAATATCCGCAAAGAAGTCAGCTGCATGTTCACCATAGATGAGACTGTAGATAATCTTACCTTCAGGAAGGTTCCGGTAGAGTTCATAGAAATGCCCCAGGGCTGAAAGATCCCCGATAAACACGTAATTATCAGCGGCCGTATCAACCCACAAATTACTTTTATGCCATGAAAAATGGACTTGATTTCCGACTTCACAATTTTTTACCCAATGACTACCTGGACCTGCTGAATGGGTACATGCAGCAATGTCAATACAACCCGTTGGCTGGTCGATCTGCCAGACCGAATAGCTGCGGATATTATCCCTGATGCTGACGTCACGACCTTTACCGACAAAAATTCTCAGAAAGTTGCCGGCTTTGTAATCGGTATGAATAACAGAGTCACTTTGCAATCGAATATGGAAAGTATGAGGTGTTATTTGTTCCTTATAAGTGATTTCGGCTTTTATGAGAATGCTCATCAGTAATTTTTCAATAATTCCCATAGGTCACACTTTTAGTTTCAGGGCTTGGCGGTAAATTAGAACAAGGTACTTTCAGGAAGCAATCGGTGTCTAACTCTTATATCAAATGGGATAACTATTATACCAAATGCGGTATTTTTTATACCAAAACATCCCGCCGTTTTGCAAATGATCAATTAAAAGCCCAATGCTATTGTCGACCCATTATGAGATTAAAATTTTGATCATAAAATCATTTCGTATAATTTATAACGGCTTTGATATAAAATAAACCGGGAGGTTTTTCGCATTGTTTATATTTGATAATCAATTATGTTCGATCACGACAATAAAACAGACCCCTATTCAAGATTAAAAAGGGCATTAACGAAGTCAAGGCCATTCAGGCATTTGTTTGTTTTGTCAGTTATTGCTTTAGCCTTCTATTTCAGCAACGCAACGCCTATTTATGAACAATCGCTGGTAACCTACTATAAACTGGCGTACTGCTCACTCTGCTTGTTACTATGCTATATCAATATGTATGTATTAGTGCCAAAGCTGCTTTTTGCCGGCAGACCAACACAGTACAGATTTTCGTTTTTTGGAATGATCGCTATTGCATCGCTTGCAGTAATCATTAGCCAGTTGATTTTAAAGTCGCTTGATCAGAGCTATTACACAAAGACCATATTTGTTCCGCCCATTATACCAAACGTATTTATTGCCACTGTTTTTTTGGGCACATCTACAGCGATAAAGTTATTTCAGCAATGGATAAGGGATACAAAACGGATTAATGAACTGACGAGCGCTGGATTGCGTTCTGAACTGGAACAACTAAAAAATCAGATCAATCCGCACTTCCTGTTCAATATGCTTAATAACGCCAATGTACTGATACAAAAAGATCCTTTTAAGGCTTCGCAGGTTATCATGAAACTAAGCGATTTGCTCCGATACCAGCTATATGACAGCGCGAGAGAAAATGTTTTATTGACTTCCGAAATTCAATTTTTAAACGATTCGCTCGATCTTGAAAAAATCAGGCGTGATGATTTCAATTACACCGTTTCCAAGCTCGGGCAGGTAAGCGGAATACAGGTACCGCCATTTCTATTCATCACTTTCGTTGAAAATGCAATCAAGCATAGTCTTTCTTCTGAAAGTCCATCTTTCGTTGATATAAGATTTGATGTCGAGGGTAAGCAAGTGAATTTTCTTTGCGTTAACTCTTGTCCATTAAAAAAATGCTTTCAGGAAGTTGGCGGATTAGGCTTGAAAAATATTAAACGGCGACTTGAACTTTTATTCCCCAACCGTCACGAGCTGACAATCATAGAACAGGAAAGCCATTTTACAGTTAAACTAAAAATTCAATTATGAACTGCATAGTTGTTGATGATGAACCATTGGCCAGAGAAGCAATTGTTGGCCTAATTAGTCAGGTTCCGGAACTTGAGTTCGTCAAAGAGTTCAGCAGCGCTGACGCTGCTGCAAAATACCTGGAAACCGAGCATGTAGATATCATTTTCCTCGATATTCAAATGCCTGGAACTGACGGTATCTCATTTGCACAAACAATCCCGCAAAAAACAATGGTCATCTTTACTACGGCCTATAGCCAGTATGCTCTGGAAAGTTATGAGATTGATGCCCTTGATTATCTAATAAAACCGGTTAAACCGGAGCGTTTTCAACGGGCGGTCGCTAAAGCCATGTCCTATAAAAAACTGCTTGAAACAGATACTTATGTCGTTGACGTCAACGATATACAGGAAAACTATTTTTTTATCCGGGCTGACAGAAAGGTATTTAAAGTATTGTTTAATGATATCCTTTTTATACAAGGGCTTAAGGATTACGTTGTGCTTTTCACTACCGATCAAAAGGTCATAACAGCAATGAATATCAAAACTATCCAGGCCAGATTACCACTTAACATATTCATAAGAACAAGTAAATCTTATATTATAAATAAACATAAGATCAGTTCCTTCGATAACAACACTGTTTATATCGATCAGCATGAGATCCCTATCGGTAACAGTTATCATGCGGCATTTTTTGAAGATTTTGTAAACAAAAAATTATTCTCCAAATAATTATAATACACCACTAATAATGCAGCGCACAGTTTGCATTTCAATAAATCCTTATTCTTTAGAAGACGTCAGTTCTTATCTTCTTGCCTTTTAAAGATTTTGTAAATTTCAAGGCCCGAAATGAGCAATCATCAAGGGTTTTTTTTGCCCACTTCTTTGGACCGAATCACCGTTCGGTTTATTAAATCCGGCGATATCATCCATTTCATCTAATTGACAGCCGCTTTGGTATAATATCAAAATGAGGATAGGCTATTGACGATAGTTTTGAGCATCAAACAAAATAAGATGTACAAGACAATCACCATTTTCCTATTACGAGTAAGCGGGTTTGACCTGCCTACCTCGCAGGTTCTGTCGGCTGGTTTGCACTTCCTGATTGAAAACACGCTTTATTATTTCCGGATATCAAGCAATCCGTTCAGGCATATTCTACACCACTCATCCACTATTAACTTTTATCCCATGAAGATTATTTTAACCCTGGTGCTGGCTTTGGGCTTCACCCCGGCATTTGCCCAAACTGTAGATACGATCACCAAAGTCAAAGGCGAACCCATACAGGAAAAGTTTCCGAACAGAAGAAACTTCGAAGTTAAATACGAGCAATTCGCTCCGACAGATTACGCCCCGGATTTTAATGGGGAGCCCAAAGGCACTGGAAGAATAACCAACCATTACCGTTTCAAGGCGGCGGTTACCGTTCCGGTATATACCAGCGACCGGTGGCTGATCAATACATCCGTCAAGTATAAATATGAAGCCTTTGAATTCGGCGACTTTATACCATTGCCGGGAACTTCGTCAGCCATAACCCAGAACCCGCAGGATAATTATCATTTGTTTACCGGTTCGTTAAGCGTTACACGGTTTGGTTCCTTGTTCGGTAAGAGAATGGCTTATAACGGTTTAATATTTGCCGATGCGACTGATCAGGATTTTGGCCGCGTAAAAGGAAATCTGTCAGCAACCATGATCCTGAAGCGAACAAGAACAACCAGCTTTGCCGTTGGGGTCTCTGCGATGATCGACCGTTCCGCGCCTATTCCGTTCATGCCCATCATTTCCTATCAGCACGCCTTTAGTAACGATTGGGCGCTGGACGTATTCCTGCCGCAACGCCTGATGATCAGAAAAGGTGTCTTCAAGAATGGCTGGATCTCCCTGGGAACAGAAATGGAAAATGAACTGCTTTATGTGAGAATAGGCCCGGCGCAGACCGGTACGCTATACGATTACAGGCAGATGGAACTCAAATCGGGCCTAACTTACGAACATAATCTTGGACACAACATCATTGCCACCTTCAAAGGTGGTATGACTAACTACATGAACGCAAGGGGGGTTATCAAAGGCCAGTCAAGCGACACCTATGAATTCAGGACACACCCTGATCCCACAGGTTATTTCAGCCTTGGCATCTCGTTCCACCCATTTGAAAAATAGACAAAAAATTAAATAAAAACCATAATCAAAACACCATGAAAAAGAACATCAATGTGCTGCTTTTACTGATCGTTATCGGTATGAGTAATATGGCCTTCAACGTGATCACTACCTGGAAGGTAAAAGAGGACGACTATTCGGTTAAAATATCCGGCAAAAAAATAGAAGGAACATTTACAGGCTTAAAAGCGAGCTTAAATTTTGATCCTGCGCATTTGGAGTCCAGCAATTTAACGGCTACGATCGATGCCGGAAGTTTAAGCACCGGTAATTTTCTGAAAACCAACCATGCGCTGTCGGAAGAAGCGATGGATGCTAAGAAATATCCCATCATCAAATTTCAGTCCGAAGCTATTTCGAGAAAAGGAAATGCTTATGAAGCCAGCGGCAAGCTGACCCTTAAAGGCGTCACCAAGGAAATTACCATCACGTTCACCTTTATCGGTAATAACGCAGAAGGCGCCTTTAAAGGCGATTTCAAATTCAACCCGCATGACTATAACATCAATCGCCATGGCACTCCTGAAGAGATCCTGGTTACCCTGAACATTCCCGTAACGCGTTAAACATGAAAGCGGCTAACTATTCATTTATACTGGTGTTGTTGCTGCATGGCCCGTTTGTTTGGGCACAGCAAAAGGTAATCTTTCATTCCCTGGATGAAGTTTATACTTATGCAGACAGCCACAGCACTACTTTCCGCAATGCCGGCCAGCAAGCCACCCTGGCAAAATACCAGACGCTTGCGGCTAGGCTGGGTCAGTGGAACCTGCAGGGCAGAACGACGTTCACGCTAACGGATAATACCAAGCTCAATACGAGTTTTATCCCGGCTGAAGTATTTGGCGGGCCGGCGGGTACGTTTCAACCCGTGACTTTCGGGCAAAAGTACCAGAGCAATGTCACGTTCGCTCCACAAATTGACCTGATCAATCCTTACGCTGCCGCATTGGTCAGAGCAAATAAAACTAACGAACAATTAGTAGCCGTTAATAATCTGTTAGATAAAAAGGCAGTTTTCGAAAGTATTTCAGCGGCTTATCATAACATCCTTTCTTACCAGCGACAGATCACAGTTACGGAGAAAAGCCTGGCAAATGCAGATACGCTTAGTACCATTTTAAAGAACAGGCAGCAGGAAGGTCTCGCCAGGGGGCAGGATGTAAATAACGGAGACGCAAACCGCCTGACCGTTAAAGATAAGTTGCAGCAGCTAGAAGTCCAGCTTTCCCAGCAGTACAACAGCCTGAAATTACTAGCGGACATCGACTCTGCTGCAAGCGTGGTTATCGCGCCGTCAGAAAAAGATAAGCAATCCGGACCGGACTTCAGCCTTTCCGCAAATAGCGACCTCCTCCAGCGGCAGAGCGAATGGCAAACCAAATACCAGGAGGCGACACTCCGGGCTGACAAGCGGTGGCTTTTACCAACGGTAAACCTTTTCAGCTCTTTCGGCTGGCAACAAACTACCAACAATCATTTCTTCGATAGCAGCAGCTGGTTTGGAACAAGTTTCGTTGGTTTAAGGTTGACTATTCCCCTGTTGCCCGAGGCATCGAAGATCGCATCGGTCAAATATGACCGCGTCAACCTGCAGATCGCCAAAAATAACTGGCAGCACAATATGCTACAGGACCGGATCAATAATAACCAGCTTGAGCTGGATTATCAGAAAGCTTTCAAAAGTTACCGGCTTGCGGTGGATATCGAATCTCTTCGTAAAGATTCCTATTACAAAAACCTGGCGATCTACCGGGAAGGCCTGCTTTCGGCAACAGATCTTATTAACTCTTTTGACGACTGGCTTAACAGCAGCCTGAATACAGTGGCCCTCCAGGCGACAACTGAATACGCAAAAAGTAAAATTATCCTTAGTAATACCATCAAATGAAAAGAGCATATATAGGTATCGTTATCGCCGGTTTAATCCTACTGGCCTCCTGCGGAAGCAAAATACCGGAAACCAAACCCATTCATAAAGATATCACCGAAATGGTCTTCGCATCCGGGATGTTGCAGGCGGATGACCAGTATAATCTGACCGCACAAACGGATGGTTATCTGGTGAAAATGAATTTCAAAGAAGGAGATGACGTGCAGCAGGGTCAGTTGCTGGCTGTTATTGATAACAACCAAAATGTTATCAATGCCAGGAGCGCCAGTAAATTGTATGCTATCGCACGCGAAAAAACCGATCCGTCTGCACCCGCACTGTTACAGATCAAAGCGAATATCCAGGCGGCCGTGGCCAAACTCCAGTTAGATCAGCAGCAGACAGACCGGTATAAAAGGCTGTTTGCGAATAATAGTGTTTCCAAATCCGAATATGAGAATGCACAGCTTACACTGACTAATTCCCAGGCCAGCTTAAAGGCTTTACAGGAGCAATATCAGGATCAGCAGCTGAGCGCCAGGCAACAGGAGGTTTCGCAGCGTTATGCCAGTGATGTCAACCGGGTGGTTAAGCAACAGAATCAGCTCACCGCACTTCATACGGGCAGGATATACATTAGACAGAAACAGTTGGGTGATTATGTCCGTCAGGGCGACGTGATCGCGGTCATCGGTAACCCGGACCTGATCTACGCCCGCCTTAATGTCGACGAAACCAATATGTCGAAACTGAAAATAGGTGATACTGTAATGGTCAAATTAAATACCAATAAGGATAAAGTTTACCCCGCTATCCTGAAGCAGATCCTTCCTGCCTTTGACGATACGACACGTTCCTTCATTGTGAAAGCTTATTTTTTAAAACGACCGGAACTGGATATCACGGGTACGCAGTTAGAGGCAAATATTATAACCGGCACCAGGAAGAATGCATTAGTCATCCCTGCTGCCTACCTGAGTTACGGCAATAAAGTGACTTTAAAGGAAGGAAAAAAACAGGTGTCTGTCCATCCGGGAATTATATCGACAGATTGGGTGGAAATTTTAAGTGGTATCAAGGCAGACGAAATGATCATTATCCCACAGCACTGATTATGGCAAGGCAATTTAAACATAACGTTGATACCGAGATATCAATCACCTATATCATCACCAGCAGAAAGCTGACTTTGGTCGCTGCCCTGGGCGTGACCATTGGCATTGCGATATTTATATTCATGAACTGTATGACTGCGGGGTTTACCCGCAAGTCCAATACGATGATCTTTAATAACACCCCCCATATCAGGGTGTATAAAGATGATCAGATCAGCCAGCCGCTGATCAAAAGTATCAGTTCGAAAAAGCTGGACATGATCAGCAATCCAAAAGTGGTACCGGAAAGTGACCGAATCGTTGACCCGGATAAGATCGTAGCCTTACTGAAAGCGCAGCCCGACGTACAGATCGTCACGCCGCAAATAGCAGTGAGCGTATTCTACAACAGCGGCCTTTCCCAGATCAACGGTAATGCGTCCGGCGTAGATATTATAGAAGCGGACAGGATGTTCAATATAAAACCGACGATGGTAGAAGGCAGGATGGAAGATCTGGCAATCCTGCCGAACGGAATTCTGCTGGGTGTTGGGATCGCCGCTAAAATGAATGTTAAGACAGGCGATAACATCAGCATCACCTCATCAAGAAACGTCAACCGGGTCATGAAGGTTGCCGGCTTGTTTAAGACGAATAATTCCGTAACTGATAAAACCAAATCGTACATCAGCGTACATTCCGCCCAGCAACTCATGCGGGAGGGGGCCAGTTATGTCACGGATATCGATGTCGACGTCACCGATTTCACGAAAGCCGCGGATTATTCCGCGCGATTTTCTGCGCTGACAGGGTATAAAGCCGAAGACTGGAAAGCCGCCAACAATACTTTGGTGAGCGCAGCGAATATGCGAAGTGTCCTGGTTACTGCCATATCCATGTCTATTCTGCTTGTGGCCGGATTCGGAATTTACAACATCCTGAACATGACCATCAGCCAGAAGATCAATGATATCGCCATCCTTAAAGCCATGGGCTTCCAGGGCAACGACGTGATCCGGATCTTTGTCTTGCAGGGGGCGCTTATCGGCCTGATGGGCATTATAGCCGGACTGGTCATGGCCGGGCTGCTCGTCTTTTTTACCTCCAAGATCTATGTCGGAGGCGACATCGGCTATTTCCCGATCATATTTGACGGTTCCATTTTTATCCGGGGAAGTTTATTCGGACTGGTCATCACCCTGCTGGCGGGCTACCTTCCCGCCAGGAAAGCCGCGAATGTTGACCCGGTATCCATTTTCAGAAAATAATCATGCAACAGGAGATCATTTTACAGGCTGACAGGATCGGAAAATACTTCTATGATCCTGAGAAATTCAAAGTTTTGAACGATATCTCGTTTACAGTCAATAAAGGTGAATTTGTAACGCTGGTCGGAAAATCCGGCAGCGGAAAGTCCACATTACTTTATATACTTTCCACGATGGATACGGACTACCAGGGCGGCTTGAGCATAGACGGCGACCTGGTCACCGGCAAAAAGCAAAATGCGCTGGCGGCGCTTCGTAATGAAAAAATAGGTTTTGTATTTCAATTTCATTACCTGCTCAACGAGTTCACCTGCCTGAAAAATGTGATGATCCCGGCCTTGCGGCTGGGAAGGTATTCTAAGGAAGAGATAGAACACAGGGCATACGAAAAACTACGGATGCTGGGTTTGGAGGAACAGGCGCTTAAGCCAGCCTCCAAGCTCTCCGGCGGCCAGCAGCAGCGTATCGCCATAGCGCGTGCGCTGATCAACGACCCGTTGATCATTATGGGTGACGAGCCTACCGGTAACCTGGATTCCAGGAATACGGACACTGTATTTGAAGCCTTCCAGGAACTGGCGCACGAATATGGCCAAACCATTATTGCCGTCACGCATGACAATGACTTTGCAGCTAAATCTGACCGGATCATCGAGATGATGGATGGTCATATTATCAGCCCGCAATAAAGAATAAATACTATGAAAATTTCGAGAACGATCACCCGCAGCTTTTTGTCCATTTGTTTCCTTACCGGACCATTAATTCTGATGATGGGAAACGCTGCCCGCGCACAGATTACCACGGTGAACGGAACGGTGACCGACGGAAAAAGCGGTAAACCGATATCGTCCGTGTCCGTCCTCTTTACAGGAACTAACTACGGCGTAACGACTGATGAGGAAGGCCATTTTTCCATTGCCGCGAATGCTTCTTACCAAAAGATCACGATTACGCACATGGGATATAGCAGCAAAATACTTGATATAAAAGCCGCACAGGAGCAACTGGTCAATGTTACTTTGCAGCAAAACAGCCAGCAGCTTAATGAAGTTCGTGTAGTATCTGCTAAAAAGAAAAAATATAGCAATAAAAATAATCCAGCTGTGGAACTGATCAGGCAGGTGATCGCGCATAAAAAGCAGAACCAGCCTGAAAATTACGAACATATCGAATACAGGCAATATGAACGGATGGTTTTTTCGCTAAGTAATCTGTCAGACCAGTTCAAAAACCGGAGGATCTTTAAGAATTACCAGTTTCTTTTCCGAGAGCAGGATTCAACCAATATTGGCGGAAAGAATTTACTGCCTATTTACATGGAGGAAAAGCTCTCCAACAACTTCTATAGAAAGTCGCCCTACGCGAAAAAACAGGTGATCGAAGCCAGCAAGCAAGTAACCTATGACGAAAAGTTTGTTGATAACCAGGGATTGACGACCTATTTCAACCGGATGTACCAGGATATCAACATCTACGACAACAACATCTCGCTGCTTTCCAATCAACTGCTTAGCCCGATCTCCGACAATGCTCCAAACCTCTATAAATTCTTTATCACCGATATACTTAAAGAACAATCACCGCAACTGATCGAACTGAGTTTTACCCCGAGAAACACCAACAATATGCTCTTTGAAGGGAAGATCTATATCACGATGGACGGGAATTTCGCGGTGCAAAATGCCTTGCTGACGGTGAACAAAAATATTAACCTGAATTTCGTTCGGGAAATGGAGGCGACCCTCTCCTTCGAAAAGAACCCGGATGGGCGTTTCCACCTGAGTCAAAGTGACCTGAAGATCGAATTCGCTATTAATAAAGATAAAGGAGGTGGGGTTTTCGGCGAACGCGTGGTGACTTTAAAGAATTATAAGATCAATTCGCCCCGGCCGAATGAGACCTATAACGGACCGGCGCTGGTGACCGCTCCGAACGCGGCTACCAAGGATGATGCTTACTGGGTGAATAACCGCCCGGACACCTTGGACGCCAAGACTGCTGGAATTTATAAAAATATTGACAGCCTGCAAACCATACCCTCGTTCCGGCGCACGATGGATATCGCCACTTTGGTCCTGGCAGGTTATAAAAGTTTTGGCTGGTTTGAAGTCGGGCCGGTCAATACCTTTTACAGCTTTAACCCTGTGGAGGGTTTTCGACCGCGGCTTGGCGGGCGCAGCACTACGGCACTAAGCAAACGCTACTATTTTGAAACCTACGGCGCCTATGGCACCAAGGATGAAAAGTTTAAATACTTTCTAAGTACCACCTATTCCATCAATAACAAATCGATCTATTCATTCCCGCAGCATTATGTCCGCGCCAGCTTTCAGCACGATACCAAAATACCCGGGCAAGAGTTACAATTTGTTCAGGAAAGCAGCCTGCTGCTCTCCTTTAAACGCGGCAATAATGACCAATGGCTGTACAACGACCTGTTCAAGCTTGATTATGTTCACGAATACCAAAACCATTTTTCCTACACGCTCGGCTTTAAAACATGGGGACAAAGCCCAGCCGGCGTACTGCGCTTCGATAACCTGTTGCCTGACGGCTCATTGAATTCCGTTAACAGGATCAATACGACCGAAATGTCCCTGGAATTGCGTTATGCGCCAAAAGAAAAATTTTATCAGGGAAAGCTATATCGTACGCCAATTCCTGATAAGTATCCGATATTTACCTTGCGTTATAACCAGGGGGTAAAAGGTCTTCTTGGCGGCGATTATAATTATCAGAATATAACCGGTAACATCACCAAACGTTTCTATTTATCCAATTTTGGCTTTACGGATGTGTCTACAGAAGGAGGTTACCTATTCGGAAAAGTGCCTTTCCCCTTGTTAGATATCCACCGGGCAAATCAGAGTTACGCTTTTCAGTTACAATCCTTCAACTTGATGAATTTTCAGGAGTTCGTAAGCGATCGTTACGCGAGCATCACGATGGACCATAATTTCAATGGCTATATTTTTAACAGGATACCGCTGCTGAAAAAATTAAAATTACGGGAAGTCGTTAATTTCAAAGCCTTATGGGGAGGTATCCGGGCAGAAAATAACCCGCAGAATGACCCATCCCTATTGCGTTTCCCGACCAATGCGGCAGGTATTCCAACAACTTACACACTTTCTAACGGTGCTTATATGGAAGGCAGCGTTGGTATCAGCAATATTTTTAAGATCCTTCGGGTGGACATGGTTAAACGGTTCACCTACCTCAATAACCCTGACGCGCCGGAATGGGGTGCTAGGGTGTTCATCAAATTCGATTTTTAATCGGATCTAAATAAATTAATCATGTGGAAAATTTATCAAGCGGTACAAAAACTTATCAGGCAAATCCGGCAACTGACGGAAAGTCCGAAACCGCATTTAAAGGCGCAATTGATTTGCTATGAGACAGCCTGTGAAGTGGAAAAACTTCAATGGTGGTTTGATCACCGGATAGATGCCTGGAAACATTCTTCACATGGCCGCATACTTGCCAGAATATTATACAAGGCGCACCGTACAGTTAGTGAAGCGGAAAGTGAGCTATGATAAATAAATGGTGCATACAGAACAGTTTCGCCATCACTCTAAAATTAGACATGAATTCTTAAATATTATGAAAATATTATTGCTTGGGGCAACCGGAAAAACAGGAAAACTCGTTATTGAGGAAGCCTTAAAAAGAGGCCATGATATTGTTGCGATTGCGCGGGTTCCTGGAAAGCTTATTGGTTATAACATTAAGATCATTCAAGGTACGCCCTATGAATTTGAAATCGTTGAAAAGGCCATCTCAGGATGCGATGCTGTTATTAACCTGCTCGATGTTTCAAGAAATTCTCCTAATCCCTGGTCCCGACTGATATCCCCAAAAGACCTGATATCCCATTCGGCGGGGAATGCGATCAAAGCGATGGAAGAAAGAGGGATCAAAAGATTTATTGCTTTGAGTACCATCGGAGCCGGGAGTTCTTGGAAAACAGCTCCCCTCATCTTACGGTTTATCGTATCGGTCAGCAATATGAAATATGCTTTTCGAGACCTTGGGCGCCAGGAAGAATTGTTGGAAATGTCAGACCTGGACTATACCATCTGCAGAGCTCCGAAGTTAACAGATGAAAAAAAGGGTGTCGGATACGAAGCAACTACCCGTAAAATAGATCCTTTAACAAATCGGTTAAACCGGGTCTTTGCAGCGGCTTATTGCCTGGAACTGATAGAAACAAATCATCATCTCCGCGAGACCATCAATCTTACCAATAAATTTGTATAAAAAATCGTCAATTTATTTCAGGTGAAAAAAATGTATTTATGTCCCTAATGATACCTCCGAGCCGCTATCTATTCTCCACCCGGTTCCGACGGTGTAACTCACCCGGCCTTTTGATGCCGGAGTAAATACACCATATTAGGTTGATCTTCCATTTCCCGTTCATCACTTCCATAAAAAGGTGCAGGCCACATTCCAGTTCAACGGGTAGCTTCTTTTGATACATCCTCAAAGATAAGTCATCATATTGTATTTTCTGATGTAGCTGAATTTAGCCGTACTTGAATGTATTAGATAACAAAGCGAATTTTGAAACATGAAACATAAATTATTTGGAACCCAAACGGGCCTACCCGCGAGCAGGTTGATATTAGGCGCTGCAAGTTTCGGCGAACGCGCGGGTTATGGATCTGCAGCTGACGAAATCCCCAAAATCCTGAAGGCCTTTGCTGATGCCGGGGGTAATTTTATTGATGTGGCCGACCGTTACCAGCTTGGAGAAGCGGAAGAGATCGTCGGTAAATTTATAGGGTCGCAGCGTCCTAATTATATCATATGCACCAAATATACCCGAAGCAATGAAGTGAGCCCATTATCAGGTAACATGGGGAATCATCGTAAAGCTATGCGCCAAGCAGTCGAAGCCAGCTTAAAACGGCTTAATACCGATTATATTGATATTTATATGCCCCATTTTGATGACGGAATGACGCCAATTGAAGAAATAAGCCGGGGCCTTGAAGATTTGGTCAAAGCTGGTAAAGTGTTGTATACCGGTCTTGCAAATTTCCCTGCCTGGAAAGTAGCGGCTATCGCCGGCATGATTCCGTTGGCCGCATTGCAGATAGAGTACAACCTGATGCAACGAGGAGCTGATCGCGAGTTAATGACTGTGGCCGGGCATTTTGGCCTTGGTACCATGCTCTATTCACCTTTAGCGGGTGGTTTACCGACCGGCAAGTATCGCAAAGGCATGGCAGGACGGCTGACACATTCGTCACCGGGCGGCTATCTGGAGGATGCAGCTACCAAAACCATTATAGATCATTTAGAGTTAATAGCTGAAAATATTGGAGCAACCCCTGGTCAGGTAGCAATGGCCTGGACATTAACCAAGAACGCATTTCCAATCGTAGGTGCCAGAACGCTTGCGCACCTGGAGGACAGCTTCAAAGCGCTTGAAATTAGTCTTAGTGCTGACCATATTGGATGTTTAGAAAAAATTAGCAACATAACCATGGGGTATCCATATGACCTACTCCAAACTGTTCAGAAAACATTTTAACTATTTTACAAGGGCCATTGAAATCTATCACCTGGTGCATTTAGAAAATATGCTAACTGGCCAGAAAAGACATTTGAGATTTAAAGTTATTCCTGATCCTTAAGCCTGAAAGATGTAGGTGAAAAAGAAGTCTGTTTCTTGAAATAATTGCAAAATTGTGCGTTATCGTCAAATCCTAATGCATTAGAGATCTCTGCAACATTCCAATCCGTTTGTTTAAGCAGAATCTTTGCTTCCTGTGTTACCCGGTTAGCAATCAGATGGGTGGTCGTGTTTCCGGTCACTTCCTTTAACACTTTATTTAAATGATTAACATGTACCGCTAAACGATCCGCGTAATCCTTTGCTGTTCTTAGAACAAGCCTTTGGTGAACGGATTCGATTGGAAATTGCCTTTCAAGCAGTTCAATAAACAAAGCATAAATTCGCTCCGAAGCATTTTGTGCGTCACTTAATGCAGATAACGGCTGTAACTTCTGCCCATAATGGATAAGTTCCAGCACCAGGTTGCGGAGCAGGTCATATTTGTACTTGTAATCAGCTTCCATTTCCCGGTGCATTTTCCGAAATATGTATTCGATCTCGGTGATTTCCTCAGTTGATAACTGAAAAACCGGCGTATATCCTGGCTGAAAGATCGGCAGTTCGTCCAAAATAACACCACTTTTCACCGGCCAAAAGAAATCTGGCGTGAATATACAGAACATGCCTGTCTGATCACTGTTCTCCGGCACCCAGTTATAGGGAATCTTCGGCGTAGCAAACAATAAGGCATTTCCTTTTACATCGATCACTTTATCCGCATATTCCGCTTTACTTTTACCTCTTAACCAACTAATCTTATAATAAGCGCGACGGCTGTATGGCATGATGCGGGTGCCATCTACTTTGTTAAAAAGCTTTTCGCTTTCAAAAACGTTAAAATGGCCGATTTCACGCGCAATGCGATCGGGCAGCGCGGCACCGTTCCTTTTATAAAAATCGTCCAATGAGGTATTAGTGATCATTTGCTTTGTTAATCAAATATAACGTTTCTTTATCAGCTTAGGTCAGGCCGCCCCCGCTCAACAATAGATGCTGACCGCTCACAAAAGATGATAATTCACCGGCAAAAAACTCTGCCACATTCGCAACGTCTTCCACAACCGCCAGGCGGCCCATCGGCGCAAACTCGTCGATGAATTTTTGGATGCGCACCTTGTCCTGAATGTTTGCGTTAACCCCTGCGCCCTCGGTCGCTGTCGGCAGAATGGAATTTACGGTAATCCCACGTTTTCCAAGTTCCTGTGCCAATATTCTGACCAAATATTCAGGTGCTACTTTGCTGCCGCCATGTAACGCATAGCCCGCTCTGGGATAGCCGGAGGTGCTGGAACTAATATAAATGATTCTTCCATTGTCAGCCACGTGTTTTGCGGCTTCCTGCATTGTAAAAAAGGCACCTTTGGTGTTGATCCCGAACATATGGTCAAATTGCTCTTCCGAGAAATCTGCCACAGGTATCCCTACCAATTCAACACCGGCGTTAACGACAACGATATCGATCTTGCCAAGCGATTGTTTCGCCGTTTCAAATAAGTTCCTGATTTCCGCGGTCTTTGATACATCACATCGGATAGCAATAGCATTCCTCCCAAGTTTTTTAATACTTTCGACGGTGGCGTTTGCCGCCGTTTCATCCCGCGTATAATTGATCACTATATCTGCTCCAAGGCTTGCGTACCGTTCGGCAATCGCTTTCCCGATTCCCCTGGCGGAACCGGTGACCAAAGCCACTTTACCTGATAAATTAGTCATGATTGTTTTTGTTTAACGTAAGAAAATAAATTTAAGCGACCCTCTCCGTAGCAGAAAGGATCGCCAAAAGGACAAAGTCCTATAAAAACATACCACCCGAAACTTCGATACGCTGTGCGTTTACCCAACGATTGTCTTCGGATAATAAGGAAGCAACCATTGGACCGATGTCATCCGGTAGGCCGGGACGGCCAAGTGCAGTTACACTCGAAACGAATTTATTGGCTTCCGGATTATCCCTTACAGCGCCGCCACTAAAATCAGTCTGGATCGCGCCCGGAGCTACGGAATTGACCTTAATGCCCCGTGGGCCCAATTCTTTGGCAAGGTAACGGGTATGAACCTCTATCGCCCCTTTAAGTGCCGCATAAGGGCCACTTTCTTGGACGCAAAACCGCGTAAGGCCGGTTGATATATTAACGATACTGCCGCCATCGCTTATGATGGGCAAAAGTTTTTGCGTTAAGAAAAAGACGCCTTTAAAATTTACATTATAAAGTTTATCAAGCTCTTCCTCTGTCGTTTTTACGATGGTGTTGTGATGGGATATACCTGCATTGTTGACCAAATAGTTTAACGTATCCGACCCCATTTCTTTCAAAGCTGCTTTTACCTGCTCAACAAAGCCATCAAACGACGCGATATCGCCTGTATCTAACTTTAGCGCGATTGCTTTTACGCCTTCCTTCGCAGCCAGTTCAGCAACTTTATCGGCTTCATCTTTAGCTGAGTTATAGGTAAAAATTGAACTAACCCCTTTTTTGGCGAGGCTTAGTACGGTATTACGGCCAAGTCCGCGGCTACCTCCTGTTACTAATGCGATCCTAATTTCTGGTGTTTCCATTTTTGATTATTTAGTTATTGTATCAAATTGATTTCACAAAAGTAGGCTGTTGATCAGCGGGTTATGTTGACAAAATCAATCTAATGTTTGAGAATTTCAATCAATTGAGGGAATGTTGAGGCAATTTTAGTTTTAGCCTAACCAAAAAACAATCCGAATACCTGGAGTTCACTGGAAACATGAGCCACCTTTTTTGAACAAGTGTTTCCCGGATTTGGATACTTTATAGATATCTTAATATGGGACATTTGTATTTGAAATAAAACATCAATCAAATGGAAAATATAAAAAAAATAAAATTAGGCAGCCAGGGGCTTGCAGTTCCTGCCATTGGGCTAGGAACAATGGGCATGACCAAGAATGGCGAGTTTGAAGTTTACGGGTCGGCTAATGAAGCAGAATCCATCGCGACCATCCACCGTTCATTAGAGCTGGGCAGTAACCTGTTAGACACGGCAGATATCTACGGGCCTTTCGATAACGAAAGGCTGATTGCCAAAGCGATTAAAGGGAACAGGGATGCCTACATTATCGCCTCTAAGTTCGGTTACGAAATAACGGATGAGGGCACGATGACCTGGGCATACAATGGAACAAAAGCCTATGTGAAAAATGCCATTGAGCGTTCACTTAAGAATTTAGGTACCGACTTCATTGATCTCTATTACCTGCACCGCCTTGATCCGAACACGCCCATAGAAGAAACAGTTAGCGCTATGGCTGAACTAGTTCAGGAAGGAAAAATAGGATACATCGGACTTTCAGAAGTTTCTTCCTCAACTATCCGGAGAGCACATGCTGTACACCCTATCACCGCTATTGAAACGGAGTATTCCTTATTTGAACGTTCTGTGGAAGAAGCAGGCATTTTAGATACTTTGAAAGAATTAGGTATTGGGTTTGTTGCTTATTCTCCCTTGAGCCGTGGTTTTCTTACCGGTAATATCAAAGGTGCTGATGACTTTAATGAAAATGATTTTAGGAAATTGTTTCCGAAGTTCCAGGGTGAACAATTTGATAAGAATTTAGCCTTGGTCAGGGAAATTTCGAAACTAGCGGAAGAAAAACAGATCAGTATATCACAATTAGCCATAGCATGGGTTATAGCAAAGGGGCATATTCCTATCCCGGGCACAAAAAGGATTAAGTACCTGGAACAGAATATAGCTGCCGCATCCATCGAATTAACAGCATTGGAAATGGACAGACTGGAAGCAATTGTTCCCTTGGGGACTAAAACGGGCGACCGCTACGATGCATTCAGCATGCAGGCGATAGATCAATAAATACTACAGGCCGGGAATGTATAATTGATATTTCCGGCCTTATAAACTAATGAAATGAAAAAAGAAACAGGGCCGTACGTGATCAATTCTATCTCTGAACAGCATCGGCTACTTTCATTGCCGAAGCCCCAGCATCCACTGATCAGTGTATTCCGGTACGAAGACATTAAATATAATACTGAAGAACTGTCAAATGCGTTTATCATGAATTTCTTTTGCGTCGCCCTCAAAAGAAATTTTAAAGGGAAGTTGAAATATGGCCAGAACTATTATGATTTTGATGAGGGTGTCATGTCTTTTATTTCGCCCAATCAATTATTATCCGCAACAACCGATGATAGTCCGACAGAGGGCTATTGTCTCCTATTTCATCCATCATTTATTGCTCATTATCCTTTGGGTAAAACCATAAAAAATTTCGGGTTTTTCTCGTATGCATTTAACGAAGCGCTGCATCTTTCCGAAAAAGAAGAAGACATGGTTATCGGTATTTTTAAAAGTATAGCACAGGAATATGCGCATTCGATTGACACGTTCAGTCAGGATGTGATGGTATCACACATCGAATTGTTACTTAATTACTGTAACCGATTTTATGCAAGGCAATTTATTACCCGAAAGAGCGAAAACATCGATATCCTTTCAAAAATGGAAACTCTTTTAATGACTTATTACAGGGAAGGAGAAATAAAAACTCTTCCAACTGTGCAATATGTGGCAGGAAGCTTGAATGTGTCCGCAGATTATTTGAGCGATATGCTACGAAACCTGACCGGTCAAACAACACAGCAACACATTCATGAATTTATCATCAACAGGGCAAAAGAAAAACTGAGTACTACCAAATTACCGGTAAGCGAAATAGCTTATCAATTAGGTTTTGAATATCCCCAATCATTCAACAAGCTTTTCAAGAATAAAACCAACCTCTCACCATTAGTCTTTCGGAATTCCTTTAATTAAATACATTATAAGTTGCATCAATGCTTCAGATCCGATAAGTAACCTTTGAGTTATTTAGTAATATCCTTTAATAAAACACCCTCTTTCACACAATTGTCAAGTAGCTTTTTGGCGTATTCCACAAAACATTAGATCCTGCTTTAATGATGCTTTTTTTCTCAATGACTTTATGGTAAGGCACGTTAAACTCTTTCCAGGTACCTCCTTTATTCGACCTATTCTGTAAAAGTGGTTCAAATCGATCCATTGCCCGGGCGAACTTTGACTCAGCGCTTTCGCCTGCTTCAAATTCTTCCCAAATCTGAATAAGTTCTTGAGCCTGATTCTCTGGCAGAATGCCAAAGATTCGTTTAGCCGCTGCTAGTTCCGCTACAGTATTTGTGTGGCTTGTTGTCGTTTCATATAAGAAAATATCACCGGCATCGATCTCCACCAGATCATGGATCAACAACATCTTTATAACCTTTAAAAGATCAATATCTTCATTGCGGTGCCCTGATAATATCAAAGCCATTAACGCAAGGTGCCAGCTATGCTCCGCGTCATTTTCTGCACGATCACTATTGAAAAGGCGTGTCTTACGTTGTATGTATTTTACCTTATCAATTTCGTGTATGAAATCTATTTGTTTTTGAAGTTGCTCAAAGTCCATTTTCCATGTTTAAGCATTGCAAATGTAAACAAATGTAAATGCACCTATCTAATAACTGGCTTGCTCATGCTATATTTCAGACAATACGGGTTATTTAATTCTCGACCATATTTTTTTTGTCGGTCCAAAAAGTTGATTGTCAGAGTACCACTTCATGGTTAATTTCTCCCCTTCAAATTTCATATCACATTTTAGCATTTCACCATCTTTTGCCAGATATAATTTACCGCCTGTATATGCTCCGTTTTTATAATTGATATCTGTAATAAATACCAAATTCAAAAGCGGCCGGTTCCGCAGTTTGGCATCTGGATTTTTGTTGTCCTTCGCCAGTGTTTTGCCATCTGATTCGTACATGTCGTTGCCCCAGCCTGCCAGCATTTTTGCATAATACAAATTACCGGATTTGTAGATTTCCATTTCAGAATCCCTGGCTGCACTTCTCCATGCCCCAATTATTTTATCTGCATCTGATTCTGTTGGTTTGGAATTTTGAGTCTGTCCCATGGTACATGATGTTAATAGAATTAAGGAAATTGCGGTAAAAGCTCGTGTCAGGATATTTAAGTTTTTCATTGTCTAATTGACTTTTAGGTCACATCTCAAAAATAGATCACGGCGCCGGAGTTTCAATTGACAAAAACAATCCGATGTTTGAGAATTTCAATCATTTTACAGCATTTTCCGGTATTCATTCTTCCCTGGTGGTTAATAGTCAAAGTCGTTATGAATCTTGACTTGCCTTTTTCGGACAAGTCTTTCCAAATGCGAACGCTATTTACAGGCCTTCCTCCGGGACATTTATAATTGATACACTTTTCGTATCCATTATTAGAAAGCCGTTTTACCTGCGTCTTAACACTGCAGCTCACCCAATTTCCAACATACTTTCTATAATATTTTCAAATGCTGTGGTCATCTGTTCAATTATAAACAGGCCAAAAAGCCTATTTGCTATAATTTATAATGGCTTTCGTCGAAATATCAAAACCGGTGTCATTGCCGAGCATACTTTAGATTCAGCAGATACCAAATTTAATATCATGAAATTATTGATCCTATTACTCGCGTTTCAACTACCGGCTGTTGAATGGCTGGGCAACATCGACATTGCAAAAACGGAAGCCCAAAAATCTCATAAACTCATCCTGGTTAACTTCGCCGGCTCCGACTGGTGTATCCCCTGTATCCGGCTTAGGAAGGAGATACTTGAATCCGAAAAATTCACTTCCTATGCGGCGGATAACCTGGTTCTGCTCCGTGCTGATTTTCCCAGGTTAAAAAAGAACCGGCTGAACAAAGAACAGACCAGGCTTAACGAGGCCCTGGCAGATAAATATAACCCCAATGGAGCGTTTCCGCTGACATTGCTGATTGATGCTGACGGAAAGGTTCTAAAAAAATGGGATGGTTTTCCCGACTTGTCACCGGAACAGTTCACAGCACAAATCTCAGCCATCAAGGATAGTCAAAGCAACAAACACTAAACGATACATTATGAAAAAACTCATCATCAAAGTCACTGCCGGCGGTTTGCTGGCGTTTTCCTGCGCTTCCTGTGCGAATGTTAAGGAGTATCAAAAAAACCGGATCAATGATACAGAAATGGCATTAAGCAACCGGAGGACAGAAAAAAACGAACTGAATTTTCAATCCTACCGCGAAGCCGGGTCTGGAGCAAATGCCGGAAAGACCGGTGGCGGCTGCGGCTGTAATTAACAGAATTAATTAAAAAGCAGAAAGATGAAAAAAATCTATTTAACCGCTCTCGGCTTTGCTATGCTTTGCCGGCCGGATGCCTTCGCCCAGGCCGGCAAGGATAACTTTAATTATAAAACGCCGTACACCATCGGTCAATCGCCTAAACAGGATACTTCTCATTTCAATCCCCGAAAGTTCCATTTGGAGGAGATCGATTTTGTATCCAGCTATTACAGTCAGACCGGGATTCACTCTCCGGTTACCGGAGGTATCGGCAGCCAGGAAGTGACCGATATTTTGGGCGGCATCACCCTGAATTTTGTCCGCACAAATCGGAATGATAACAAAAATACGTTGACGCTCGGGCTGGGTATTGACTATCATTCATCGGCATCCCAGGCATTCGTTTCTGCCACAGGGGCATCCCGCAAAACCGGCAGGAGAATATATCCGTCGATAGACTGGTCGGTTGAGAGCAAGAAAACAGGGAATGTATTTGGCGTGGGCGCTTATTTGTCTAATGAATATAATTACAAATCAGTAGGTGGAGATGTGCATTATGCACTTAAAACCGACAACAGAAATGGCGAATTCAGTGTAAAATTACAAGGGTATTTCGACAGGGTGACCTTGATCTATCCTTCGGAATTTGTCCCGGCTGGTACTGTACCTCCCGAGGGAAGTGCGCCTGGAGCATTTGGTGACGCCAATAATTTTGGAACATCCCCACGAAGAACCTATACAGCTTCATTCGGCTACAGCCAGGTCATTAACCCAAGGCTACAGATCGCCTTTCTGGCTGACCTCGTTCGTCAAAATGGTTTGTTGAGCCTGCCTTTTCACCGCGTTTACCTTTCCAACGGACAGGTGGCCATGGAAAAGCTGCCCTCATCCAGGTTTAAGATACCGTTAGGTTTCCGGGCGAACTATTTTGCAGGCGACAATATCATTCTTCGTTCCTATTACCGCTATTTTTCGGATAATTGGGGAACAAGGGCACATACCGCTAACCTGGAAGTGGTCTATAAATTTTCGCCGTTCTTTTCCATATCTCCATTTTACCGGTATTACACACAGAATGCCTCGAAGTATTTTGCTCCATATGCCGCAGCTGCTCCTTCCCAGGAATTTTATACCAGTAATTACGATTATGCCAAGCTGAACAGTCATTTTGTGGGGGCCGGTTTAAGGATAGCACCTCCGAATGGTGTGCTTGGCTGGAAGGGTTTGCATGACCTGGAATTGAGGTACGGCCATTATTCCCAAAACACTGTACTGGTATCCGACGTGTTCTCAATCAATCTTGGATTTAAATAGAGTCATCATGGCCGATCATCAGACCTTTAAGCAAGCCCTGAAACTGATGGGTAACCGATTTGAGCTAAGTGTCGTTGGCGATAACGAAAAACGGGCGCATGAGCAAATAAACGCGGGCGTAGACGAGATCAGGAGGATCGAAAAATTGCTGACCACGTTCAGCGATGACAGTGAGACCAATCGGGTGAATGACGCGGCGGGAATCTGTCCGGTGGAAGTAAGCCGCGAAACTTTTGATCTCGTCAAACGCTCGATCAGCATATCAAATCTTACCCAGGGCGCTTTCGACATTACCTATGGGTCGATAGATAAGCGTTTATGGAATTTTGATCAGCAGATGACCACCTTGCCGGATGAGCAGACCGCTAAAAAAATGGTTCGTCTCATCAACTTTCGGAACATTGTTTTAGATGATGGCCCGTGTACCATCTTTCTAAAAGAGCAGGGCATGCGCATTGGTTTTGGAGGTATTGGTAAGGGCTATGCGGCAGAACGTGCTAAACAAATTATGATAGCACAGGGTGTTACCAGCGGCGTGGTAAACGCTTCAGGTGATCTTACCGCGTGGGGCCTTCAACCAGATGGCAGAAAATGGACCAT
This sequence comes from Mucilaginibacter sp. KACC 22773, assembly GCF_028736215.1. Lineage (NCBI taxonomy): Bacteria > Pseudomonadati > Bacteroidota > Sphingobacteriia > Sphingobacteriales > Sphingobacteriaceae > Mucilaginibacter > Mucilaginibacter oryzagri. Next base: position 5,975,439 of record NZ_CP117883.1, read on the forward strand.
TGGCGTAGTGAATCCCGATTTCTCTGACCAGGTCTTTTCCTATTTAGATATTTCTGGCCTGGCCGTGGCCACCTCCGGTAATTATGAAAAGTTTATTACCATAGATGGAAAGAAATACTCCCATACAATAAATCCCCGCACCGGCCTGCCGGTGACGGGGATTAAAAGTGTGACCATCATCACCTCCAATGCAGAACTCGCCGATGCTATGGCCACTCCGGTTACGATTATGGGGGTTTATGCCGGGTTGGATATGGTTAACCAAATGAAAGATATCGCAGCAATCATCATCGATGATAATGATTACTTATATACTTCCAATAACATACGCATCAGTAAACCCTTATAGCGGATCTAGTACCTGAGGGCGTTTCCCGCCACAAACGGAAAGGCCCGCAGGCTTATCCAACCACATTATCATTGACACCGCTGATGTGGAGATTTCACGGTCAGGCAAAAAGGCACATAGCTCAGCACCGCACAATTGAATAGGCGATAACAGTTTTAAATTTAATTGATGACTTGTTATGAATGACTTGTTGGAATTGACGATTTACTACACTTTAGAAGCGGGTATCATCATGGGCATAGCATTGTACATTGAGGTCCGAAAGGAAAGAAAAAGCAAACGTCGCCTTCCCTGAAGTAAAATGTTGTGATTCTTGAAAAATTGTATGACAAAGCTGTTGGCTGAATTTTGTCAAGCCGAACGTCAAGCTACGGCAATTTGTGCCTGCTTTATCCTGGCGAGATACATAGTATTTCAGGATAAGCAGGACTTTATATTTTTTAACATTACTCGTGAAAAATTTAATAGATCGTCCTTTAGCAATTAGTTTACACGGCCCGGTCAAACTGAGGCTTTCCATCACGTGCATAAAGACGTTTTAACCAGACATTGAGCAAAAAAAGCAGTATGCCGGAAATCAAGCTGACCAAATCAGGCATGAGCAGACCCAGCAGAATATAAGCACCCAGGACAACGATCATGATGGTATTAACCCAGCGGACGTAACTGTTTGAAAGAAGTGGCAACGCGGCACAAAACATAATTACGCCAAACAAGTGCAAAAAATAATGGGCGGTTGTAATTCTGGTATTGCTAAAGAAGGAAAAGCTGTCAAACAGGTTCCGTTGAGTACCCTGGTTCAGTATTGCTATTGCAGTTGCCATAATTAACGTCCCCAGTATCAGCCTTACAGCTGTGCATTTCCGCCGGTTGAATATCAAGACTTTTTCCATGTTGTTTGTTTTCAACTATGGCACGAAAGTAACCCGATGACAGATAGAGATCATTTTGATTATACCAAATGCCCGATTAATTATACGAATTAACCTGTAACCTATAGGAGATCATTTTTAAACCGCTGTGGCCTGTATGACATTATTTTTTATATATCAGCTCCGCTAGCTTAGCTTTTAGGAATTGTGTTTGTATAAGGCAAAGGGTGCTTGCTATAGTTATTGGGTAGTTTCGTATAATTCCTGACCCTGCTGTTCTATTCTGCTATAAATTAGAGCGTAACGCCTAAAAACACAAATCATCAGATTATGAATTGCATTATTGTTTCAGAAAACAGCAGGGAGAGGAAGTCGCTCGAATTGTTAATTGAAGAAAGGCCGGGTTTCAAATTACTCACGGCCCTTTGTAGCGTTAAGGAAGCAGTCGCTTTTATGAAATGCGTGGTCGTGGACTTGCTTATATTAGACAAGAAAAGTCCGGGAACCGCAGACCTTGTACTCGCCGATTCCATTCCTGCAGGTACCTTAATCATCTGTACCGGCACATTGAACAGCTACAGCGAACATGCTAAGTTGAGACAGTTAATATCCTTTCCGGAAAAATTCCGAGGAATATATTATCGAAAGTGCATGGATAAGGGCTTACCTGATCATATGGCAAATGACAGTCAGGGCGTATTAAGAATAGACCTGGCAGGAGAAGATTTTTTTTATGCGTTGAGAGACATTAGTTACCTAAAGATTTTTTTCAAGGATATCACCTACATTGAACAGGTGGGCAGTTCCGCAGTCTTACACCTGGAAAACGAAAAGCTGATAACCAATATGAATCTCAGCCATATCCAAACCTTTCTTCCGGCAAAATTCCAAAAGATAAGCCCTACACATATTATCAATATCGACCATACTATCCTGTTCGATCATCAAACACTATATGTTGGGCAGCAGAAGATCAGGATCAAAGGGTTGACAACACATTCATGTGATCCGGGCACATCCGAAAAACCGTCATGTAAAACCTGTCATCGCCAATGCCACAATTTTTCAAGTCCGGTAGGGTTGAAGGAAAATCACCATGTTTCTTTGTTGAATAAATAAATATTGAATTAGATTTTTAGGGGCCAAATACCTGCTTTGCTATAATTAACACTTGGTTTGGTATAATAACTCCTGTGCAACTTTCCACTACTGATAGATTTGAGCTTCACTATTTAACAAGCGATGCGAAAATCAATACACATACTCATTTTTCTACTTTCGGTGCTTGCCGCGCAGGCGCAAAAAAAAGTCACGATCAGCGGAACGATCACTTCGGGCGAAAAAGCCGAAGGTGTCGAATCTGCCACAGTAATGGCGGGTAACATTGGTGCGGTGTCTAACCGCAACGGTTACTATTCCATCAGCTTACCGAAAGGCAACTTTCAAATACGGTTCAGTGCTGTTGGCTTGCAATCCACATCCGTTCAGGTTTCCCTAAAAGCAGATACGGTAATAAACGTCGGTCTGCCCGCAGATGATAAGAAACTGGACGAAGTAACCATATTCGCTAATTCGAACAGGCGAAGCCTTGAAAACCCGCAGATGGGTGTCGAAAAACTTTCGGTTAAGCAAATGAACAAGATACCGGTGTTTATGGGTGAGCGGGACGTTTTAAAAACCATTCAGCTTCTTCCAGGTATCAAATCCGCGGGCGACGGGAACAGTGGCCTGTATGTCCGAGGCGGTGCAGCTGATCAAAACCTGATCCTGTTAGATGATGCCCCTATTTATAATGCCTCCCATGTGTTCGGGTTCTTTTCCACTTTTAATTCCGATGCGATCAAAGATCTTGCCGTATACAAGGGAGGAATGCCGGCACAATACGGGGGCAGGTTGTCATCTGTTATTGATGTAAAAATGAACGATGGAGACAACCAGGACTTTCATGTTGCCGGTGGGATCGGCCTCATCTCTTCCCGGCTTAATGTGGAGGGCCCGATACAAAAAGGAAAGTCATCCTTCCTGATCTCAGGGCGGCGTACTTATGTCGATGCTTTTTTAAGGCTGTCAGGAGATTCAACCATTAACCGCAATACCATTTACTTCTATGATATCAATGCAAAGATCACCTATGATCTGGGCAAAAAAGATAAGCTGTACTTTTCATTGTATAACGGGTCTGACAGATTAGGTATTACCAATAACTTTTTAGTGAACTGGGGTAATACGGCATCCACACTGCGCTGGAGTCATTCTTATAACAACAGACTGTTTGCCAATACTTCACTGATCTACAGCAATTATGACTATAACATCCAGGTACAGCAGGGTGTAAATGATGTTAACCTGTTCTCGCAGATTCGTGACTTCAACATTAAACATGAACTACAATGGTATTTATATCCTGATCACGAGCTGCGCATAGGTGTAAATGCGATCCACCATACAGTCAGGCCCGGAGAGGTAACGGCCTCGGACAGGTCAAGCTACAACAATACTATCCTGCAAAGAAGATATTCCTGGGAGAACGCGGCTTATATTGCTGACACCTGGAAAATATCGCCCAAGTTCAACATTAACTATGGCGCGAGGCTAACGGCTTTTAGTATTTTGGGTGCCGGTGATTTCTTCAATATCGATCCGGATGGCCGGGTGACGGACACCCTTAGCTACCGTTCCGGCCAGGTGGTAAAAACCTATTTGAATCTTGAGCCACGCGCGGCCGCAAGTTGCCAGTTGAACGGGCAATCTTCGGTAAAACTTTCTTACGCCCGTAATGTGCAGAATCTGCATTTGATCTCTAATTCTACGACGGCGACACCTACAGACAAATGGATAGCAAGTACGAATATTGTCAAGCCCGAAATTGCCGATCAATTCTCGCTAGGGTACTACCGCGACCTTTCAGCCGGAAAATATGAATTGACCGTAGAGACCTATTATAAGAATATGCAAAACCAGATCGACTATCGTGACGGCGCAGATGTACTTAACGGACAAAATAACATTGAATCGCAACTGCTTTTCGGTAAAGGGCGCGCCTATGGATTGGAAATGCAGCTTAAAAAGCAAACCGGGCCAATTACCGGATGGATAAGCTATACTTTGTCCAAGACGGAAAAGCAGATCATTGGTATCAATAATAATCAATGGTATGATGCCCGCCAGGACAGAACGCATGAAATAGCTGTAGTAGGCATGTACCAGATCTCGCCTAAATGGGAGCTTTCTGCCAGCTGGACCTATTATACCGGTAATGCAGTTTCCTTTCCAAGCGGAAAATACACGGTCAATGACCGGGTGTACTTTTATTATACAGAGCGGAATGGCTACCGCATGCCGGCCTATCACCGGCTTGACATAGGGGCCACCAAAAAGCTGAAACAAACCAAGAAGTACTCATCGGAACTTACGCTGAGCCTGTACAACGCTTACGGCCGGGAAAACCCATATACCATAGAGTTTGAAACGGCGGACAATGATCCGAACCGAACGGTTGTAAATCAAACCACCCTGTTCCGTTTCGTCCCGTCCATAGCCTACAATTTTAAATTTTAACACATGAAAAAGTACATCTATATAGCAATTGCCGGCATCCTGTTATTATTCAGCGCCTGTGAAAAAGAGATCCAGCTCGACCTGAATTCGGCCAATACCAAATATGTGATCGAAGGCATGGTAACAGATCAGCCCGGCCCGGCCGTAGTCGTGATCACGCAGACCAAAGATTTCAGTTCTGACAATAATTTCCCCGGAGTTGGCGGAGCTGCCGTGACCATTAGTGACAATAACGGTCCTGAGATAACACTCAATGAAATCACGGCGGGTCATTATGAAAGTTCAGCGGTCACCGGGGTGCCTGGTCATTCCTATGCCTTAAAAGTAGTCGTAAGCGGGCAGACCTTTACAGCGATTTCCTCGATACCGGCAATCGTCAAATTTGACAGCCTTTATGTTTCCAGTGAGGTGCTGATGGGTGATGACCGCAAGGTGGCAAACGTTATGTATAAAGATCCACCGGAAAGAGGCAATTCGTTTCACTATATCCAATATGTTAATAACCGGCGTACACGTTCGCTCTTTGCGGAGAATGATAACCTGACCAACGGTCGCAATGTAACCACCCAGCTCCGGGTTTACGGCGATGAAGGTGAAGATCATCCCATCGTAACCGGTGATTCCATCAGGGTGGAAATGCAGGGAATAGATCCTGGTGTCTACCTGTACTGGTTCAGCCTGCAGTCGGCATCCGGAAGGAGTAATGATGGCGCGCCGGCTAACCCGGTCACCAACATTAAAGGCGGGGCACTTGGCTATTTTAGTGCCCATAACGTCCAGGTTAAAACGGTAACAGTCCCTTAAATAGGTATACGATGAATGCGCTTATGACAACAGATTCGCTCAGCGATTTCTTTCTCCGATTTTTCACGAACCATAAGTTCAGGATCATCCGCCATTCGATCCTGATCCTATTACTAATTGCGAGCACCTGGAAGAATACGATCCCGGGGCCGATCAATGCAGTCGTTCATATAATACTGGCACTGCTGATCTTATCGCTGTTTTATTTTAACATGTATTATCTGGTCCCGACGTATCTTTTTAAGGACCGTTTTCTTAACTACTGTTTTCATATTGCTGCGATCATCAGCATCATTGTGATCTTGCTGGGTTTATTAAAATATATATGGGCGGTAGAACTCAATGAACCGCAACGCAGCGAAATGCAGGAATTGAACTTATTCAGTGTTGCATTTGTAGTCATTATGCTGATCGCGTCTTCTGCCACCATTAAATTATTTCAACGGCTTATTGTGGATTCACGACGCATCAATGAGTTGGAATCGATCACTGCAAAGGCCGAACTGGAGCAATTGAAAAACCAGATCACCCCGCATTTTTTATTCAATATGCTGAATAATGCCAACGTGCTGACCAAACGTGATCCGGAGAAGGCTTCGCAGGTGCTCATGAAATTAGGAGATCTGCTTCGCTACCAGTTATATGATAGTACGAGAGGATCCGTATTATTAACCGCCGACATTCATTTTTTAGAGGACTTTCTTAATTTGGAAAAGATCAGGCGCGACAATTTCCAAAGTATAATATCCAAGAACGGTGATTTAAGCGGTATTCAAATAGCGCCATTATTGTTCATTATCTTCGTTGAAAATGCCGTTAAACATAACATGGATGCAGAAGGAAGATCCTACGTACACTTATTTTTTACGGTGCATGAACACGAGTTACATTTCAAATGCGTGAATTCGAAACCTGTATCAAATAATTCACGCCCTAAACCGGGCGGACTGGGTCTGGTTAATATAGAGCGAAGGCTTCAATTGCTGTATCCCGAAAAACATAAATTAAACGTCATAGAAGACGTGGATTCATTCACTATTTACCTGACGATCAAATTGAATTAATTATCAGGTTACTCAAATCAGAAAAATGACAACCAAGCGTATTAAATATTTTGCGAGCCTCCTTTTGCTAACATTGGTGGCGGGAGCTGGATGCAGGTTGGTCAAGTCGATTGGTAAAAACCCGGACGGCGATTTGCTGACCCGGTTAGAGGCGCTGCCAAATTATAAAAACGGACAATTTCAAAACCTCGCTAATGAGCGCACCGATTCGGTAAATGCAAAGCGAAACAATAATTTTTTTTCAAAGTTCAATCGCCCATCGACGGTCAAACCTTCCTTGTCACTACCGTGGGTAAAAACAGATCTGAAAGCATTGTCCGGCAAACGGCCCACTGTTGTTTGGTTCGGGCATTCTTCACTACTCATCAAAACACCGCAGGGGAATATACTGATCGATCCTATTTTTAGTGGGCATGCCGGACCCATACCGTTTCTTGTAAAAGCGTTTGACGGCAGCGATCATTATAAGGCCAGGGATATGCCACCGATTGATGTGCTGATCATTTCGCACGACCATTACGACCACCTGGATTATCCAACCGTGAGAAAACTGAGAAAAAGCATTAAGATGGTGGTGGTACCGATGGGTGTCGGTTCTCACTTTGTTTATTGGGGTTTCGACCCTAAAAAGATCATTGAATTAAATTGGAATCAGTCGGTTGAACTGCCTGGTGGCCTCCAGATCACCGCTACACCCGCCCGCCATAGAAGCAACCGCACATTTACTCAAAATAAAACCCTTTGGGCATCTTATGTGATACAGTCGGGCGATCAAAAGTTATTTTATAGTGGGGATAGCGGCTATGGCCCGCATTTTAAAGAAATTGGCGAGCGCTATGGCCCATTTGATCTGGCCATGCTGGAATGCGGTCAATATAGTACCAACTGGCCATACACCCATATGATGCCAGGCCAAACCGCTCAGGCCGCGGCTGATCTGCGAGCCCGCACGATGCAGCCGGTGCATTGGGCAAAGTTTGCAGAGAGCGGACACCCATGGAACGAACCGGTCAACTTGTTGCTGCCCGCCGCAAAAAAATTAGGTATCGAAGTCAGCATACCGCTTATTGGACAACCCTATTCGTTGGGTGACCCACCGAAGGAAAAGGTGTGGTGGGCATTTAAGTGATGAGATGACAGCTGATTACTGTGGAGATTAACGGTTTAAAACAAACCGGTCCGGACCTGCTTCATAGGTAGCCAGTTTGCGGTCAACCAATCGCTGCCATACTGCCCGGCCTGCCGGCCACAAAGCTCCGCCGGAATCTGAAATAATGATTTTGTCGGGATAGACCCGTTGTGCCTCCTGGATCAAAGCTTCCGGAAGTCCTTTGCCTTGAAATAGTAACTGTTGGGTAGAATGGTCCTGCGTGTCGAACATGTCGGTCACTTTCATGTAGCGTTCTTCAAACGGAGCCACTTTAAAATCGAACCAGTTATTATCCTTTTGGTTAATGAACCGGGTTTTAAAACAGACCTTGGCTACACCATGAGAGGGCTGATTTTTCAACTCGTACTTAAAGTAGTACGGCTTTCCATCTTTGCCAATAGTTTTGATGAAACCCATCCCACAATATACGCATTTTCCTTTGTGCTTTCACCTCATTCACAGCAATTTCACATCAGCATTAAATCACCGTAAAACAGCCCCGGCTGTGCGGGGCCGCCGGTATTTTTAATAGCTATAGCTGCTGCTCACCATTTCCTGGTGCTTTTTGCTAAGTTCAGCGTAGCTCATGCCTTTACTGTTCGCGATGACCACAAATGATTTGATAACGGTCTCCCTCGTTTTCCAGTTGAAATAATAGACCAACGTTTCGCCCTGAAATGTGACGCTGATGGGGATAGGCAGGCGGTTGCGGTGCGCTTCGGCTAAGATCGCCATCCGCTGGCAAACGGAATGATATGCCTTTTCGTTGTCCCTGACCAATTTCAATTGCATTGCCAGTTTTTCCAACTGGCAGCGGCGCAGATCAAGTACAGGTTTGAGTTTACTTCTTTTAGGCTTAACAAGCTTTTTTTGAAGGTCATTCATCAGTTGCCATTCCGCGTAATCAGGACAACGTTCTGAACTTCTTGCAAGGCAAAAAGCTGGTTTTGTTTAAAAACCTGTGATATCCGAGGTGTATATATACAGATCAAGGTCGGGATCAGCGATAAAAATGTAAACAACGCCTTCCTATCATATTGCCGAATATAGAATTTAAGGCTCAAAATCCAGATCAGCGTAGTGGGCTATCAATACCTTAGACTTTTGCAGATTATCCAATAACGTTTTTGATTCCATTGGTTATAGTTTATAAATCTAAGTAAACAATGCTGTTACTAATTTGCTCCAGTTTTTAATTTTTGGTAATCATACGCATTATCAGGATCTAACTGTGCTAACTCATCATAGTATTGATTGGCGAGCTCCTTATAGTAGTCATGCTTTTTTTTCCGTTCAGCTAATTGCTTGTCGTTAAAACGCCATGTTTCGATCGGGGCGTACCTGGAGACTAATTCATTGCAAATCTGAGCTCTTAATACCTTTAAACTAACGCTCTGCATTTTTAAGCTATCCGCTCTGTCCACCATTTTCCTGGCTAATAAAAGTCTGTTGATCGCCTGATTGGTTTCTAAATCCGGGTTCAAAACAAAGCTGTTATACTGTACATAGAACAAAGCCCGATAGAATAAACTGGTAGTATCGTTCTTATTGGCTTTTAGTTTTCTGTCCAGACTATCAATAAAGGGTGCATACTTGCTTTCATTCCTTTCCAGGGATGAATTACCCACGAAAATTATACCGCTTACCACCTTGACTGGCGGCTGCGCCTGTGTGGTGTGCATCAAAAAAAACATGGTAATTGTTAATAAGCAGCAGTTGGCGAACGTTTTCATAATAGCCTTTCAAAGGTGCAGGGAAAATAAACAACGTGGTACATTACAAATTAAAGTGCATTTTTTATTCAAAGTGGTGAGATAGCAGATAAAATCAAACTGACATCTTCCCGGTGTAATCAACCACTATGTTTCACTTTCATTCTGACCTGATATTTCGGCCTTCCGATAAATACAATCCACGAAGGCCTTCAATTGCTCAGGAAAGCCGGTGGTGTCCTGCCCGTTTAATTTGCAGAGATCAATTCCCTTTCCTTCCAGGCTCTTACCAAACCATTCGTCCAGATCAAGTTTAAACTGCTCAAACGGAACACGGGAAAAGTGTTCCATAATTCCCGAAAGCGAACTGAAATCAGGTTGTTTATTTTGAGGACATTTTTTCGCCATGCCATATCAATTAAGATGCTAAGTGATGCTGTTAAACTAAATTAACTAATTTCGATTTTCTAAACAAGTATATTGAATTTCTACCCAAATTCAAATAAATTGTTTCTTTAACTATTACAGATGTACATTAATTCTAAATATATGTTTAGAATTTGACAATTAATGACAGATTTAGGTCTCTTTTTATCAAAACGATCTGTAAATAAAGCCGAAATATCCAGGCGAACGGGAATCAGTAAATCCCGCCTGACCCAGCTTTCCAATAGCAATACCACCAAATTGACCGCCGAAGAACTCTACCGGATCGCGTTATCGATCCAGGTTTCTCCCTGTGAACTATTAACGTTTGTTTGCAGCAAAATTACCTTACCGGAAATATAGCACCGGCAAAATAATGTTGAGACCTGTTTTCAGCTGTTTTGTTGCCCCTCATTTGCATTTCCTGCATGATATGCCCAGCTGACGATCATTTCAATGGCTTTGAGCATTTCATTTCTTCCTTCTTCGGTAGCGATATCAATGTCGGAAAATACGCCGCCATTAAATCGGGTATGTAAAATCGTATAATAAATACCACCGACCAGCAAGGCTGACACTGCCCGGAAATTAACGCCTGAATTGGCAAAATGCTGATCTGTCAATTCAAACAACTTTTGCCCCATGCTTTCACGCGCATTATGAATACTGCGCATTAAGGGGCTGTTGGTAGATACCTCCCAGAGGATTAGCTTTTGCATTTGTTTATCCAGGAAAAAGTACCTGAACTGGTTTTGCAGGATATCGGTAATGAGCTTTTGATTATCGTTATAAGATCTTTGGTCAATGAGCTCCTGCACACGGTCGGCAAATGCCATCCAATAGTCGGTTTCTAAAATATATGCCTCCACCAGATTATCAAAATCCCTTTCAAAATAATCGTAGATCAGTTTTTTAGTTACCCCGGCCTGCTTCGCCACTTTGTTCACACCTAAGCCGGTATGTCCTTCCTTCCGGAAGATCTCGCCCACAGCATCGATTAATTTTCTTTTCGTTAGTTCTCTATTTCGCATGGTATAAGATGTTAGGTCTTAAAAGGTAGCCTTTAACAAAAGGCTGATATTAATAAAATTGAGATATTTAGAACTGCTTATTTGAGCCCGGCACAAGCAGGATAGGGGGCATAAATTGCATGCCCTTTAGCGAAGTGGAAACCGGTGAAACGGTATTAAATAAGCGTAAACCGATCAATTCCCTGCTGGATTTGGGGACACTATGTGGTTAGCTGATATAGTTAAGATTCAAATGTACAACCTGATTGGATTAAAAAAATAATATAAATCAAACAAAAGATTAATGATTTCAAACTATTTAATCATGGTAATCAGCCGTTTATCATGTACATATCACTTTTTAATAAATCTCGCTGTTCAGTGCATTTTGAGGGGTAACCCGGCTACCTTTGCAAAAATTTAAAATATGGAATGGCATTTACCTGCGAATAAACCAAGCGAATACAAAACACGGGATTATGGCACCATGGTCTATTGCGATAGCCAGCGTTATTACGTCGGCAGCCTGGGCCTTGATGGCAAATGGTACGACCGGGATTCGGATGAAGTTTTGGAAGCGATAGATGCCTGGGCATTTTTGCCGGAAGAGCCGACCGCGATTGAACACCTCCCCTCCGGGGAAGAATGGAATGCCGGTAACGGGCCCGTCAAACCAACTTACCAACATTTCCTGTTAGCAGATACGGCTACCGGCGAAATCACTTATAAAAATATTAGCAGTCGTTATTTCGACAGCAAAAATAAAACCTTCCCGGAAGTAAGTCATTGGATGGCCTTGCCAAACCTTCCCTTACGGCTTGCCAATTCACCCCGCATTTTAAAAAGTAAGAAAGAGATTCTGGATCATTTAAAGCAAAAGCCCGAATTAAAGGCCCTGGTGCTGGAGCCTTTCAATGATGCCTGCCTGGCACTGGCTATTGATGAAATCTACAATACCACGACGAATGGGGTTCGGCGAAATTACATCTTATCCGGTGGTGACCTGATCAGGGAAATCATCAGCCGCTGGGCATTTCGTGTTAACAATGCTTTAAACGAAGCCAGGGGCAACACCTTCGTCGAAATTTCTTTTGACCAGGTTCAGTTGCCAGCAGGTAAAAAGCAGCAGGAAGAAATAGAGGCAACCCTTGACCTGGTAACCAGTGCCATGCTGGCCTGACGAAGCCGTCCTCTTTAATACCATATATAACTTGTCTGAGGCTGTTGCCGATTAGTGTATTGATTGGCCAGCCGATCAGGTAAAACGACGATTATTCATTACACAGCGCAATCCCGTATGAGATAGTATTGTCCTTAATAGCAGGGTCAGTTTAAAAAAATATTTTGGTTAGATCTGCGGACATCCATCGCCTTATCAAAAGTTGCCCAGACAACTATCCGGCGGTTGACCATTCTTGTAAATACAGTCGCAGAAAACCTGGCAAGCCAAGGTAGCACCTTTAAATAAACTGTAATTACTTAACGTTTCGGAAGATCCATTTGATCGCTACGTATATAAGGGTTAAAAATTATGGTAGACAGACACTTGAGGATGGTTATATAAATCTGTTTCTTAATTTTGTATTGCGGTATTATTGAATTAGGACTTGTAGGTCATAATAATTATCTCAACCAATACTTTCGCAATAAACCAATTATTGACTCATTTAAAATTGTTATCATTAAATAAGTTCGTAGCTTTATTTAATCTGCCAATTTTATAAGGATAACTATTTAAGTGTTCTAGCCTATATTTATGCTTAATAAAGATCATATTCTTTGTTCGGATCATCAACTGCTGAAATTATTACAAGAAGATAGTAAGGAAGCGTTTGACCTGATTTATAAAAGATACTGGGAACAGCTTTTTGAGTATGTGGCTAACGTGGTGAAAGACAACGATGAAGCTAAGGATATTGTGCAGGAACTGTTTGTAACGCTGTGGCTTCGCAGAATGGAACTGTGCGAACTCAAATCATTAAAAGCATACCTGTTTACTGCTGCGAGGAATAAAGGATTAACTTATATCCGGGATAACATCTCCAGGAATAAATACTTAGAGTCACTTACTTTATTTTTTGATCTGGAATATGATTCGGTTATTCAGCAAATGGAAGCCAATGAGCTAACTTTATTTATTGATAAAGAAATTGCCAAGCTGCCGCCTAAGATGAGGGAAGTTTTCATTTTGAGTAGAAAGGAAAACCTTTCGCACAAACTCATATCGGAAAAACTGAAAATTTCTGATAAAACCGTTAAAAAGCAAATCAATAACGTTTTGAAGCATTTCCGTTTAAAACTGGCTGAAAAAACACTTTACCTGATTGCCTGCCTCACGCTCTTATTAAAATAGAGACGTAATGACCCCCTGTCTCTTAAATAGAGATTCTTCGTCTGATTTCAGTTGATTGAAAATTTTTAGATTTTATCTACTACCAGCCATCGCTCTTTGAGTCTTTATTATAGAATCTCCAAAATGACCAAAAAAGAAGCAAAAGATCTTTTAAAACGCTACCATAGCGGCCACTGCACGCCCGAAGAAAAACAAAGGATAGAGGCATGGTATGACATGTTAGCTCAATCAGGTGACATACAATGGACTCCGGAAGAAAAACAATTACTAAGTGACGAGCTCAAAACTGCCATAGATGCCCGGATAAAAAAACCTAAAGGACTGATCGTTTATTTGAAACCAGCTTTAGTGGCAGCATCAATATTGCTTTTCTTCGGCATTGGCTACCTCACAAAAACACACTGGACCAATACTATTTTCAAACCCGTTCAGGATACCTATACGGAAAGGATTGTCCCTTCCGGCGAAAAGCTAACACTTACCTTAAGTGACAGTTCAGTTATTATACTTGGCGGTGGAAGCCGGGTGCGCTATCCCGAGAATTTCACCCAAAAAATTCGTCAAGTTGAACTTTTAGAAGGCGAAGCTTACTTTGACATCAAGCATGATGCGCACAGGCCCTTTATAGTTAACGCAGCAGGTACCCAGATCAATGTATTAGGAACAGCCTTTAATGTTCGGGCCTTTAAATTTTTGAAGAATGTCCAGGTTACCGTAACGAGAGGTAAAGTTTCCGTGAAGTCTCTTACAGATCATAGAAATGAGCCCGCACGCAACGTCACCCTCTTACCAAATGAACAGGTAACAATAGGGAAAGTTGATGGCGAAATCCATAAAAGACATATCAAAGCGACCGATTTTGCAGGATGGATCCAGGGCAAGTACAAGTTCGATGATGAAACACTGGCAAATGTAGCCGGTATGCTTGAATCCTATTACAAAATCAACATACGGTTCAGTACGGAGGACTTGAAAAGTATTCGCTTTAGTTCGGAGTTTGATAGTACAGATAAACTGGATGATTTGCTCTTTGCCATTTGTAACGCTAATAATTTAACCTACACACAAAGCGGTCAGAATATTTTACTAAGCCTTAAAATTAAACACTAACCAAATCAACCAATTATTAACCTTTAAATAAAAAGTATGAGATAAAATTACACACCTCAAAAAATTAATAAACCGGTATGAATTTGACTTTCATACCGGTTAGATCAATTGAAGAATCAGCTTTGTAACGCCAATCACTCACTGATTTTCAATGCGAATTAGTAAACATAATTATTCACTTAATCACATTTCAAAGGTATGGAAAAATATACCAACCTCCTCATGCCGTTAATTTTACGCATCATGAAGCTTACTTTCTATATGGTCATATTTGTTGCCCTGAGTACCCAATTACTTTGGGCGAGCGCTTCGAACGGACAGATATTAGATAATACCAAAATAAGTTTACAGGCCGAAAACAAGAGCCTGAAATCTATTTTAAAAGATATTGAGGGTAAAACCAGTATCCGTTTCACTTACAACGAAAACCTGATCAAGCAATATCAGCATGTAACTGTAACAGAAACCGAACAAACAGTTGCGGCAATCTTGCAAAACATTTTTAACAATACTGATCTGGGCTACATAGAAAAGAAGAACAAAGTAATTATTGTAGAAAGGTCAAAACCAAAAGTTGAATTGTTAGACGGCAGAGAAAATGCGGCAGCAACGATAACGGTTAAAGGAAATGTAACCGACGATAAAGGAGAAACCTTATCAGGCGTAAGTGTAATGGTAAAAGGCACTACTATAGGTACGACTACCAATTCATCGGGGGAATACCTGCTTAAACTTACGGATACCACCGGTGCGGTGTTGCTTTTTTCCTATATGGGTTTTGAAACCAAAGAGATACGTTTAAACGGGCGTACTACCATAAACGTTAGCCTTGCTGCATCTTCAAATAGTTTAAAAGAAATTGTAGTAGTCAGCTACGGAACGCAAAAAACACATGAAGTAACGGGCTCCATCGGCCAGGTAAATGCGGCAGAGTTAAAGGATATACCTGTTCCAAATATCGGGCAAAGGCTGCAGGGAAAAATTGCCGGTGTGCAAATAAATCAAAATTCCGGCACCCCCGGAGCTGAGCTGAGTTTCCGTATCCGCGGTTCGGCGTCAATCAATGCGGGGAATGACCCTTTAATAGTGATTGACGGTTTCCCGTCACAAAATGGGCTTCAATCCATCAGCCCCGATGAAATTGAAACCATTACCGTTTTAAAAGACGCGTCCGCATCCTCTTTATACGGCTCACGTGCGAGCAACGGCGTTATTCTGGTTACCACCAAACATGCTAAAGTTGGGCAAAAAAGCCTCGACTTCAGCACATATACAGGTATCGAATCGGTATCCAATCATGGTAAACCTGATTTAATGAATGGTGTAGAGTTTGCTCAATTTAAAAAAGAGTATTACGAGGATGCTGCAAAATATGAAGGTTACACAGGTGGTGTTCCGGCAGTATATCAAAACCCTTCTCAGTATGCCAATAATCCGGGAACTAATTGGTTTGATCTGTTGTTGCGAAATGCAGTCACGCAAAAATATAACCTTGCCTTCAGCTCAGGAACTACAGATCTGCAGTCGGCATCAAATATAAATTACAGTAAACAACAAGGTGTTATGCTAAATTCTTTCGATGAAAGGTTTACCGGCAGAACAAATAATGTTTATAAGGCTTCAGACAGGCTCACTCTGGGTTTCAACCTTAATGTTTCTGCCAGCAATAACCAGGTGGTGCCAGGGTTGGATAATGGGCGCAATCTGATCGAGGGTGCTTACCTGATGGATCCTACCCTTAAATATCAAAATCCGGATGGCACATACCCAATATCCTTTTCACAGCCGGGGATGTTTAACAATCCAAACTATTATCTGGTATTAACGCAAATTACCAACCGCACTAAGCAAACGACAGTGCTCGCAAACGCTTTTGCCGAATTTAAGATTATTGATGGCCTTAAATTTAAATCGAGCATTAATATCAGTAACAATAATACCGTTAACAAGCAGTTTATACCCTCTACGGCACAGGGAGGATTATTCAGCGCCCCGCCAAATCCCGCTACAGGCCAGTATGCGACTAGCAGCTATACAACCTGGTTAACTGAAAACACACTGAATTATCAAAAAACTTTAGGAGGTAAGCATAATTTTGATGTATTGGCAGGTTATACAGCTCAAAAATATAGCCTTGAAAATGCAAGCATAAGCGCTACTGACTTTCCTGACGATGATGTGCAAACGATAAATGCGGCAACAACCAGAATAGGAAATATTGATCTTAACAACATTGGTCAGTGGAGTTTAATATCTTATCTGGGCCGTTTTAATTACAATTATGACAGTAAATATCTGGTTTCATTGGCCTTCAGAAGAGATGGGTCTTCAAAATTTGGCGATAATACCAAGTACGGTAATTTTCCTTCCGTTTCGGTAGGATGGGTAGCTTCTGATGAAGAGTTTATAAAAAATATCAAGCCAATCAGCTTTCTTAAATTAAGGGGTAGCTATGGTAAAGTCGGAAACAATAATATTGGGTTCTACCGTTACCTGGGGACGGTTGACTTAAATAATTATGTGTTCGGTGGCGTTATTACGCCCGGTAAATCACTCAGCGGAATTGGAAATAACGATTTGACCTGGGAAACAAGTAAGAGTTACGATATAGGTTTGGATCTTGAATTATTTAACAGCCGTTTGTCTTTCACCTATGACTACTATAGGAAAACCACAAGCGGCTTGTTATATCAGGTTGCTATACCGGAACAATCCGGTTTTTCTTCCATTTGGACCAATATCGGAGAGTTTAAATTTTGGGGCCACGAATTCACCATCGGCAGCAAAAACTTAACAGGCGCGTTGAAGTGGAATACCAATTTTAATATCTCTTTCGACCGCAACCTGGTTGTAAAATTAGGGCTAAACAATACGCCGATCGGTGGTACCGGTGAAGCCTGGGATGACAACCGGACTGCAGTGGGCCATCCGATCGGTCTGTTCTACGGTTACATCAACACCGGCGTGTACATGACGCAGCAGGAATTTGATACCCAACCTCATGACGCTACTGCTATGGTTGGAACGGCCAGGTTCAAAGATGTTAGCGGACCGAACGGGGTTCCGGATGGAAAAATTGACAGCTACGACAGAACCTGGATCGGAAACCCAAATCCTGACTTTGTTTACGGTATAACCAATACTTTCAGTTACAAAGATTATGATTTAAGTATCGTTATGGCCGGAACCGTTGGCAATGACATTGCCGATGATGCTTTTCAATCAACTGAAAATCTTGATGGGGTATTTAACGTGAGGAAAGGGGTGGCAAACAGATGGAGGTCATTGGAGAATCCCGGTGATGGCGTATATCCAAGAACTTTTACCGGGACTACGGCTGACTTCCGTAATTTTACGACGAGGCAAGTTTTCTCAGGCACTTACCTTGCTGTAAAAAATATCACGTTCGGTTATACACTGCCGATAAAAAAAACCTCATCATTCAAAAGTTTACGAGTTTTTGCAAGTGCTCAAAACCCATTCATTTTCACAAAATATCCAGGGATGAATCCTGAGGTCGGAATTGCAGGCTTAAATGGATTAAACCAGGGTCGCGATTTTACCGCATACCCCATCTCCAGGGTATATTCATTGGGCATTAATGCCAGGTTTTAGTTTAATACAGTATTAATTTAACAAGAAGCAGATATGAAAAAGTTATCATATATAATATTGGCGTTGCTAGGATTGGTTTCCTGTAAAAAAAGCGCGCTGTACTTAACTCCTGAAACATCATTGAGTTCATCTTCATTTTATAAAACCGAAGCGCAGTTTGACCAGGCATTAACCGGAGCTTATACCAACCTCCGGCTTATTGCTTTTGCAGGCAACTATATGGATGAAATGCGCTCTGATAATACCTTTTTTACATTTTATCCGCCCGATAGGGGTACCGGAGCCGATACAGAGTCTATACTTGAATTTATTGACAATGCAAACACCAGTGCACTGGTAAATTCCCCCGGGGACCGATACGGAAATGATTTTTCAGGAATAGCTAAAACGAATACCATTTTAGGCAGACTTGCAAGTTCCAGCCTTAGTCAGTCCGTCAAAGATAGGATTTCAGGCGAAGCGCTTTTTTTGAGGGCATTTTATTACTTCGACCTCGTTCAGCACTATGGAGGCGTTCCTTTGCAACTTAAGGAATTAATCGGCACCGACGGGGCATACCTTCCCCGAAATACTGTCGCGGAGGTTTATATGCAAATTACCACAGACCTGAACGCGGCTGTTCCCATCTTGCCGGTGGCGAAAGATTTCCCTCAAAGCGGAAGGGCTACCCAGGGTGCTGCAAAAATACTATTGGCTTATGCCTATATGTCCGGCCCAACCAAGGATTATGCAAAGGCCGAATCTGCTTTAAAAGATATCACAAAAATGAATTACGCGCTGATCAATAATTATGCAGATGTTTTTGATCCTACCAAAAAGAACGGTAAAGAATCCATCTTCGAAGTTCAGTACCAAGAGGGTAATAACGGTCAGCAAAGTGATTTTGCGTGGAGATTTTCTCCAAGAACCTCAAACGCGCCGGTGCTTTTCGGTGTTGACGGAAATAACGCCGGAGGTGGCCTGCGTAGTGGTGGGTGGAATGTGCCGACCCAGGAAATGGTAGATTCTTATGAATCTGGTGACCTCCGGCTTCCTGCATCAATTGCCGTAGCCGAGGGAACGGTCACTAATGACGTATTAAAGATCTCTTCAGTAAAAAGCCCTGTTGGATATACACCGACGGTCGGGCAGGATTTTCGTTATTTCGTCAAAAAATACCTGCACCCGCCTTACGCTGTTCAATTCAACACAGGTGATAACTGGCCTGTTTTCCGTTATTCGGGAGCGCTGTTATTGCTAGCAGAATGTCTTGTAGATGAAAGCAAAAACGGTGAAGCGTTACCTTATCTTAACCAGGTTAGGGCAAGGGCTGGTTTACCGGCAGTGGCTACAGCTACTGCGCAAAACGTTGCGAACGAAATGCGCCACGAACTTGCATTCGAGAACCACCGATGGACGGACCTGATCCGTTACGGAACAGCGATTGAGGTGCTGAATGCTAAAGGAGTGACCATGAAAAAGCTGTATGGGTTTTTATTGCCAGGTACATTTAACGTTACTGCTGACAGGTTACTTTATGCTATACCTTTCCGTGAGATACAGCTGAATAGTCAGTTGACTCAAAATCCGGGATATTAACTATTTGCCAGGATCAACCCATTGGCAGGTAAATAAAAGGATCATAACTTTTATTTATCTGCTTTTATATAATAATTTTCCTTTGTACTGAAACGGTAAATATAACCGATAATAAATTTAGCATATGGATAAGATATCCCTTCGTCAACTAAGCTTTTTTATATTTTCAATTTCGCTATTGTCATTGGGCTTTGGAAATTATATCCAGGCTCAGCAAATTAAAAGCCGTGGTAAACAAACGCACAGTGGTCAAGACACCTTGTTAAGTACATTTGGCAACCCACCGGATTCTGCGAAATCAAGGGTCTATTGGTTTTGGATTTACAACCGCGTAGACAAAGCCGGTATCACACGGGACTTAGAACAGTTTAAGGCAAAAGGAATCAGCGGCGTTAACCTGATCTGTAACGGAGGGTATGCCGGGAAGGAGCCGCTCCCCGGGGTGGCATTTCTCGGTGAACAGTGGCGCGGGCTTTTTCGCCATGCGATCAGAGAGGCAAAAAGGCTTCATATAGAGATAGGATTTAACATGGCTGGCGGATGGACACTGATGGGCCCGTCCGTAACAAAGGATCATGCGATGAAAAAAGTAGTGTCTGCTCCGTTGAACGTCTCCGGGCCGATGAAGTTTTCCGATATGCTACCGCAACCTCAAATAGTGGAAGGCTATTATCATGATATCATGGTGCAGGCTTTTCCAATGCCAGATAGCTCCAAAATCATTGCCCCTTCCACCATTGTTGATTTAACAAACCGCGTCAACGACAAGGGGCGATTGGAATGGGAGGTTCCAAAAGGAAAATGGGTGATTTTAAGAACAGGATATACACTTACCGGGCATCCGTGGAGCAAGTGGAAAGCGTATCCCGAAGGAGATACATTCAAAGGAGGGGAAGGTTACGAGATCGATTACTTAAGTAAGGCAGCCTTAGATGATTACTTTGCTCATCTGGGCAAGTTTGTCATTGGCGAAGCAGAAAAAGCAGGAGGCCATATCGATTATTTATGGTCAGATAGCTGGGAATGTGGGAAACTTACCTGGACCCAGGATTTCCCCCATCAATTTAATAGATTTCGTGGTTATGATTTGAAATTGTACATGCCGGCCTTAGCTGGATATGCTGTCATCAATGCCGGCGTATCTGAACGGTTTCGTGATGATTTTAATCGCACTATACAAGACTGTATCGCTGAAAATTTCTATGGGCATTTTGCTGAATTGTGTCATGAGCGTGGGATAAAGGTTGGTAATGAAGCCGGAGGCCCAAACGACATTCCACCGCAGGACGTGTTGAAGAACTTTGGGAGATCCGATATCCTTGCCGGCGAATTTTGGGTAAATGGACATCGTAACGCTCCGGATGGATATAATAAAAACAGGCGGGAACGTCTTAATCTTAAACAAACGGCCACTGCCGCTCATGTTTATGGGAAGCGGCAAGCAGAGGCAGAGGCGTTTACCGAGCAGGAAAAGGATGGTACTCACTGGTCCCTTGGTCCATTCGATCTGAAGCCCTATGCCAATGACGCATTTTGTGAGGGAATAAATCGCCTGATGCTCCATGCCGCCACCTGTCAGCCGCCATCAGATGGAAAGCCGGGATTTGAATACTGTGCCGGGCAGCATTTTACTCCTAATATTACCTGGTGGAAACAGTCTTCTGCATTTTTCTCCTACCTTTCCCGCTGCCAGTATATGCTGCAACAGGGGAATTTTGTAGGAGATGTTTGCTTCTATCTCGGGGAAAGGCCGCCGCTTTTAGCACCGCCAAAATACAATATTCCTTCTCTTGGAACAGGTTATGACTGTGACTATAGCAACGCTGAAGTATTATTGACCAGGATGAGCGTAAAAGACGGCCGCGTTGTATTGCCTGATGGTATGTCTTATAAGCTTCTGGTCTTGCAGAACTGTGTTTCGCCGTCTCCTGAGATCGCAAAAGAAGTGGGATCATATCAGAGGCTTACGGTATCTCCCATCCCCTCAGAGGCCATGTCGCTGCAAGTGATAAAGAAGTTAAGAGAAATGATTAACATGGGAGCGACTGTTTTGGGGCCCCCACCTGTTATGTCAGCGGAATTGAAAAATTATCCGGCATGTGATGTGGAAGTAAAAAAAATAGCTTCGGAAATCTGGGGCGACCTGGACGGGAAGACGCGAACTGAACGAAGATTTGGAAAAGGACGTGTAATTTGGGGGAAAACACCAAGAGAGGTCCTTGTCGCTGATGGGGTTGCCCAGGATTTTTCTTTTAACGGACAGGCTGAAAATCCAAATGAATTCGATTATATTCATCGGAAGAGCGGTGAATCGGAGATCTATTTTGTTATTAATCGGACAAACCAACATCAAGTACGCGATTTCACGTTTAGGGTAACAGGCAAACAACCTGAAATATGGGATGCAGTGAACGGTAAAACTATTAATGCAAAAGCTTATCATCAATCCGGAAACGGTACCACCGTCTCTCTGGAACTCGATAAATTCAGTTCTTATTTTGTTGTTTTTCGCAAGCCTGTTGCTGTAGCTGCGAAAGGACAAGAAGATCATAATTTTCCCCAACTGGCGGAATTTTTAAATCTGGACGGCAATTGGAATGCGAGATTTGACCCAAAATGGGGAGGGCCGGCTCATGCAAAGTTCCCTAAACTGATCAGTTGGACAGAAAGGCCCGAAGAAGGGATTAAGTATTATTCTGGTAAAGCTACCTATTCCAAAACTTTTGATTTGAATAGCGAAGCGGCAACTATTCTTAAAAAAAGCATTAAGCCGGAAAAACTATTTCTTGATTTGGGAGATGTGAAGGATGTAGCAGAAATACGGCTGAACGGGAAAAAGTTGGGGATTCTCTGGTGTGCGCCATGGCGGGTAGAAATTACAAACGCTGTAAAACAAAAAGGAAACGTATTGGAAGTCGATGTCATTAATTTATGGGCTAATCGTGTTGTTCATGACCTCAGCCTTCCCAAGGAAAAGCGAATTACAAAAACCCATGAGGTTTTCCGGTTCGATATGCTAAACGTTAATACCCCATTGCTTAAATCAGGATTAATAGGGCCCGTAAGGATATTTTCGACAATACATTAAATTAATAACCTATTTAAGTGGGTCCTTGTGTCGGAGCATGGTTCGAAATAAGCTAATCTTTTTGGGAACCTCCTCAAGACGTAAGCTTGGCAAATGGAACTATTATTGAGTTTTGCGAAATAGCAATCCTTATAGTGGAAAAAAATGAAACAGATGTCACAAACGGCGACACAAGGAAGATAATAACGAATTTTCTTGCGGAGATCTTCATACTATTGCGTTTTATAATCTTAAAAGTACATGGAAATACAAGTACATAAAAATCATTTTGTATTTCCATGTATTTACAAAAAATAAACAGAGACGTTGGTTCCTTAAGAGCAATTGAATAGCCAGTTTTAATATCTTTGCACGCAGGCATCCTTGTTGCATCTACCTATGGCTGAACTTAACTTATCGATCAATTTCACACAGCCTATCGCCCATCGTGAACTCATTGGGATATTATCACCTGCTTACCAGTTAAATCCCGGTGACAGGTTAAACCTGTCAATATCGCTATCCAATAATATGGTCCATTCAGACAGCCTGCTGATCGTTGCGTCAGGGATAGATCATATGCGGCAGGATGGTGTTGATGTTCAAATTACCATCCAGGGAGAAAGCACCTATGCCAGCCGTATCAATTTTTACCGGCTGATCGATGTCCCCTTCAACGAACAATTTATCCGCAGGAACAATGCCGGCCGCTTTATCGAACTGAAGTCATTCGACAAGGATTCGCTTTATCCCTTACAGGACGAGTTGAACATGATCCTTTACCAAAATGGCGGGATCAATAAAGAAGTGCTGCAATTACTATTTTATTGCCTGAGTGAGATCATGGATAACATTATTGTGCACTCCGGTTTAGAAAAGGGCTGGGTGTCTGCTCAGTACTATCCGAACAGGCATGAGATCAGGCTAACCATCTGTGACCATGGCGATGGCATTCACCATTCGCTCACACACAATCCCAAAAGCAGGTATAAAGAAGTAACTGAGCCGGAGGCGCTCGATCTTTGCATTCAGCGTGGGGTAACAAACGGAGAAGGCCTGGGATTTGGCTTATTCGCGACTTCCCAGTTTATATTAAAAAATGACGGGGACCTGCTGATCTATTCGGGCAATCACTACCTGCTTGCCCATCATGGAGATTACCAGATCCATGAAGGAAACTACTATAAGGGCACCCTGGTATCGCTAAGAATCAACACTGATGTTCCGGTCGATTACAAGTCGATCATGCCCGCACATCATACGCTTCCTGACGATTATGACTTTTTTATTGACAAGTATTTCGGGGAGAATAATGAACTTTGGTAAATTTTATTTGTATTTTTGTATAAATTAAGATGATACGCATTGCATTCTCACATACCGGCAGACAACTTTCCACTCGCGTGGCTGGTGCCGCTTTGCGCGAAAAAATCATTGAAGGAATTGAAAATGATCAGAAGATCATATTCGATTTTGCCGGTGTGGATATCGTTTCCAATTCGTTTGCGGACGAATGTTTTGCAAAATTAATGCTCCATTTCGATTTGCCTGTTGTAAAGGAACACACGACTTTCCAAAATGCTTCCCCTTTTATAAAAGCGGTCATTGCCAATTCCTTCAAGGAAAGATTACAGGCCATGCACACACACTAAGCGGCAATCCAGGCGAAAATCTTGATGGAACGCTACCCGATTTTTCTGCAATTTCAATAAGCCTTTCGGGGCTGTCTGAAGATGTATTCCCATTTATTTGTATTTTAGGGTTATTCAAAAAATGATATGGATATCAAGGTGTTTACTATTCCTGGACTTGAAGACGAAATGACGAGCTTCCACGCGCAGTACAATGTGGAAACGATCATATCTCCGCCGGATGAAAAAATAAACAATCTCAAACCCAAAGCAGAGCGCACCTGCAGGTTTTGCGGGGTAAGTAACGACGCCACGAAATTCAAAAACATACCACATATCATTCCGCAACTGCTTGGCAACACCCATTTGGTTTCAGATTTTGAATGTGACGATTGCAATAGCCATTTTGGCCGGTATGAAAACGACCTAGCCTATTCACTGGGTATCATGCGTACTTTCTATGGCACTAAGGGAAAAGGCGCTGTACCAGGTTTTCAAATCACCCAATGAACTGATCACGGCCAAGGTGAATAAGGACTTTTACGGTATACAAAGCACGGAAATTAAACGGAAGGATACGACGGTAGAAGATTTTGTTTTGAACAAGGAAATCGGGGAGAGCACCATTAACTATACCAAGAATTCCTATACACCGCTGCATGTCTATAAGGCCCTTTTGAAAATCGCCATGTCCATTATTCCCGAAGAGGAAACAGCTAATTATAAGGTTGTTATCGAATACCTGAGGAAATCCAGGTGGGAAGAACAATTCACGGACTTTACCAGGATCTGCTATTATCAAATGCCGCCGGAACACCGTCTGATGAAACCCGCTGTATTCCTGTTTAAAAAGAGAAGCCCGGACATCCGGCTACCGACGCATAGTTTTGCCTTGTACTTTGAAAACCTGATCTATACCTTCCCGCTGCCCTTTTATATTCCTGATATTAATGTCCATCTGTATAATGGGCAGGAAATGACCATCCCGCTTTGCCCGCCAATCCTGACTGAAAAAACAAAGGGTGAGATTGCCTATCAACGGCAGCTTATGGACTTTTCGAGCAGGGAACTCAGAAAGGGCGAACAGGCTACGGTACATTTTAACGCCGATCCCGAATTATTAAAAAACCTGAAAGCTTATGATCCCAAATCGGGGAAGCTGTTCAACGCTAAACTTAAGCCGGAAGAGATTATCGGGGTACATTTTGTCCCGACGGATACCAACCCTATATTTCCAATCACAAAGGACGATCAATCATCAGACGACCAATAACAGGTCGAAATAAAAAGCGGTAAGCGACGTCGAAAGAATCCCGAAAAAGCAGATCGGTTATATTTTATAGAAAAAGTCTTCATCCAGGACGGTGCCCGTAATATGTTCATGCAGCTTAGGATAATTGATGATATAGCCCGAAAAGCCTGCTGATTTTAGGATCAGGATGGCGATCAGGCGGTGCAGGACAACACAGGAGAAATAAACCTCCCGGAATACCACGTTGTCCTCGGCCGTCCTGGCCGGTAACTTCCCATGCTGATACTGGTTCCGGTCCTTAAGGACCTTAAGTTCATAAGGCAGCAGGGTATAATTAAAAAGAGCAAATGGCTTACTCAGTTTATCGGCATTGGTAGGCGCGTTTATATAATTGAACTTGCCGTGGAGAATCCGGCGTAAGGTTTTATGATCCTGGTTATCGCCGGGAAAAGCTTCATCCGCAAGTGCCTTTAATTTATTGATGAAATCTTCTGCCTGCTTAGAATCTTCAATAGGCTTGGGAAAATCTATACCGTTATCCTTTAATAACTGGTTGGTAATGGTTTCAAGCGCCACGCTGTAAGCGGAGCCTTTGATCTCCAGGGCCAGAGTATTGGCTTGTACCATAACGATCGCAGCCCGGGAAAATGGTTCTTTCAAATAGAAAAGCTCGCATAACTTCGAAAAAACCTCCGGTGAAAATTCAGGTACCTTTTCATACCAATTCTTAATTTCTTCCGACTGTTTAAGGATGCCGGCTTTATCTGTTGC
This sequence comes from Mucilaginibacter sp. KACC 22773, assembly GCF_028736215.1. NCBI lineage: Bacteria > Pseudomonadati > Bacteroidota > Sphingobacteriia > Sphingobacteriales > Sphingobacteriaceae > Mucilaginibacter > Mucilaginibacter oryzagri. The sequence goes on from NZ_CP117883.1 coordinate 6,001,761, forward strand.
TGTAATCGGATAAAGCGAATAAGGATTGGTGGTATAAAGGGCGTAGGATGTTTTGATCGAGTCCCGGAATGTGGTGTAATAAATATCTTTCAGGACAGCGAAATCAGCGGTGTCGGAAAACAGAAAATAACCTTCATCCAGGAAAAGGTTCCCCGACAGGAAACCGTAGGCATTACTGATAGCCCTTACTATATGTTGAAATTTCTTTAGGGAAACAGGCTGGACGGACTCAACTGCTAAATAATAACCATCGTTTTGAAATTCATAAAAATGAAATTCTTCATCCTCAATCGTTATTTTAACAAGCGGATGGTGCATATTATTGACATCATTCTCAAAAAAGTACCCCTGGACCAGCATTAAATCCGGGCGGCCTTTTTTTATCGGGATAATGATCCGGGTATGGGTTGACGGGTATGCCAGTTCATCTTTGATGGTAGTTATTTGGGTGATCGTACCTGTGAGGGCGTATTCAAATGTCTCAAAAGACGAGGTATGCCCGGAAATCAGTAAGGAATGTTCCGGGAGGTAAAACTTTGTGGAACCACTTTTCAACTCAACCGGCTCCTTCAGTTTAATTGAATTCAGCATCGTGGACGAAAACCCCTTAGCTGGTGTGAACCGGATCTTAACTGAAAATCCATCATCCACTTTTTTGATATGAACTTCGCGGTTTTTGAGCAATACATGATCTGTTTTTAAGATCATCGTCGTGTCGCTGTTTAAAGCGTCGATTTTTAAGAGGCTTGATTTAAGATTTTTAAAGGGTAGTGACATCAGGGGTGGCGCAAGGTTTATTTCTGATAAAAGTAGGGATTAAATCATGCGATTTAAAATGGAAATGGAACGATGAATTACCGCGCACTTTCGATCTGGAAGAACCAGGCCTGCAGTTGAGGGTACAGTGTTTGAAAGGGTTCCATGGAGCGGGTTTAGCAAGAGAAATTAAGGAATTTTTACGACACAGGTATTTAACGCTTATAAATCCGGTTTTGGGCCGGCACCGTTTTCTTAGCGAACGACTGGTCACCAGTTGCCGTTGATGATGATAAAAGAATCCCTGCAACAAGGTTTTAAAATTTACCATGCGATCCAAAAGATTTCTAATATTTTCGCATTATGGACAGAAGGCAAAAGATCATGCGGCTGATCATCGACGCTTTAACAGCAAATGATGAATTAAGCTATACTTATACAGGAGCAGCGACGCTGATGGACATGAACATCATTTCATTGGACTTTGTAGTTAAAACAAACCGCACCGGCGGGGAGCTTAATATTTGGGGGATGATAGATGTGCCCCTTGTTTTGAAGGCACAATATGACGGCAGATCTTTTTTACAAGAACATCCGGCTATACAGCGCCAAATCGAAGGGCACTTGAAAAAGATTGCTGAAAACATTAATCGTTTGTTATAAATATTCCTCCCCGAAGTTTTTAATTTTGGCTTTCCATGACAGCCACAGAACAAATCAAAACTGAACTTAAAAGACTCTCTAACCAGGGGGTAAACCTTTTTAACGCCATGCAGGTGGAGCAGTTCCCCGAGAAAATGGAACAACATTTCACCCAGGTGTTAAAAAAAGATTACCAGAGCTTCGTTAAAACCCTGCCGATATTTACCCAGGCTTACCAGGGTTGGTATTCGGCAACCCAGGCCGTCGTCAGGCAGTTCCTGCCCGGTCGCCTCGCTGACTTTAACGGACTTTATGAACAACCCAAGGGAAGAAAGGAGATCAGGGCGGATAATTATGTGATCGAGGATTACCTGAAAAAAGTGGTCATTACTGCCGGTTTCGACAAAAAGGTTGTGGCAGGGCCCGAGGATGCCATCCCGGTTTTCCAACAGCAGATCAATATCCTGAATAGTGTTTTTGATCGTCTGGACAATGTGCTTTTTAAGATGCAGCAAGTACTACAGTCAGAATTACTCGATCAGCAGCTACAGTCTGCACGCCAGCTGGCGAAAAATCAGTTCCTGCGATCTGCGGGCGCGATCTGCGGCATTGTACTTGAAAAACATCTCGATCAGCTTTGTCAAATCCATCAGATCAAGTTAGCCAAAAAGACCATGACCATTAAAGATTACAATGATTTGCTTAAGAAACAGGAAATCTATTCGTTTGAAACCTGGCGCTTTATCCAGTACTTAGGGGATTTGTGGACGCTTTGTTGCAGGAACAAGAAAGAGATGCCCACAGCCAAAGAGGCCAATGATCTGATAGAAGGAACCGACAAACTCATCAAAACGATTTTTTGAATCCTATGAGGTTATTTAGCAGCTATAAGTGCTGTCCGTAATTTCTTCATGTTTTTTACCCAACTCCGGTAGGGATATTTCTTTGGTGTTGGCCAGCTTTAGGAATGATTTAATGACCGTGTCCCGAATCTTCCAGTTAAGATAATAGACGAGAACCTTTTTTTAAGGATAGCGTTATCGGTAAGTTGTTGGGGTGCGCCTTGGCCGGGAACGCTATGCGCCGGCAAACGGCATGGTACTCCTTTTCGTCTGCGGATACCGTTTTAGTTTCTGAACAAGTTTTCCCAGCGATCAGATTGCAACATATCTTCTGTATAAACCGGCTATTTACAGGGGCAAAGAAATTCCGGTAGCCATGTTTACCGGGGTAGTTTTTTTAATGCTTTAAAGTGAACAAAGGTAGTCTCCGGCATAGCGTCCGTCAAAAGCTGTAATATGCTGGCCGAAACCATTCCAATTCCTGATGTCCCGTCGAAACATCAAAAACGTCTCATTAAAAGATAAAAATCACAATTTGTTAAACTTTCTTTAACATCATCTACGCCCAAGGGTTGTGTTTACCGACTATAGGTTCAATTGATAACTATTAGCGTAAAATCAATTAAATACATGAAAAAACAGGAAATTCAGGATATATTAAGTAAATACCGGAACGGAGAATCTACGGAGCGTGAAAAGGCGCTTTTGGAAACCTGGTATCTGAAACAAGATAGTCCCGGGATACAAGATTTATCCAACGAACAGTTTGCAGAAGATTTAACATTAATAGGTCAGGGCCTTCCTTTGTTGCAGGTCGCGCGTAAATCTGTTTGGCCTCGTCTTGCTGCTGCGGCCTCCATATTACTTTTTTTATCTGCAGGGGCCTATTTGTTATTTCGCGGCGATATCCCCAAACCGCAAATTTCTGAAAATACCATTCATGACATTGTGCCGGGTGTAAATAAACCCGTTCTTACTTTAGCGAACGGCAAAACGATCATTTTGGATAACAATCAAAATGGCTTATTGGCCAGGCAGGGCGCCAGTGTGGTCAATAGATCCGTTAACGGAGCGGTGGTGTACCAGCAAGCTGCTGAGCCGGAATATCCACAGGCAGAAAAAAGTTATAATGCTGTCACTGTTCCGCGTGGTGCGGAGTACCAGGTGGTAATTTTGCCCGATGGCACCAAAGTTTGGATGAACGCAGCATCTTCTTTGCGTTACCCGACAGCTTTTTCAGGTGATGAACGAAAGGTCGAACTGGCCGGTGAGGCTTATTTTGAGGTTGTGCATAACCCGGCAAAACCATTCCGGGTGGTAAGCGCTAAGCAGATAGTGGAAGTATTGGGAACCCATTTTAACATTAATACTTATGATGATGAGCCTGATGTTAAAACTACGCTGCTTGAAGGTAAGGTGAAAGTAACTGCAATGGCCAATAACGCGGTCAGATATCTGTTACCTGGCCAGCAAACAGCATTAAATGGCGACGGATTTAAGGTCGGCGCGGCAGATATGGAGAAGGCGGTTGCCTGGAAGAACGGTCAGTTTATGTTCCAGGATGACAACATACAATACATCATGCGAATCATTTCCCGGTGGTATGATGTGGATGTGGAATATAAAGGGCAGGTCCCAAATGATAGTTTTGGCGGTGGCGTTTCCCGTTTTAAAAATATTTCTGAATTATTGAACATCCTGCAGCTTACCGGCAAAGTTCATTTTCAAATAGAAGGCAGAAAAATAATCGTATCAAAATAATATACCCTAATTAAATATATCATTATTCACTTAAACAAAAAACAATAATCGATGAAGAAACAGCTACAAACATAACCCCTTCTGGCGACAAGGGTCCAAAAAAAAACGCGAAGATGTCCCACCATCTTCACGCCAAATGTTTTGAGTTAGCCCTTTTCAATCTGCATCGCAGGTGAAATTTTATTTGGTCAATCTTGTTTTAACCCAAAACTCTACAAAAGTATGAAAATATCTCATTTTCACACAGGCACGTCAATTTTATGGCGGCCCAAGAAGTATTTATTAATAATGAAAATAACTACTTTCCTTATTTTAATAACATTAATGCAGGCCAGCGCTGAAATCAAAGCGCAAAACATCAACCTTTCGTATAATAACGTTCCGCTCAAAAAATTATTCAAAGAGATCAAGGCCCAAACCGGGTATAATTTTATTTATGCTGAAGGCGATCTGAGAGATACGAAACCGGTAACCATTCATGTAAATTCCGGTAAAATTGATGACGTACTGGATCAAATTTTCAAAGGGCAACCACTGACTTATATCATTAGCAGTAAAACCGTTGTTGTCAAAGTGCCTCCTCAAACGTCAGACAGGATAAGATCCGAAACATCTTCAATAAGCGGAACAGTAACTGACGAAAACGGAAAGCCAATGGCCGGGGTTACCGTAACGGTGCTGGGTTCCCGAACCCAAACCGCGACAGATAGTTCAGGGCGCTTTGCTTTGCGAAACCTGGATAAAGATGCTGAAGTGCAATTTAGTTTTATTGGGTATGGAACCCAGCGTTTTAAAATATCACAAATCAAGGGCAATGTACTTTCAGTTGTGTTAAAGCAAACGGCCAATGTTCTCAATGAGGTCGTTATGGTGGGCTATGGCTCCTCTAAAAGGAAAGATCTAACCGGTGCGGTATCCTCGGTAAAAATGGATAATATTAAAAACACACCGTTTGCAACCATTGATCAGGCGCTGTCCGGTCAGGCATCAGGCGTTCAGGTTGTACAGGGGGACGGATCACCGGGAGGTATGGCCAAAATCCGTATTCGCGGCGGTGCCTCACTGATCGGGGGAAACGATCCGCTTTATGTTATTGATGGCGTACAAATGACGATCACAAACAGGTATATTCAAGCCGGGGCGGATATCACAAACCCCGTTGAAAACCTAACGAACGACCCTTCAGGAAGTACATCGGTGGGTTCGTCATTTTCCCGTGGCCTCAATACCCTGGCGGGGTTAAACATTAATGATATTGAATCCATTGATATCCTTAAAGATGCCTCTGCGACGGCTATATTCGGTTCAAAAGCAGCCAACGGTGTAGTAATTATCACAACCAAAAAGGGTTTAAAGAATCAAAAGCCCACGCTGGAAGCGAATTATTTTCAAGCGTACAGTACTGCCAGGACCCAAAAAGTCCTGAATGCCAGTCAATATGCAGCATTGCTAAAAGAAGGGGCCACCAATTTAAATAAGGCGCTGGCTGATTTGGGCAGGAGTTCAAATCCAATTGCTGATTCTATTTTACAGTCCCCTACTTATTTTGGAACGGCAAATACCAACTGGATCGGTTTAGTTACCCGAACAGGTGTTACTCAAAACGCTGATGTCAGTGTTCGCGGTGGTGGAACCGGATCCCGCTACTATACATCGTTATCCTACAATCATCAGACAGGAAATTTACTGGGCACCGATTTTAGCCGAATCGCGGGCAAAGTAAATCTCGACAACGAAATTACGGATCGTTTACGTTTGATTACGAATTTGGATTATGGTTTCACGCAAAATAATATCACCAATGGGATATATACGTCTGCTTTATTGGCGCCTCCCATTTTAACACCGTTCAATGCCGATGGAACGCCAAAGATATTTGTTCCAACCAGTTTCGGAAGCAGTATCTATTCTGGTGTCCAGAATCCTTTTAACCTGCTTCAGGGCAAGAACTATTCCAATACAGATTTGCTGTTAGGTTCGCTATCATTAGAATATAGTATCACAAACACACTGAAGTTTAAAAGTACCGCTTCGGTTAATTACACCAATTACCACCAGCAAAATTACGTTCCCAGTACCGTTTATATTTCGGGAACGAATACGAGTTCCAATGGCGGCATCGCTACACAGGGACAGACGCAGCAGACCAATGTCTTTTACGAAAATACGTTAACCTGGGACAAACAATTTAACAACGACAACCGGATCACCTTATTGGGAGGAACCTCCTGGCAAAAGTCGAAAAGCAATTCATTTTCTGCATCCGGTGAAGGATTTCCTGATAATGATTTGCTTACAGGCTTATCTTCGGCTGCACTCCCCCTGCCCCCACAACAGGTCAATAATCAAAATTCCTTGCTAAGTTTTTACCTGCGTGCAAATTATGCTTACCAGGAGAAATATCTTTTAACTGTTACGGGAAGGTCGGACGCTTCTTCCAAATTCCCGGTGAATAACCGGGTGGGGTATTTTCCATCAGCTGGCCTGGCCTGGTTGCTGAACGAAGAGCGTTTTTTAAAAAATGTATCGTGGCTCAATCTGTTAAAACTTCGTATCAGTGCCGGGTATACCGGAACCCAGAATATAGGGGATAATCTCTTTTATACGCTCTATACCCCAGGCAGCTATGCTGGTGCCAATTCCCTGATCGCGTCACAGCTGGGCAATGACAAAATTAAGTGGGAGACCACGTTGCAAAAAGATGCGGGCCTTGATTTTGCGATGTTTGGGTCAAGGCTGCAGGGTTCAATCGGGTATTATGAGAAACGGTCGACAGATCTGCTGATGGCACTTCCTGTTGCTACAAGTTCCGGTTTTTCTTCTGTCCTTGAAAATTTCGCAACGATCAGAAACCGCGGGATCGAAATTGATCTGCGCGGCGACATTCTGAAAGGGAAGGATTTTCAGTGGAACGCCGCCCTCAATATATCAGCCAACCGGTCCAAGGTACTCCGGCTTAACCAGAGCGTTTCGGACCCGTTAGGAATTCCGCAGACAACCGATCCTGTTGGAAATTCGCTATTCCTCGGTAATTCTATCTTAACGGTCGGTCAACCGGTGGGATTGATCTACGGCGTTAAATATCTTGGCGTATTGAGGACCCAGGCGGAAGTAGACGAGTATAAAAAGATTGATCTTTTGTCTCAATACGGTTTACGGCCATACCTGGGGATAGGAGATGCCAAATATCAGTTGTTTACTGATGGAAATTATAAGGGATTCGAACAACGGATGGTAATCGGACATGCAGAGCCAAAGTTCTTCGGCGGCTTTACGAATACCTTTACTTATAAGCGTTTTAGCCTGATGACCCTGTTGACCTTCTCCTACGGGGGAGATTTGCTGTATCAGCCAAGAATAAATAATATCGGACTGGGCGATCAAACCAATCACGACCTGAGTATCTTAGATCATTACAGTGCCTCCAATACGACTTCGAATAACCCGAGAATGGTGCTTGGCGTATCCCAAATAGCACAATCAGACGCGGTTTCCACCTTGGATGTATTCAGCGCTTCCTACCTCAAACTAAAGTCGTTAACATTCAGTTACCAACTGCCTCAAAGCTTTACGGATAAACTGCATATTCATAACGCTTTTGTGTATGTGGCAGGTAACAATTTGCTGATCCTCACCAAGTATCCGGGTCCGGATCCGGAGGTTAGTAATAATCCGTACAGCCTGATCGGTGGATATACCGACGACGCATCATATCCGACAGTGCGTCAATACAGTTTTGGATTAAGGGTGGGCTTTTAAAAATTAAACTTATGTTCAATAGAAAACTTATTAAAGGAATTTTAGCGAGTGTCGCATCATTGATACTATGCTCGTGCAATAAGGAGCTTAGCGCTCCGCCAAGAAATGAGGTAGTTGACATCAACGCCGTAACCAGTCAAAGCAAAGCTCAAATCGTTTTAAATGGCGCCTATTTCCGCTTAGCTAACGCAAACAGCAGCAATTTTACCAATTGGTCTTTTCATGAAGTTACGGGAAGTGTTTTTACCGGTTACTTAGGCTATGGGTTTGGAGTTATGCAGGATGAATCCAATAGCAATCAAGCCAGCACTTTTAGCCAGGGGATCTGGGATGATTGTTATAAACTGGTTGAAGCAACCAACGGTACGATAAGCGGGATAACGGCTCTTGCTGATAATGCATTTACAGGGAACAGGAAGAACGAGATGCTTGGTGAAGCCCGTTTCCTAAGGGCTTACACCAACTACCGGCTGTTAAGTTACTTTGCCCAATGGTATGATATTTCGAGCAAATATGGTATCCTGATCAGGGACGCTCCTTCGACCTTGAGCAATATTGTTAAGGCCAGGAGTGATGTGAGGTCCAGTTATGACTTCATCATTACCGACTGTGATTTCGCCATTGCTAACGCACCGTCAAGCAACCCTAACTACTATGCAACTAAGTGGGCCGCTATGGCTTTAAAGATGCGCGTGTTAATGAGCCGGGGACAACAGGGCGATTACGCTCAGGTCATCACTTTAGCTGAAAATATAAAGCAATCGAACATTTATGCATTGGAAAATAACCTGAAGGATATATTTTACACGAAAGGTTTAGCCAGTTCAGAGGTGATATTGGGTATCAAACCCAATACCGGCCAGGAAACTTTTTACTATAATCTCAGCTATCAATATTACCCGGGGGGCAGTGGCCTTTGGGTTGCCAAACAGGCATTAAAGGATTTACTTCAAAATGATCCGCGGGGATCATGGATGGTTGGGCCGGCGAGTAGATACAATGCTTACAGCCCCAATACCTATTATTTCACCAAGTATATTGCTTATGCTACGGTGCCTACCCAGGTATCAGAAACAGCTTATGCCTTCCGTTTATCCGAAGTATACTTATTGGAGGCGGAAGCCACGATTAGGTCGGGCGGCAGCCTGAGCACGGCCAAAGCGCTGATCAAGACGGTCATGGCCAAAGCCGGTGTCACTGATTTTTCTGCGGTTGACAATGCGTCAACAGCGGATGCGCTGCTCTTGCAGAATTATGATGAAATTTCGAGAAATCTGGTAGGCGAAGACGGTGCTGACTGGATGGCGATGCTGCGATTTCCGCTGGCTACCGTAACCCAACTGAAGCCTACCATTACTTCAACTGCGCAATATATTCTTCCTATTCCATCTTCAGAATATCAATCGAACCCGACTATCGGGCCACAAAACCCAGGCTACTCTTATTAAACTATAACCATTAAAAATATGAAAAATATCTTCAGAAATTATCGTTTATTCATCGCCGCGGCCATATTCATGGCACCGGCCATCCTGCGGGCGCAAACCTTCACCTATACAGTAAAAGGAAAAGTAGGGGCATTACCTGCCACGGCAAAAGCGTATTTAATGCGCAGCATTGCGGGGAGTAATCAAACCGATTCAACCGCCATAAAAAATGGAAGTTTCAGCTTTAAAGGAAAGATAGATCAACCCGAAAGCGCCTATTTGATCATCAACAAAAAGGGTACCGGTATCAATATCCCTGAAATCAGCTATACCTCTTTATATCTTGAAAAGGGGTTGATCCATGTAACAAGCCCTGGACTGCTGGATAAGGCACGCATTGCCGGAGGCCTTTTAAACACGGATAATGCAAAACTGATACAAGCATTGACGCCATCCACCGCCAAAACCGCTGCACTGGAAAAGGAATACCAGGCAGCATCGGAGGAACAAAGAAAATCAAAAGAGTTCAGCGAGGCTATTGATAAAAAGAGCAGCGCCCTCCGACAGGAGCAAAAAGCGGTTTATCTTGAATTTATTAAAGGTAACCCTAATTCGTTAGTCAGCCTTTTTGCGTTAAAAATCTACGCCGGCGCCGTACCTGATGTTGCACAGGTGGAACCTGTATTTAACACCCTTTCGGTAAGTGTACGCTCCTCCAAAATGGGAACAGAGTATGGTGCAGAAATTGCCAGAATGAAAAGAACAGCGATTGGTGCCATTGCCCCCGATTTTACCCAAACGGATACTTCAGGGAGAGCAGTTTCCCTTCATGATTATAAGGGGAAATATGTATTGCTTGACTTTTGGGCAAGCTGGTGCGGCCCGTGCAGGGCAGAGAATCCCAATGTCGTAAAGAATTTTAATGCCTATAAAGATAAAGGGTTTACAGTGTTGGGGGTATCACTGGATCAGCCTAATGCCAAAGATAAATGGGTCAAAGCCGTCCATGACGATCACCTGGAATGGACACAGGTTTCCGATCTGAAAGGATGGAAGAATGAAGCGGCTCAACTGTATGCGGTAAAAGCCATTCCTCAAAATTTTTTAATTGGGCCCGATGGTACAATAATCGGCAAGGACCTGCATGGCGATGGTTTGAGCAAAAAGCTTGCTGAGATTTTTAATAAATAAACCGGAAGACTTTAGTTTTGCTCTGATCTCCGAAAAAAACCGGTAACCTGTTGAAATTGATTATTTTATAATACCAGAAATTAATAAACCAGTCGATGAAAAATAATGAAAATACAATTGCTCTTCCTTCACCCGGTATTTTTTACCGGGGTTGGAAGGGTTCGGTCATCATGCCGGACTCCTGTTTTTAGACAGGGGGCCGGCTTCGGCCGCGCCGGGTGATAAGCTACCCGGATGTGCTCCTTTACGAAAACGAAGCCATTTTTATACAAAAGCTGAAATTAGTATCCGCCTATGCAAGGGGTGGTACCAGCTTCGGTCTCATTATCAGATCTGAAATCTCCGTCAATTCCCGCCCCAGTCGAAAAAAACCGTCAATTAAATTATTAAATGATGATAACAGGGAAAAGAAACCGGTGATTTAAAGGAAAATGATATAATAACACTTCCGTGGTTTAGGTTTTCATTTTATAATTCAGGAGAAACAGCAAGCGGCAGTTACTCATCAAACTGGACAAGCAAGCTGTTTCTTTTTTTTCAACAGATAGAGGGTCTTATTGGATGATGGCGAAAAGATAATCCCATCATCCGATTTTATCGGGGTTTTAATTATTAAGTATAATTCCTCTAATTTTTGGGACACGTACGCTTCCTATAATTCTCCATCCTTCACCATACGAATCCCGGTTCAATCGCAGCATTGAATCAAAAAGACACGAATGCCTTTTTTGAACTTAATTCAGATTTTCAGGATTAAGCCGATCTTAGTGAAAATAGCAACAATTCTGTATCTTTATAGTTGGATTTTCCCCGATAATGGTTGATTATAAATCGTATAGTGACTTTGAACTGGCCGAATTGCTCCAATCAGGCGATCAATTGGCCTATACTGAAATTTATAACCGTTTTCATGGGGCATTATATATCCATGTATTTAATAAACTCCGCAATCGCGAGGAAGCAAGGGATATCGTGCATGAGTTATTTAGCAGTCTCTGGTATAATTGCCGGAATTTATCATTAAAGACAACCTTATCCGGTTATTTATATACTTCTGCCCGGTATAAGATATTTGATTTTATTTCGCATAAGGATGTTGAGTCTAAATACATTCAATCTATTGGTAAATTTATTGAACAAGATGACTGTATCACCGATCACTTGGTTAGAGAAAAGGAATTAAACGCGATGATCGAAAACGAAATTGCCGCGCTTCCTCCCAGGATGCGCGAGATATTTGAACTCAGCAGAAAGCAAAACTTTACGCATAAAGAAATTGCTGAATTACTTGGCCTATCTGAAAAAACGGTAAAAAAACAGGTGAATAATTCATTGAAGGTATTACGCTCCAAACTTGGAACAGCGATTTTCACCGCTTTTATATTGTAACATACTTCTAGTCATTTTCCTCACGGGTGTAAAAAATGATTGTTTTGGGTAACATGATTTATTCAGGTATTTAATTCCGGAATAAATCCAAATGGCCGGTTAGCACACAAACCAGTGTCAATCTTCGGGGGATGGGAGTTAAACCCATTATAATGGCCTGCAAAGTGCTGTGTATCGAACTCAGGGATAGTAATAACATTTCGGTAATTTTCTTCGGTGTAAAATTCTCCGAGTAGCGCAGGCGAAATATTTCCCTGCGTCGTTCGGGCCACAATTCCATTACGGTTTTAATGATGCCAGCTAACGCTTTACCAAAGAAAATGGGAGATTAGGGGGTCGCAACGGACATCCGTTCGAAAGGCTCACTACCAAAAAACAAATCCAGCGGCCGCCAGGTCATTAATAACTATAACTACGCTTTCTTCGGATGAACCAGTAACTGATCTGGGTTTCACCGTAGGCGAGCCTATTGGGCATCGCTCACGAAAAGCTTTCAATTGCTGTAAAAATGCTGTGCCTGCGCCGGGAGTTTCCCGATCTAAAAGCTCCGCTTCCTGTTCTTCGGCGTAGATCAGCTTATCCCAATCCTCATATTGGTGATAGAATAGCCGTATGTCGAAATGATGATATTCAATTTCCTCCCGGTTCATTGGCCGTGACAAGAACGGCATGGCGTAATACAGTCCCATCGGGCGGCGGTTGCGGTCGCACCAGACTTCGGCGTGCATATACACATAGATACGCGGCGGGTATTTGGTCTGTGGTTTATAATAAAAATCCACCCGACCCGATGTCTTACGTGGCAGGGCATTTACCTTATCATATTCGGCTTTTTCACGGGCATTCATCACATAGCCCTCTTTAATCTTCACCATCATTTTAGTTTTGAAATTGCCAGAGTTTCAGAAAAGCAAGCTGGCCGTAGGAGGGCATGCTTTTAGGAAAGTCTGGCTACCCAACACGCCATCCTGCCTGTTGCGGATGAAAGCAGCAAGTGGCAGGATGGCGCGATTTTTTATTCGTTTTTTAACCTGAGCAATTTCAGGCACACATCTTCCCAATAGGCTTGCAATCCCTCATCCAGTGTTTTGAACGAGGGGTGGTGATGCCTGTACTGGCGGTAATCGTCCGCCTGCAGGATGGCTAAATCCAAATTTTCGATGGTCATCACCTGACCGTTTTTATCCACGATATTCATAAAATCATGCTGCTTGTGATTGCTGTTCTCCGTTCAGATTTTTTATTACAGGAGAAGTGATTTTGATGGGCGTTGTCCTGAAATCCTTTAAGTTCATGAAAAAGCCGCAGTTGAAAAGTATTCCCTCCCTGAATAGCTGCCAAAGCAGGGATGAACCCATAGTGGCTAAGGCCGAATTGATGAACAAATCCTGTTTGGTCAGGGCTTCCGCTAAGGAACAGCTTGGCGTATCGTCGGTAGCATCTGCCGTTGCCAATAAATCCTTAAAGGTTTCGGTAACAAAAGGGAGATTTCCTACTGGTGCGTACTTTTTGGATTCCGGCTGCTTATGTTTGCCGATGGTCGAAAGAATTACCTGCCCCGTATCCTTGCTGTTACCTAAATCCATCCAGTATAAGGGTCGGTTTCGTTCGTAGGTATTGTAGCTGCTAAACTCTTGCAGCATGGCAGCAATTTCAAATCGGGAAACGGCATTGTCCACGCAGGAAATAAACAGATTGGCTTTGCCTTCGTTGGACTGGCTTTCCACATAGTCCGCATCATAGCGGCGGGTAACCGCTTTCCAATTCGTACCAAAAAAACGGTTGATCCGGTTAACAAGCACCACGCTTTTTGATAAGCCTAATTCCGCTTCGGCAAAAAGCTGCCTGCCGAGGTTGGCCTCGCTAACGGTATCGTCATCATAAGCATAAACCATGAAGCCAGGGTGGTTAAGCGCAAGCATGGCCTGCTGCATACGGGCGAGGTTGGTGAGCATCTGACTGCCCGTACCGCCACAGCCAATGATGTTCACAGTAATCGGGTTGGTCGGATTGATGAGGTAGTTGTCGGTAATGTGTATGGGTGTTAGCGTTTTCATTTTAGTAAATTTTTCAGGTGAAACTTATTCGGTATCAATACATCGGTTGGGAACGGCTCTTGCCCAGCGGTCAGGCTTTGCCAAAGCTGAACGATATTGCCCCTCACGGGCTGATGCCCGCTAAACAGGTGGCTGAAATAGCTGTTAAAAAAATAGTCCTGCCATCGTTCCATGAACTGTTCCAGTCCGCAGTCTTTGGGAATGCCTATACGTACATTTCCCATGCATACCCTGCCGTCAGGATAGACATTAAAAAACGGGGCATGGCATAAAGGGGTGTTTTCTGTAAAATCGGTATCAGTTACCGCAAAAACCTGCAAGCTGTTTTTTCCGGCCTTCCAAACCAATGCGGGAATTTGCGCCATTCCCGATGAGATGTCCAAGTTTTCGGTAAACAACAATTTGACCGATTGGGGCGGCGTGTGCCAAACCGCATAACCCGATGAACCGCTGTTGATGGTCAGGATATTTTTGGGCATCAGTCCCGCAGGGTTCAAAAATCCCTGCGCTTTCTTTTCGCTTGCCTGTAAAGCTTTCGCCAATTTGTTGCATTCAGCAATCGATAAGGGATGCCCGTTGATGGGGCAGCCTGCTGCGTCCATATCGTAACTTTCTATATAAAAATCGCTTTGGTGACCATCCCCTGTTTTCTGCATGATGAGCAGGGCTTTTACAGGCTCGTATAGATTACCAAATGTTCCGGTTAATTCTTTCATGGCTTATGGTATAAAAGGGTGCATAAATCATCTATCAGTTTCAATAGCCTTTCCTCGTAGGCGAGTTCATCGGTATAAAGACCTTTAGGCTTGTTAAAAAAGGTGACTATCTCAGGTTCCTGATAACGGGTTCGTTCGTTAAAATCGTCGTTGACCATGTTTTTCAGGTCGTCGCTGATACTGTCCCGTACATTGCCGATAAACGAGAAATATTCATGCATACCCACGTAATCATCATCGTAATCTTCGGGTTCATAGCCTTGCAGGCTGGCATGTTTATACAGGTTTTGGTTGGAAAAGGACTGCCACAGTTCCCAGGTTGTTTTGGCAACGGTCAGGCATTGCTTTTCAAATTCGGTAGCCGCCTTAAAGTTGGCTATCAGGCTGTCGAGGCTGTGGCGAAAACCGCTCGCCATCATTTTCTCCTGAATAAAATCCCCCTGTGATGCGGCATTATCATAATCGTATTTCTGCCTGCAATAGTCCTCTTCGTCATCCGCTTCAAAAGCCCGTTCATTGATCCATTCCTCCAAGCATTCGTAGTTGCGGTACATATAGGTATCATCGTCACGGTAATAATCTATACCAGCTTCTGCGTATAGGTAGGCGCAAACGGCGGTGAGCAATTCACCGCAATGGGCGTGTTCAGGATTTTGCCACAGGTCGTAAATGGGCATAACGGGGATATAGTACAGCCCGAAATCGTTATTGAATGTTTCCGTTACGGTCAGGAATGTTTGGCTATCCTCCTCCTGCACAATTTGCAAAGCCCGATACCTTCCTTTTGCTTTCAGTTTGCGGTTGGCTTCCCGTTCTGCCATGAGGATATTGTAGGGATATGGCAGGGAGCGGTAATCCGTAAGCTGTAACCCGTAATGCTTTTCGAGGTAGGAAAGAGATTTGAAAAAATCCCTTTCCAGTCCTGAAGCTTTGGGTAAATCGGGTGCAGGCTTGTACAGGGGCATAAAGCTGTGCCTTAAAAAACCATTGGCAGCAGGTGCTGCGGTGCTGATTTCGGGCGGTTGAGCCTTGCTTCCTGCGCATCGGGCAGCCTGTCGAGGTCTTTGGCGAAGTGTGCGATTTGCTGATGTAGTTTCCATAGCTGTTGGTTGCGTTCTTTGATTAATCCTTTGTCATTTGCTGTTCTCATGGTTTTACCCTTTCACCCCTATGGTGGACACAAATTCATATTCCCTGCAATCATCTACAAATTCCGGCCCTGTGATTTTGGCGGTGGTGAGGATAGCGTACAGGTTGCTGTAATAGTTGCAGACCGCTTCGGGGCTGAAATCCTCGTTGGGGTCGGTCAGGCGTATCTTTTGCCCGTTCTCGGTGTGGACAAAAACTCTTGGTAGTAATTTCGTTGCTAACATGGCTTTGGGGTTTTATTCTGCGTTAAAATTTAAGAGTGCTTTCTCGTACAGGTTCGCCTGTTGTTCTAAATACTGGCGTTTCTTTTTCAGTTCGTTTTCCTTGTTGGGGTGTTCCTCCACGCTTGGCAGGACGGTCAGGGCTTCGGAAAATTTGAGTTTTTTTATCAGTTCGGTCACATTTTCCATTGCTGTATCATAGGCTTTTTTCTTGTCCTCCTTGCTGATTTTCGGTTCGGGCAATTCCGCATCTTCCGTCTTTTTCGGGGTAGCGGTCGCCTGTGCCTTTTCCTTGTTCTTTTTATCCTGCTCCATTTTAGAAGCTGCTTTAGCCTGTTCCACGCTTTTGAGGTGGGCTTCCAGATTGGTTTGCAGTTCAGCCGTCTTGGTTACAGGCTCGGTTATCTTGGTAAAAAATGCCTCGTCCAAATCCTGCGCTGTGCCTGTGAGCGTGTACGGGATAATCAGCTTTACGGCTTTATCCCCGCAGGTAGCGTTAAAAAGTTCCGATACGGTCATATTGCCGTCTGCATCGGTTTGGATGACTAACTTCCACGTGCCGGGAAGATTAAGGCTTGCTATGTTTTGAAAAAAGTTCGTTGTCATGATTTTAATTTTTTGGTGTCCGTTTGTTTAATGCTACTAAGTGGTTTGCCGACCTGCCGTCTGCGGTAAACAGGTATTCATTCATTAAAATGCTTTCCTTAATGGCGGTATCACTGGTTAGGAAGTCGTATTGATTTTCGAGGGATTTGTACAGGTAACGGTTCAGGATTTCAGCAACCGAGCGTAACCATTCTTCCAATTTGTCCAGTTCTTCAAAGATGTTGTCGTGTGTTTTGCCATCCCTTATAACTTCCGAGATACCTAAATCGGTTA